>JAPHTA010000083.1 GCA_026196475.1 Sedimenticola sp.
AGGAGGAGATTACCGCCATCATCGGCCCCAACGGTGCCGGCAAGACCACCCTGTTCAACTGCATCACCGGTTTTTACACGCCGACAGTGGGGCGACTCTCCCTGCAGTCACGTGGCAAGGAGTTTCTGCTGGAGCGTATGGACGGTTTCCGAATCGCCCAGAAGGCACACGTGGCACGAACGTTCCAGAATATCCGTCTCTTCTCCGAGATGTCGGTTCTGGAAAACCTGATCGTGGCCCAGCACAACGAGCTGATGCGGGCATCGGGCTTTACGGTTACCGGCCTGTTTGGATTCAAAAGCTACAAGAAGAAGGAGAAGGAGGCGGCCGACCTGGCGCACTACTGGCTGGACCGGGTGGGCCTGATCAGCAAGGCGGATATCAATGCAGGCAACCTGCCCTACGGTGACCAGAGACGGCTGGAGATCGCCCGGGCGATGTGTATCCGGCCAAGTATCCTCTGCCTTGATGAGCCGGCCGCCGGCCTCAACCCGAATGAATCAGCGGACCTTAACCGGCTCCTCAACTATATCAAGGAGGAACACAAGATCGGCCTGCTGCTGATCGAGCATGACATGAGCGTGGTGATGGAGATATCCGATCACGTGGTGGTGCTGGATTACGGCAAGAAGATCTCAGACGGTACTCCACTCTACGTGCGATCGGATCCAAATGTGATACGCGCCTACCTGGGTGAGGAGGAGGACGAGGAACTGCCTCCCGAAGTGGTCCAGGATATCGTAAAAGATTTTGATCCCGATCAGAAGGAGGGTGTCTGAGATGCTGGAAATATCCGGATTGCACACCTACTACGGCAGTATCGAGGCGTTGAAGGGTGTCGATGTCTCGGTCGAGGCGGGCGAGATCGTAACCCTGATCGGTGCCAACGGTGCCGGCAAGAGCACCCTGTTGATGACCATCTGTGGAACACCGCGGGCGGCGCAGGGAACGATCCACTACCAGGGACAGGATATTACCCGCCTGAGTACCCATGACATCATGCACATGGGGATTGCCCAGTCCCCGGAGGGTCGCCGCATCTTTCCCCGCATGACTGTGCTGGAAAACCTTCAGATGGGCGCGATCGTCTCCGACGAGCAGTACTTCGAAAAAGATCTCGAACGCGTAACCACGCTGTTTCCGATTCTCAAGAAGCGGGCCAGCCAGCGTGGTGGAACCCTTTCCGGCGGTGAGCAGCAGATGTTGGCGATTGCCCGGGCGATGATGAGCCGCCCCAAACTGCTGCTGCTGGATGAACCGTCCCTCGGCCTGGCGCCCCTGGTGGTCAAGCAGATCTTCGAGGTGATCGAGGAGATCAACCGGGAGGACAAGGTAACCGTGCTGCTGGTAGAGCAGAACGCATTCCATGCCCTCAAGCTGGCCAATCGGGGCTACGTGATGGTCAATGGTGAAATCACCATGTCAGGGGAGAGCAAGGAGTTGCTGGAACGACCGGAGGTTCGTGCAGCATACCTGGAGGGGGGACATTGAACATACCTGTATATATTGGTTTGACCCTGATTCTGTTCGGCGGGGCGGCGTACATGACCGGCCAGGCGATATCGTCCACCTGGCGGCCGCTCTACCAGGTGCTGATCTACTCGTTGCTCCTGGGCGCTGCCGATCGTTTTCTGGTCTTCGCCCTGTTTGGCGGGGACCTCACATCGTTGAGCGGCTACCTGGTCGATACGGCAACCATATTCGCCATCGCAATGCTGGCATTCCGTATTACCCGGGTAAAACGAATGGTTAGTCAGTACCCCTGGCTGTACCGGCGTACCTCGCTGTTCAGCTGGACCGAGATTAGTGAATAATCAGACGAAAGCGTTTACACTCAAAGCGTTCGTTGATTGTATGCCACCACCGACAGAAAGCACTGTTTTTCAGGGGTTATGAGTGGCACTACTGGCTGAATGACATACGGCCGGATTTGGAATAAGAAGAGTGAAATAACTTAAGGACTGGGTAAGAACCAGAGGAGATATGTTGAAATGAAAAAGACATTCAAACTGTCCATGATCGGTGTGGCGGCAGCCGCCAGCATGAGCTTCGGCTCAGTAGCCCTGGCCGACATCATGATCGCCACCGCCGGTCCGATGACCGGCCAGTACGCCAGCTTCGGTGCACAGATGAAGGCGGGCGCCGAGCAGGCGGTTGCCGACATCAACGCCGCCGGCGGTGTTCTGGGCGAGAAACTGGCCCTGGAAGTGGGTGACGATGCCTGTGATCCCAAGCAGGCGGTGGCAGTAGCCAACCAGATGATCAACAAGGGCGTTGTCTTCATGGCCGGCCACTTCTGTTCCGGCTCGTCGATCCCCGCCTCCAAGGTCTACGAGGAGGAGGGCATCGTAATGATCTCTCCCGCCTCCACCAATCCGAAGCTGACCGAAGAGGGTGGCGACACCGTGTTCCGTGTCTGTGGCCGTGACGACCAGCAGGGCCAGGTTGCCGGCGAGTTCCTGATCAACAACTTCGGCGACAAGAAGGTAGCCTTTATTCACGACAAGACCGCCTACGGCAAGGGCCTGGCTGATGCCACCCTGGCCACCTACAAGTCGAAGGGTGGTGAGCCGGCCATGTACGAGGCGATTACCGCCGGCGAGAAGGACTACACGGCACTGGTGTCCAAGATGAAGCAGAGCAACATCGGCGTGATGTACCTGGGTGGTTACCACACCGAGGGTGGCCTGATCGTGCGCCAGATGCGTGAGCAGGGCATGGATACCGTGCTGGTCTCCGGTGACGCGCTGGTGACCAACGAGTACTGGTCGATTACCGGCGATGCAGGCGAGGGCACCCTGATGACCTTCAGCCCGGATCCGCGCAAGAACCCGGTAGCCGCACCCCTGGTTGCCAAGTTCCGTAGCATGGGTATCGAGCCGGAAGGCTACGTGCTTTACACCTACGGTGCCATTCAGGCCTGGGCACAGGCGGTCGAGGCTGCCGGTTCAACTGATACCGACAAGGTGGTGAAGGCGCTCAAGAGCAACCAGTTTGAAACCGTTCTGGGTAATTTTGGTTTCGATGCCAAGGGTGATGTGACAGCCCCGGGTTACGTACTCTACAAGTGGAAGAGTGGCGAGTACGACTACCTCTGATCCGCTCGTTGTATACGCTTTGACAGCCCGGCCTCGTGCCGGGCTTTTTATTGCAATCACCAGGCAGGATGGATAATCGCCGACCGTCGCCACTGGATTCCGGGTGGGGCAACTGCGGGTGGGTCAGGGGAATGAAACGGATGCTTACCCCGGGCTGGCGTAGGGCGAGCAGTGCCTGATCAAGAATTGGCCGGTCCAGCCGATGAATCAACTAGACTGTTAATGGAACCTGCGCAGGCAGCTCTGTCCTGCAGGGGTCCGGGGTTTTTACCTGGATGTACAGAACGATCAGGGAACGCTGGCCGGAGATTTAACATGCAGAAACCGGATTCCCGTCGCTCCACGGAATCGAAAAGCAAGAAGCAGCTGCAGCAGGAGCTGGAGAACCTGTATTCCCACCTGGAAGACTGCGGTCTTTGCGATATCCCCAATGTAGAGGTTTCCCTCTCCCATATCCTGTTACAGGACAAGCGTTCCCAGGGCGTGATCATGGACCTGGCGCTGGACGCGATAGTGATTATCGATGACAGCGGGGCCATTGTCTCCTTCAACCGGTCAGCGGAAGCGCTTTTCGGTTATCGGCGCTCTGAAGTAAAGGGGCGTCTTATTGCCGACGTGATCATACCCCCGGCTCTGAGGCAGCAGCACCACGACGGGTTCGAGCGCTACCTGGAGACCGGGGTGCCGCACATCATCGATCGCCGGGTGGAGGTGAGAGCGATGCGCGCGGATGGCAGCGAGTTTCCAATCGAGTTGACCGTCACAGCCTTTCACGCCCGGGGAGTCCGCTACTTCACCGCTTTTATCCGGGATATATCGAGGCGGCTGGAGATGGAGCAGCGCATTCGACAGGAGAAGGAGCTTGTCCAATTGCTGCATCGACTCACATCGCTGGCCAACGAGGCGAGCAATACCCTGTCTGCTATGAAGGGTTTTTTGCGCGAGGTCTGTGAATACACCGGCTGGCCGGTAGGGCATGTCTACATGCTGGAGGAGGATGATCCCTGTCCCCGCCTGGTCTCATCCCGCTGCTGGTACCTGGCTGACGAGAAACGCTTCAGACAACTGAAACAGATCACCGAGCGCACGGTGTTCAATGTGGGGGAGGGGATACCCGGTCGTGTCCTGGCCACTGGCAAACCGGTCTGGATAGAGGATATCAGTGCCGATGACAATTTCCCCCGGGCCCGGGTTTCCGGTGAGCTGGAGGTGCGGACAAGTTTCGCGTTGCCCGTGGTAGTGGGCCAGGACGTGGTTGCAGTTCTGGAATTCTTTACCCCGGAATACACCGAAAACGACGAGACCTTCCTTGGCGCGCTTAGCCATATCGGCATCGAGTTGGGGCGGGTGATCGAGCGCGACCGGAGTGCGGAACAGCTGCGGTACCTGGCGGATCACGATGCATTGACCGGGCTGCCGAATCTGCGCGTGGGCCGGGATCGCCTGAACCAGCTGGTGGTATCGGGAAAGCGGCAGAAAAGGCCTTTTGCGCTGTTCTACCTGGACCTGGATGGATTCAAGAAGATCAACGATAGCCAGGGACATGAGGCAGGCGACAGGGCGCTCAAGGTGGTGGCGGGGCGAATTGCCGGGACCTTGCGCGACATGGATACGGTAGCGCGAATCGGTGGTGACGAGTTTTTCGTACTGCTCTCCGGGATCGAATCGAAAGCCTCGGTAGCCCTGGTTGCGGAGAAGTTGATAGAGGTGATTTCGAGGCCTATTGCCAGCGTAGCCGTGGGGAAGACTCTGGGTGCCAGTATCGGCATCGCCCTGTTTCCCGATGATGCATGCGAGGCGGACGAACTGAGCCGCCTGGCGGACAAGGCGATGTACGCGGTCAAGAACCAGGGCAAGAACAGCTATCGCTTCTACGCTGATATCGATTCGGCAGACGACTGATCCCGGTGAGTAACAGGTTTCCGGTCAGGGGTCCAGCCCATCCAGCAGTTGCCGGCTGCGGGAGATATCCAGCAGGGTATAGCCGATGTTGGTCAACAGGATCAGTCCCATGCCCGTCAGGAGGAGAGGGGTGAATGCCTCTGAGAGCACCAGGACCGCCAGGGAGAAACCGAAGATCGGCTCGAAATAGGCGAGTATCGGTGCCAGCGCCGGACGCACGCTGCCAAACCCCTTGAAATAGACCAGCCCGCCCAGGGCCGTGGCCACGAAGCCCATGCCCAGCGCATAGCCGATATTGGATACCGAGATCGATAGCGGGAGGAAGAAGACCGCGGGCAGCATCAGCAGGGAGCCGATAACCGAGCTGGGAACGATCACCTGGTCGGTTTTTATCCCGTTGATTTTCATCACCCGGGTCAGGACCATGGTGATGGCGAAGGCGATGCCGGCGGACACTGCACAGACCAGGCCGATGACCGAACTCGATGAGCCGAAGTCCGGCAACCGGGTGGTTCCCATGATGATGATAGCCAGCCCGGACAGATTCAGCAGAACCGAGAGGTAGTAGGCTTCCCGGAAATGGACCGGCTTCAGGTCGCGGAACAGGTAGCGGCAAGCGATCCTGTCCGCCAGTGGAAACCAGATGGAGGCGGTATACAGCAGGATGACGCTGAGGCCGACCGAGAGCAGCACGCTGCCCAGGGTGTAGAGGGCAATGGCCAGCCCCATGGAGGCACCCACCATCAACCAGACCCGGGGAAAACACCGGATGAATGTCAGGGTCTCAGCGAGCTTGATTCGGGTGGCCCGGGGAGAGAGCGGGTAGGCGATGAGAGCGATCAGCGGCAGGCTGAGGACGCAAAAGAAAAAGCGCATGAACACCACGTTGGCGGCGTGGGTCTGCTCGATCAGGTTGGCGAAGACGCCCATTGAGCCCATCATCAGGCAACCGATCACCAGGGTTGCAATATGGCGGTTTTCACTTCCGGTTGCATCCCCTGGCACGGATCAACACCTTCTGGCAAAGCCGTTAGTTCGGCTGTGGAAAAGGCGGATTATAGAGCGTTGTTCGGGCCAGGCAAGGTTGATCGGGCGCTTTGGACATTGCGTATCAGGAGGGGGCAGTAATAGCCGCAGCCGCCGGCCGCCACCGGGTCAGCGGATGTTTCTGCCGATAAGCCGGCGTCGCTTGCCGCGCACCCGCTTGGCGGCCTGCTTGGCACGTTTCTCCGCGAACTGGATCAACTGTTGCTGGCAGCCCGTGGCATGCTCTTCGTCGACCGGTTGCCGCTGGATGAAGCTGCCGTCCGGCTGCATGTCCCAGGCGCTGCGCTGGTCGTTGATCTGGGTGTCCAGTACCAGGCGAAGCTCCTGGCACAGCTTGCTGTCCAGCACCGGCGTCACCACCTCGACCCGGGACTCCAGGTTGCGTTTCATGGCGTCGGCCGAGCCGATGAAATACTCCTCTTCGCCAGCATTTCTGAAGTAGTAGATCCGCGTGTGCTCCAGGAAGCGGCCGACGATGCCGATGACCCGGGCGTTCTCTGACACGCCCGGAATACCGGGGCGGAAGCGGCAGGTATCGCGCACGATCAGGTCGATCTGCACCCCGTCACGGGCCGCCTCGTAGAGAGCCCGGGTGATATCCACGTCCTCCAGGGCGTTCATCTTGAACTGGATCAGCCCTGGCGAACCCTCCTTGTGCAGCTTTCTCTCGCGCTTGATCTTGGCCAGCAGGGCGTTTTTCAGGGTCTTCGGCGAGGGCAGCAGCTTGCGGTAGTTGCGGGCCTGGGTGTAGCCGGTGGTCAGGTAGTTGAACAACTCGGTTGCGTCCCGTCCCAGGTCCTCGTCGTTGGTCAGTATGCCCAGGTCGGAGTAGAGCCGGGCGGTACCGGCGTGGTAGTTACCGGTGCCGATGTGCAGGTAGCGCTTGAGGCCGCTGTAGTCATTGCGCACCACCAGGACGATCTTGGAGTGGGTCTTGAGACCGACCACGCCGTAGGTGACGTGGATGCCCGCCTCCTCCATTCGATTGGCCCAGCGGATATTGGCCGCCTCGTCGAAGCGGGCCTTGAGCTCCACTACCACCGCCACCTGCTTGCCGTTGCGTGCGGCACTGATCAGATAGTCCACCACCTTGGTATCGCTGGAGGTCCGGTACAGCGTCATCTTGATAGCGCGTACCTTGGGGTCAATACTGGCCTCCTTGAGAAACCGCTCCACCGAGGTGCCGAAGGACTCGTAGGGGTGCTGTAACAGCAGGGGACCCCGGTCACGGATGATATGGAAGATGTTGCGGTTGTCCACCAGCTCCGGGTGATCGATCGCCTGGTGCGGTGGATCGCGCAGTTCCGGAACATCCAGCGAGGCGATCTCGAACAGGTCCCGCATTGCCGGCATGTTGATGATCTCGTAGACGTCGCTGGCCTCGTCGAGAAACAGCTCGGCTGCCAGCATGCCGCGATGTAAAGTGGGCATCGCCTGTTCCACCTGCAGGCGCACAATGGGGGCAAAACGCCGGTCACGCAGTTCCGACTCGATCAGCGACAGGAGGTCATCCGCGTGCTCCTCGCTGCGCTCGGTGTTGGCGTTGCGGGTCACTCGGAAGACATCGCAGGAGAGCACCTCCATCTCTGGCAGCAGCATGCCCAGGTTGTTGGCGATGACGTACTCCAGGGGCACGAAGTGGCGACGGTCCTTGAGCTGCAGGAAACGGGGAATTCCGGCCCCTACGGGTACCTTGATCCGGGTCAGGGATGTCTTGTCGGAGCCATCCTGGTAACGCACCTGCACCAGCAGGTTGAGTGACAGGTTGGAGATGAACGGGAACGGATGTGCCGGGTCGATCGACTGCGGCGTCACCAGGGGATAGATGTTTTCGTAGTAGTACTTGCGCAGGTAGATCTTGTCCGATTTGTCCAGCTCGTCATAGTTCAGGATGGCGATATCCTGTTCCCGTAGCAGGCGGGTTACGGCGAGGTAGTTCTCGCACATCGTGGCTTCGATGTCGCGTACCACCTGGTTGCACTCGTCGATCTGCTGCTGGGGCGTCCTCCCATCCACGGTCAGGGTGGAGACCCCGGCGCCCACCTGTTGCTTCAGGCCGCCGAGGCGCTTCATGAAGAACTCGTCCATGTTGGAGCTGACGATGGCGATGAACTTGAGCCGCTCCAGCAGGGGGGTGCGCTCGTCCGCTGCCTGGTGCAGTACCCGCTTGTTGAACTCCAGCCAGGTGAGCTCCCGGTTCAGGTAGTACTCGCTGGACGACAGGTCCACACCATCCTGGGCCGCATCTTCAGTATTGTCGCTCTCGGTCTGCGGTTCGGCTGGAACCGGTGTTTCGTCGTCCATCAGGTCTGCGCTATTCGACATCGTTGTTTCAATCGCCTCGGGTATAGTCGGCCGGCTGGGTCACTTGCCACCATAATGGTAGTGTCTCAATGTTTCCAGAGAGAGTCGATAGTGATAGGTGATCTGTTCCAGAGTATAGCGGTGTTCCCCGGCCACCGGGCAACTGAGTCGCGCCAGGCATCGGTCGCTACAGGTTG
The DNA here is from genome assembly GCA_026196475.1 of Sedimenticola sp. GTDB lineage: Bacteria > Pseudomonadota > Gammaproteobacteria > Chromatiales > Chromatiaceae > Sedimenticola. Next base: position 8,549 of record JAPHTA010000083.1, read on the forward strand.
AATCCTCTTGCAGCCGGTAGTCGCCACAGCGTGACATGTCTATCTGTCGGGTCGCTGATAGCGCCCGGGCCGGGCAGTGGCTGATGCAGGGCTGGTCCAGGCATTGGTCGCAAGGTGCGGCGGGGTTTGGTTGCCGGATTTCCGGCAGGGGTGCATCGGTCAGGATGGCCGCCCGGTAGGCAAACCAGAGGCCCCACTCGGGGTGAATGCCGAGTCCGAGAGGCGAGTCGCTGTGCCACCCGGCCCTGATACCCAGCTGCTGCAGCGGTACCGGGCAGGTCCCGGGGTAGATGACCTGGTGGCGGTATCCCTGAAGCAGCTGCTGACAGAATCGGTTTGCCGCGGCATGGCTGAAATTGTCGATCGGGTCGGCATGATGCCAGTGGGCCTGTTGCAGGGATTGCCACAGCCGGCGTCCGCCATGACCTATCAGGATTACCCGGTTTTCATCACCGGGTGGTAGCTCAAGCTGGTTGAGAAGGGCTGCCGCGCTCTCCGGCAGGCTGCCGACGCGAAGGGTGGAGAAAAGGTTCAGCCCCTTCTCTTCCAGTTCGGAGACGGCTGTTGAAAGTTTCTCCAGG
>JAPHTA010000261.1 GCA_026196475.1 Sedimenticola sp.
ACCGATCACCGGCACCAGCTCCACACCATAGGGGTCGGCACGCAGGATTCCCGCCCGCTTCCAACCCTCTGCCACCAGTACCGAGTTTACCCCGCTCTGCTCCCAGGAATCGGCGCTGCCCAGGTAGCCGTGCACCAGGACCGCAACCTCCGCCTGTGCCAGGCAGGAGACAAGACCCAGCAGCACCCCTGCAATCATCGAGTTCACACGTTTCATAACAAGCTCCCTACATGTTCAATTCAAAATCGGGCACACACCTCAGGCCATCGACTGGTAGTAGACGTTCTGTGGATGTTTCGCCTCGGCGAAGAAGTACCAGCGCTCGGCGAGCAGGCCCAGGTACTGGATGACAAAGGCCGATATCGGCAGCAGGGTCGACTCCAGCGTATAGGCGGTCAGGATCAGCAGCACCGGCAGCGGAAACACCGCCAGCAGGAAAAACCAGCGGATGGTGCGAATCGCACCCCGGGTCCTGCCGTGAAAGAACTCCCGGGTATTGAATGCCCCGCCCATGAAGCCCTGGCTGACCTGGGCCATCTGGGGATGACGTACACCGATCGCGGTGGGCAGCCCATAGTGGCCGCGCAGGCGGCGGTTGCGGTACAGGGAGGCACCGCGGGAGAACGCGGCGGCCAGGGTGAAGATGACCGCCCAGGTACCGAAGAACGAAACCAGGTCGATCCCCTGATAGGCGGAGAAGGCGGCGGCGAACATAAAGCCGGAGGCCAGCCCCAGCAGCGTGTAGTTGAGCACCGTCAGAGGGGTGTGCCACTCCTGCAGGAACTTCAGGCTGGCATAGATCATGGCGGTACAGATGAACAGCGCGAAGGCCACAACGCTGGCCAGCAGGCCGATCACCAGGCTGGCATCCACCGGCAGTGCACCGGAAACATTGAACCACGGAGCGGTCCAGCCAAAATAGTGCACCACGCCGTACAGGAAGACCAGGAACATGAACAGCGGCAGTACGATTACCTCCCGCGACAACCAGGAGGTGCGCCACATGGTAACCGCCCGCCAGGCGCGTTCGGGGCGCCCCAGGTGGAACACCGAAGCGATCAACCCCAGAACCAGGAAGAGCAGGGCCAGGGCGCTGCCGGCGGCGTAGAACTCCACGCTCTCCTGTAGCGGCACCAGGTTGGCCAGGGCGTAGACCTGGCCGGTAAACAGGGCCAGAAACAACCCCTGCCCGATACCGATCAGGGTGGTGAGAAAGATTACTGAAAATGCCGGATGCATGTATTAAATCCCAATTTCATTCGCCAGGAGCGGTTTCCGTCGTGATGAGTCAAATCGCGCCTGAAGCCGCTCCTATAAAAATTACCAGCCTTCCGCGTGGGCACTCAAAACGTGCCCACCCTACCGATCCCGGACTCGTTCCCATGCTCTGCGTGGGAACGCATAGCGATCACCAGGCCACATCGTCCAGGGTGTCGCCCTGCTCAATCGGCATATCCACCTCTTCCTTGCGCAGCGGGTTGTCGGCCCGCACCAATTCGTCCTCGTGGATCTGCATCTTGCTGCGGCGGCGCGGCAGGTAGTGATTGGCCGGGCGGGTGCCCCACTCCGGCTGCAGCTGGTAACCGCCCTGTTCCCGGATCGCCACCGAGGCCTCGGACGCCGGGTCATGCACGTCGCCGAAGATACGCGCCGAGGTGGGACAGGCCAGCACGCAGGCCGGCTTGCGCTCCGCCTCGGGCAGGCTCTCGTCGGTGATACGGTCGATGCAGAGGGTGCACTTCTTCATCACCCTGTTCTGCGGATCGATCTCCCGCGCGCCGTAGGGGCAGGCCCAGGCGCAGTACTTGCAACCGATGCACTTGTCGTAGTCCACCAGCACCACGCCGTTGTCCTCCCGCTTGTAGCTGGCCCCGGTGGGACAGACCGGCACGCAGGGCGGATCCTCGCAGTGCAGGCAGGACTTGGGGAAGTGCAGGGTCTCGGTCTGCGGATAGCAGCCCACCTCGTAGGTCTGCACCCGGTTGAAGAAGACCCCGCTCGGGTCCTCGCCATAGGGGCGCTCGTCCGGCATCGGCCCGGCCCAGCCGGAGCTGTTCCACTCCTTGCAGCTGGTGACGCAGGCGTGACAGCCGACGCAGACATTCAGATCGATAACCAGTGCCAGTTGGGTCATATGATGCTCCCCTTTTTCCTGCCCAGCCGGCCGGCGAAGAACGACAGCCAGCGGCCGCGACGCACGGTCTGCCCCGGCAGGGGTTTCATGACGCTGAACTGGGGCGAGGTCAGCGCCGGCTCCTCCGGGCCCGCCTTGTAGATCTTCACCCGCACGTCGAACCAGGCCGCCTGGCCGGTGACCGGGTCCGAGTTGGAGAGGTGCTCTCCCGACTCGCAGGGCGGCAGCTCCTCCGGGATCAGGTGGTTGAGCAGGAACCCCTTCTGCGACTCGTTGGCCTTGGGCGAGAGCCCCCAGGCACCTGCCGCCTTGCCGATGGCGTTCCAGGTCCAGACCGTGCCCGGCTCCACCGCCTCCGAGTAGCGGCACATGCAGCGCACCTTGCCGGTGGGCGACTCGACCCAGATCCAGTCACCGTCATCGATCCCCCGGGCGTTGGCCAGAATCGGGTTGACGAACAGGTAGTTGTGGGTGTGGATCTGCCGCAGCCAGGCGTTCTGGGAGTCCCAGGAGTGGTACATCGCCATCGGCCGCTGGGTCAAGGCGTTGAGCGGGTACTCGTGGGTATCCACCAGGCGCGACAGCAGGGGCTCGCTGAAGAACGGCAGTGGATCGAAGTGCATCTCGATGCGCTTGCGCAAGCGCTCCGGCGGCTTGCGTCCCTGGCCCTTGCCCTGGGCGGCGAGGCGGAACTTCTGCAGCACTTCGGAGTAGAGATGGATGGTGATCGGCTCAGCGTAGCGGATCATGCCGTGGTTGCGCGCCCAGTGCAGGTAACCCTTGTTCCAGTTGCGCATGTACTGG
>JAPHTA010000055.1 GCA_026196475.1 Sedimenticola sp.
AAATGGCGTCCCCTAGGGGGTTCGAACCCCTGTTACCGCCGTGAAAGGGCGGTGTCCTAGGCCTCTAGACGAAGGGGACAAATCTCTTCGCGTATTAAAGTAAAAAAAGGCGGACCGCGTTACGGTCCGTCCGATTGTTTGGTGGAGCCAGGCGGGATCGAACCGCCGACCTCGACACTGCCAGTGTAGCGCTCTCCCAGCTGAGCTATGGCCCCAAACGAGGCGCGAATATTAAGGTATCCTTTACCGTTTGTCCAGCATCGGCGAGGGCAATTTTGCACCCACTCCTTTTAAGAGACGGCGCAGTATCAGTTGACTGCTTTTTACCTCATCGTTACTCAGCACTAGATCCGGCTGTAGTCCACTGCCCTGACAGTGACTTTCATCCGGCAGAACAATTTCAAGATTCGTATAGTGTAGCAACGACCCGTTTGACAAAGTCCGGATGGCTTGGGAAACGCATTTTCCACGACTATTCACGCCCACCAATTGAGCACGGCCATGCGCCTGGAGGATGCCAGCAAAAATTTCGCCGGCACTGGCCGTGTTTCCACTGATCAAAAGGGTCAGCGGGTTACTGAATTTTCTCCCCGGTGGCGAAAAATAGCGCTGTTCCAACCCTTTACGGGAGTAGGTAGATGTGAGTGACTTACCTGGGTGGAGAAACATCGCCGCACTGTCCATCGCCTCAAATAGATCCCCTCCCTGGCAGTCGCGAAGATCCAGTATCAAAGCCCTGGATGTATCCTCCGCCAGAAGTAACGTCTGAAGAAAGGCACGGGTTTCTCTCGAAGCGAAATGTCTTAAACGAAGTTGGCGCTGGCCAGAGACATACACCTCTTCTACTGAATTTTGACTATAGTATTCCGGAAGTAATGAAACATGCTCAGTCGACTGGCAGCCGTCAGTACAAAGATCAATTTCCAGAGAAACCCCATCCACTCCGGTCAAAACCGCAGTAACCTCTGCCGATGACATCCCGGCAACCCTGTTGCCGTTTATGGCATGCAATTTTACCCGATCCTCGAACCCAGCCCTGAATAGTGGTCCACCTGAATAGGGCATCAGCCACAGGCCCTCTGCGTCCCTGTAGAGTTCTGCGCCTATTCCAAATTTCAGAACACCGACCGGTGCCTCATCAACACTCTGCAGCCTTGCCCACGGATCAATATGTTTCAATCCCTGCTCCAGGTTCCCAGCGGACAGCTTGTCCATTAGGACTTCATCCGGCTTTACCAACGCCCTTTGTCGCAGTACCGTACGTATCTCGTCAACAACCTGTGGGGGCACTGCCACTGGTGATGCCCAGTAGAGTGTGCAGACGACGGCCAATAACCATCGACGCATGCCTGATCTCACTGCGAAAGCATAAGCGTCAGTTCGAGTAATGTCTCATACTCCTTCTGCAGTGCTTGACGCTGGGCTTCCAATTGCTGTCGGCGATCCGCAGTAAGGCCACCTGTGCCAGCACCTTCCAGGGTATCAGCACTTCCAATACCATCCCTCTCAAGAGCATCCAGTGCTGAAGCATGGCTTGCCAGTTGATTTTTCAGCCTGGATATCCTTTGATCCAGTTCAGTTACGCGTTGGCGCGACACCTTCTCTTCCTTGTTCAAGGCGACCAGCTTGAACTCCAGTGCGTCCACATCAGAACTAAGCACTGCAAGTTTACCCTTCTCCTCTTGCAGAACTTGCTGTCTTTGTTGTTTCTGTCTAGCAAGTTGTTTGGACTCATTGTTTAGTTCATTCTGCATTTCCCGCATTTTCTCCAGGTTTGCCTCACGCTCCTGGGTACGGCGTTCATAGGCTCCACTGGTAAGTCCATGGACCCCGCCTAGAAACCCCCCTTCCCTGGGGTCATCCGTGGTGACACAGCCGGCAACCAGCCAGGCTGAACCAAACACAATCAACAGCTGTAATTTCATACCGACAACCTCTCGTTTATCTGCGCCATTTGCTCACTATCCTTGCGCAGCCGTTCTATCTGGGCTTTGAGATCGCTGTTTTCCTTAACCAATTGGGTAATGTACGGGTCATCGGGCTTGCGTGACTTGCTCTCCTGGGCCAGAACTTCGGTATTGATCTCGTATTCTTTCTGCAGGGTTGACTCGAATTCCTGGTTTTTCGCAATCCGCTCATCCATTTCCTTCTTCTTTGCCAGTAGCTGATTCCTGGTTGCCTGGCCTGACTGATACATGGCACGGAGAGAATCAGTCTCTTTGTCCAGGGCTACAATCTCCGCCTGGAGCCGCTCATTGTATGCCTTGGCAGTCTTGTTGAACTCGGCCGTTCGCGCAATCTCCGCATCCAGAAACTCTTCATTGGTGGCATATGCCTGTTTCCGCTTGGCTACCTCGTTCCCCACCAGGTATCCGACACCCGCACCCAAGGCTGCTCCGAGCGCCAGGTCCTCCTTGTCACCCCCGGCTGCAAGTCCCAGAAGTCCACCGAGAACTGCACCAAACACCGCTCCCTCAGTCTTGGTCCGGTCCGTATCCGACTGATTGTTTCCTCCGCTAGCACTATCACTCTTCGGTGAATTGGTAACACAGCCAGTCACCAGAATACCCGACAGCACGAGTGGCACTATCTTGTTTAACAAGACCTTCATACTTCACCTCTTACTCTATAAATGTGTTGAAAATGGTATTGAATTCCCGTGACCAGACCTCGTTTTCCAATGAGCGGGTCTCGTTATATTCTCTAATATGCTTGTGTAGCAGCTCCAGGACCTTGTCTTCCCTTGTACTTAACGTCTTCTCTCGCATCATCCTGAAGGCATGCTCCCTGAACTCCTCTTCGTAGTCCCCGATCAATGCCACCTTCTCCAGGTAGGCCTTGAACTGTTCATTGGCTGCTGTACTGTTGTCCTGCAGAGACTTCTCAACCGCGTCCACCTGCGCCTGGTAGCGAGTAGACATCTCCAGAAGCTTTCTTGCCGTGACCATCGCCGTCTGCAACTTGGCGCGCTTGCTGACTAAAACACTGTAATTGGTCCCATTTCTCGAGGCATCCTGGAGCAAACTGCGAGCGCTCTCGCGTTGCGCATCATCCAGTTGCCCCCTCGCCTTTTCAACATAGTTCTGTATTGCCTCGACTTGCGGCCGCGCATCGGGGTGACGATCGAGAAGTTGTTGAAGAACACTATCCACGGTCGCCAGTTGACTCGTCGCCTGGCTCACCAGGTTATCCAGACTTCTTCCAACGGGAGTTTCAGCACGCAATGCTTTGCGGTACTCGGCATACTCCTTTTCCAACGCGGTACGGGCGATGGAATTGACCACTACATTGGACCCCAGGGCCAACCGGGTTCCAATATTGAATGTTCTTCGCAGGATCATGCGCTTTTTTTCTTCGTTCCAGGCATAAGCGTCGAACTCTGTCCGGAAACTGGAGCGGATGTCAGTGGTTGAGCTGGAGACGCTGGCCCCACGGATCGGTACACCTCCAGGTTTTCCCTGCCAGATCTCTGGCCGGAATATACCGGCTGTCATCTCATGTACATTGCCATGAAGATCATGCAAACCCAACGGATTGGGTTTTCTCATGCCCACTGGCCGCAACCTGTTCTTGGCATTTTTCAGATGCCAGGAATATTCATTCAGTTGGCGTGATGCGAACGGTAATCTGTCATTGAATGTGCCGTCATTCAACGCCTCCATTCCACCTCTCGCGGCATACTCCCACTCGTCCTCTGTTGCCAGTCGAATAAAACCGGGTACACCATCGATCTTTGGCAACACCTTATGACGTTCCGGGTACTCAGGATCAAAAAGCCAGCGATTATAGGCTCGAAGAAAATCTTCAACTGCCTGGTAACTTATCCAGGAAAGGGGCATGGCATTCGCCTGGTCGAGGGCACGACCTTTCAGCGTGGGATACTTCTTATCCTTCGGATCACCACTGGCGGATATCAGGGCATCAACCCCCATCACGGCAACGTACTGCCCCTTGGTAAGCTCGTACTTTGCCAACCAGATTTTCCAGCGTTTACTCCCGCCTTCCTGAAAAGAGCCAGCCACCATGGTTCGCTGTACCCCTTCAAAGGCACCACCGGTGGCATCCCCCAGTTGAACCACCCGCTCACGGGAGCCCCAGAACCCCTCACCTGGTACTTCAACCGGTCGCAAGACCAGTTCGGCACCTCCCGGCATTGGCAGTACAAGGTCGTTCTCATCCGGTTTCGGATTGTAAACACTCTTAGCGGGTATGGCTGCAGCTACCTGGATTGTCACCACCAGCGCTATCACGCAAACAAGGAAACTACTCTTCACGTATCGCCTCCGCCGGTTCAATTCGTGTTGCCTTCCATGCCGCTATCAATGAACTCGCTATAGCCAGTCCGAGGGAAGCAAGCAACGCCAACCAGGGATAACTTGCCGGTAAACGGCAGATCGCCTGTCCGTCAGAGAGTTCACCATCAAAGGTGTGATTGATCACCCCAGCCAGCAGGGTATAACCAAGCCAGCCCAGCATCACGCCAAGGATTGCGATCAGTACCCCCTGAAAAACTGGAAATAGAAACACATCGGTGCGGGCAAGGCCGATCAGGCGGAGAATTCCAAGATCCTTGCGCTCACGTTCCACCGCGGCGTATAGACTGGCGACGAGAACCGCGCCTGCCCCCACCACGCCCAGAATCGCGATCAACCAGAAGAGCTGTGTGAGGCCGCGGTCCAGGACCTGGATACGCTCTATGGCGTCGACTTCCGCTACCACCTCAAGCCCGTCGGAGCGAAAGCGCTCAACCAGCAAGGGAATATCATCGATGCTGCGACCGTAGAGCCTGAAACCACGGAAACCTGCACGCTCAAGAAGCAAGCCGCTACTATCCGGATTGTAGCCGACCACCCTATCCCGGGCGGTGCGTAGCATACCAATCAGCTCCGCGGGTAAGAGGGCTATTCCCGGCTGGTAAACGCCCGAAACCCGAAGGGGAAAGTTCAGCGGCCTAATGCCTTCGAAATCGGCCCTGACAACCGATTTTTCAACCACATCAGCAGCGGGCCAGAGCAGTTGAAAAAGTCGGCTCGGCGACAGGGCGGTAGTGGATAGTTCACCCCAGGGAGGTACCGGCCAGCCCAGTCTCTCTGCCCAAACAGAAGAGATGGAAAGACCCCGGGCACGAACTTTCTCCTCCCCTAGTGTGAGCGTAATCCCCTCGGCGTAAGGCAGCAGAAGCGCGTCTCTTCCCCGCAGTTTTCTTTTCAATGCGACAACAGATGACATGGTCACACTTCCGGAGGGTATTGAGAGGTCATAGGCAAACCACCCCTGGGTGAGGTTGAGACCGGTAACCGCGGTAAAATCCTGACTCTCCATCGAGACAGCCTTGAGCAGACCGGTATTGACCACCAGGCCGGTGCGAGTCACCGGGTCAAGGGGTATCTGGCTGACCACCACCACACCATCAAAACTCATATAGGGGTAGGCCGACTCACCCCGCCAACCACGGGCCGCCACCTCCCGCCCCTCTTTATAGGATTCAACATCGACAACGAAATCCAGCGGTGCGTAAATTCGAGGGAGCGTGCCGGCCCGGGTGTCCAGCACAGCGACCACCTGCAACAACTGGTCAACATTCTCCATGCGGCCACCACGGCTGCGAGTAACGCGTGCGGTCACCTGGTCACCGCTTGAGACCCCAAGCCGTCTTGCCGCCTCGCTGCTCAGGACACACTCTCCCTCCAGCGGAATCACGCCGCTGTTTTCCAGCAGCAGCGGATCACCGCCCGCTGTCGGAACCAGGTCCACCAGTTCACCGCTGGCAGTTCCGCTGCGCAAGTGAATCATCGATGAAGCCGGAAGAATGGTGGGTATCAAAAAGGCTACACCTTGCTCATTGTGCAACCGGTCCAACCACTGCTGATCAAAGGTGCGTGTGATAGCAGGTCGAATTTCCCGATAGACCGGGTCCTGAACCAGCCGGTCGCGCAGGGTCTCGACTGTCCCCTCTTTCAATCCCAGCAAAATAAGCAATGGTGCAAGCACTGCAGCCAGGGCGGAGACAAGACACAGGGTCAATACCCACTCATGCCTGAGGTGTGCGGCGGCAAGAAACAATACCCGAAGACGCTGGCTACGAACCTCGCTCATCAAGGTATCTCCCTGCTACAGACCGAGTGGATTTCATTCTCCGCGTACTGGGTGACATGAAAACCGTAAGTGGTATCTGCGACGGGTTGTACCAGGTCCAGATCGTGGGTCACCATGATGATTGACAGCCCTTCATCCCGGGCCAGGGATCTAAAATCCTCCACGATCAGTTTGGCGCGTCGTTTGTCCACCGCGGCGGTCGGCTCATCGGCAAGTACCAGGCGGGGTGAATGCGAGAGAGCCCGCAGTATCGCCACCCGTTGTCGTTGCCCCCCGGAGAGTGATTCCGGCAGACGGTGCAGGCAGTTCGAGACCCCCATGCGCTGCGCCATATCAACCACCCGCTGTAGACCATCGGGCAAGCGGTTCAGGTTCATTGGCAACAACAGGTTTTTCCTCACGTTAAGGTAGGGCAGCAGTCCACCGGTCTGCAAGACGTAGCCAAGATACTGGCGGCGGATATCCGCCAGGGACACCTCATCATTCTCCATCCAGAGTTTCGCCACATCACGTTGCTCACTGGCCGAGAAAACGAGGTGGTAGCAGGCCACACTGTCTGGCCGGGAGATCAGCGCGAGGAGATCAAGTAGGGTACTCTTGCCACAGCCGCTCTCCCCCACTACCGCAACAAATTCACCCGGCTCTACAACCAGATCCGGAATCAGGAGCTGGAACCGGCTACCCGCATGCTCTTTGGTCTTGACCACCTGTTTCAGCGTCAGCAGCGGCAACCCAACCGTCCTGCCGGATTGGGTTGGGATATGCTGCTGGCTATCGCTGCCACATGTGGTCTGGGTGTTCAAGGCAGATAGTCTATATGCAGAGGATGGACAAGCTCGCTGGCCGGGTCAGCTTCATTCAGTCGATGCCACGCATCAACTTGCTCGTTTATCGCCAGATACTGAGCCAACTTGGCCTTCAGGCTCCACTCAAGCTGAACCCTCTGCTCCGCCGTCATACTGGCAAACATCTCGTTACTCAGGGAGAGAATATCGCTGTGGTAGGGGAGACTGTTGATAAAGGCTGGGAGCAGGCCGGTCTCAGCAAGACTCTGTTCACGGCCCAGATCCTCCGGTCGTTTCAGCGTCTGCCCGGAAACACTCTGCAGCGCTTCAAAGAACTGGCCCTGGCTCATTTTGGCCTTATCAAAGGCATCAAGTACCCGGCTTAGTGCCTGAACCAGGCTGCTCAACTGTTCTCTTGTTACCAGCACCCGAACTTCCAGGGCAGCATCCGCTGGATTCAGCATATCCCGGTCCATAACCCATGCGACGATATCTTTTGGAGGGCGGGCGCCCTTGCCAAGATACTCGATCAGTGCGGCTTCCCAGACCTTGTCCGTCGCCATCCTGCCCTGAGTGGCAACATCCACATCCGCATCATACTCCGGCATCGGAGGTGGCGGCGGCAGGCTTCGCAGGGCAAGGGACTGTTCAAACCGGCTTGCCACACCCCCCACCACGCTATCGACGGCAGCCTGAAAATCCCCCTCTTTGAACGCGTTGACCTGGACCAGCGCTTGCTCACTGTCACTACCCCGAACCTGTGCCAGGTGTCCAAACTGGGTGATGGCCAGATCATGGTCCTCTGCCGCTCGTTCATCCTGGAGATGGATCGAGATCAGGTGAATACCGGAATCATCCAACTCCCGACGCAGGTCGGTTTCATCCTTGCCGGTAGTATTCTGGGGATGCCCCCTTGGATGGGCGCTGGCATCACCAACCAGCACGATGAAGCGCAGCGCACCTGGCCGCCATTTTGAACGCATACCGAGATCAACACCGGCAAACACCTCTTCTGCATAGTCATGACTGCCAGCGGGAGTGGCCCTGGCTTCATTGGACAGGATATCGATCAGTGTCCCGGCGTCGACCAACTCCGGGGTAAAATTTCGGCTTGTATACTCCACTGCTGGAGCCGCTGCGATAGAATCCCGGTATCCGACAAGGCCAAATTTCACCTTGTCCTTGAGTCGATCCCCGGTAGCCTGAACCATGCGGCGTACTGCATTACGGGTCTGGTCAATATAGGGTTGCATGCTACGTGTGGTATCCATTACAAACACCACATCGATCGACAGGTTGGTGAGCCCAGCACCCTTGTCAACCTCACGCCCGGTGCTGGCCTGTTCCATGTAGCCGCTCTCCTTTAGCGTATCAGCCCCACGCTGCCCGGGCACCGCCGCTGCAATCTGTAACAGCCGCACCTCGTCACCATATATATTCAACTGCTCCCAATCGAGAATCGGCAGAATATAGAACTGTCGATTGATGTCGATGTAGCGTCTGGGCTCCATGCTAACCACGGACTCCGGTACCTTAGCCTCTTCCACCGCCTGGTAGATCTCCCCGGCCCTGGTCAGCATATCGTCGGCATTGACGATGTTGCGCAACGAGGAGGCATTCTTGAACATCAAAACCGGTTGCCGACCCTCAGCGACCCCACCCGGATGTGTATAGGCAACGACCAGCGCCTGCCGCCACTCGAGGGCATCCCGCGCCTGCACCCAGCCGAGGATCTGCTGTTTGTTGCTTCCCACCTGGTACCACCCCTTGGGTTCAGACGGGTCGCTTAGATCAATATCCTCCCTAGCGAATACGTAGAGTGGCCTGAACGCTTCAATATTGGCATAGGCTACCGCGTCTGCATCGGGCTGCCGGCTAAGGTATATATTGGTAAAAGGCCTTGGTAGCACCTGCATCGGCAACCCCGTGGCGGTTTCAATACAGGGTGAAGTACCACTGCACTCAACAGGAGAAGCACTGATGCTCCCCTCAAGGTCATCCGCGGAGGATACACCCCCTCCCTCCAGTGCATCGACTTCCGTCGATACCGAACCCTCCAGAGCATCCGCTCCGGTATCGGCCATGGCCGTGCTACTGAATAAAAAAGCAAGCAGCACAACGGTGATGAACCGTTTCTGTAATTTACATCTCATCACGTCTTTACCTCTTGGTTCAGGGAAGGGCGCCAACCGTCATCAAAACCCAATCGACACATTACCAACATCCACATTCCATTTATCTGCCTTTATCCTGCAGCCTGCCATTCAGCGCATCTTCGATCAGTGCAATATGCGCTTCCAGGCGGTAGTCCGGATAGAGCCTGAGACTCTGGCGATATTTCTCGATCGCCCGAGTAAGCTCTCCCTGACCCTGCAACCTGGCGCCCACCATCCGCAATCTTTTCGCCTCTTCATAGCGCGCCCGCATATTGGGATCCATTGCTGCGGTATTAGCCGCAGTTTCCTTGGCAGATTCCGGTGCAGCCCGGCGTTGTTTGCGTTCGGTCAGCTGCAGGATGCCATTGCGTGTCTGAAACAGGTCAATTGCGAGATCGCTGTCAGCTCGTGGCCACAACAGCCCCTCCTGCTCAGCTCCTGCCACTACCCGCTTTTCATCTGCCTTGGGTTGAGCCGAACAGACAATGTCTTGGGTCAACAGATTTACCACGCCCGACTTGTCTGCCACTATCGCCTCAATGGTCTGGTTCCCAAAGCGTATTGGCAGGTCGACATGTGCCTCTGTACCGATCCGTACCGCTTTATGCCAGGGACCACCCGCGGCACGTACAGCCACCATGGCTAGGTTCTCCGGAATAGCTATCACCACATGGGCATGTCGCTCTGCAATGGTTTCAGACGCCCTGGGCGAAACAATTCGCGCCTCTGGCGCTGGTGCTTTGACCTCCAGCTCGATGGTTTCAGTGGCGCTGTTACCAGCGGCATCGACCACCTTCAGTTGCAGCCGGTGTTTACCCGGCTGCAACAGCAACTCGGCGGTAATTTTCTCAGACGTCGACTGCAGTTCTTGCCACAGACCGCCATCGATCGACAGTGACGGTTCGACGATCCCCGCCTCCGGGTTGACCGTCGCTTGAAGCGTGATCATTGGTGTTGCAGATGTTCCGTTCGCCTTAGGTTTGTTCAAGGTGATTTTTATCGGTTTCTTGTCACTTTTGATAGGCAGGAAAAAAATCGCTTCGTTATTCACGTTATCGATGTCATCGAGCCGGTTATCCGGGTCGACCACGAGCATGAATCTGCTCGAACCCGCTGTCGCCTTCCAGGCAAATTTTGCGGTTGCCGCGCCATGAAGGGTGATCCGATCAACTACCACCCGTGCGAGTTCTTCACGCCTGCCGCGAGGATTCTTTCGAAACAGCACCACATCCACCTCGGGTACCGCTACTGACCCAAGGTTGCGTACTGGAATCTCCACCTTGATCTCGTCACCCACCTTGGCCTCATCCGGAGCATCCAGCCTGAGTTCGGCAGACGAGATACTCAGGTCTGGTGAAGTTATCGCCACGCCACCCAGTTGTGCCACCGAACGGCGGGCATCCGCCTCGGTTTTTGCCACCGTCCAGACCGGTGTGGCTGTGAGCCGGAATTTGAAACGGAAGTCGCTGTTTACGACGTAGTGCCCGCCCCGCAGGTGCTTGGAGTTTATTCCCACCTTATTGCTGCCGGGTAGGCCACTCTTGTCAAAGCGCAGCGCAGCCGGTGGAATACGGAAACTGTAATTACCCTCGGGTATGGTATCCCGCAGGCTGCCGATCACAATGCCGTTGAGCACGATATCCGTATCATGGGGATGGTAGCTTGTCCGGTTCCACGGCAGGCTGAAGCCCATCTCCAGCCATGCCTCCACCAGGTTCGTTTTGTGCCACTCCTCGTTCTCCAGGATGGCGGAGTATTCAAAGATACCGTCATCGGCGATATCGGCATGGATGAAGTCGACTTCGCCATCCGCATCGGTATCGTCTCCAACCCACCGAACATCACCCAAGTTCATCGACCAGCGATCTGCACGGCCGTCACGGTCGAGATCCTCCGGGTTGTTATAACGACTCCAATCGACCTCTGACGGATCCAGTTGCTCGGCTTTAACCGCATTGGCGATCAGTTCCGGCTCCTTCTCATGCAGCAGGTCATCGGTAGGATCTATCCCCGGGAAGAGCCAGATACGACGTACGCTCTCACCCTCCGCAAGTTTCATCTCGTAGGGATAGTTGAATGATTTATCCAAACCGCGAGCCAGGATCTTACTCTGAACACCTTGGAAGCCCTCATAGAATCTCGGGGTAACGGTGAACTCCAAGCTACCCCCACTTGTTAACAGGCCATGTTGGATCGTCGGTGAGATCCGTACCGCCTGGTTTTTTTCGCTGCTCACCTGAAGGTCGGTAATGGTATCTCCCTTGTTGCGCAGGCGCAGTTTCCGTCCATGGCCCAGAGGCAGTGGTCCCAGGTCTTCCCACACAAGTTCAACATGTGGCAGCCTCACATGCACTGCCACCTCGGCCTCGTCACTAAGGCCACTGTCGGAAACGATGCGGATGGGCACCGTATGGTCGGCAGTGTCCACGTCCTGAGCACTGATGCCGAGCAGGAAATCGCGCGTCTCCCCTGGTCCGAGGTTGATAGGCTTGTCCTCTGAACCTTCACCGACGAAACTGACCAATAGGTCAGAGTCCTTGGGCTTGCCACACTCCAGGCGGACGCTTAACGGTTCGTCACTGTTATTGCGCACGCTGATACCGACCCGCTGATCGTAATCCCGGCGGATATTGGCACCATAACGGCTACGGCCAAAGGCGAGACCCTTGACGCGGGTCAGGGTCTGTATCGGCCCATCCTCCAGGCCACCCATCGGTTGAATCTCGTAAGGCACTGTAGCTTCCAGCCCTTTTAGTTCAACCACCCGAAGACGGCCACTCTCACCGCGAACCACCTGCCAATCCTTGCTCCCCTTTTTCCGGTAGCGCAGCAGTGATTCACCATGTTGCGGTGCCTGCCAGCTGACTCGGACAACCTCTCCGGAGAGCACCGCACCATCAGGCGGTGAGAGGTCAAAGTATTCCGAAAGGTTGAACTGCCGACTTACCTTTGCCTCGACGCCATTGGCATCGTAGGCCACCACTTCCACTGTGTGTTTCCCGGCAGATAGGGTCTGCCAGTTTACTTCGGCATCGTAGGGGGTCGAGTAGACCGTTGCCAGGGCCTGCCCATCCAGGCGGTAGCGTACGCCAGCCACCGGCCGACCGCTGTAGCTGATCGCCTGGGCCAACAGCTTGACGGGCCGGTCAATGGTCTGCCCCTCCAGGGGTGTGTTCAGGAACAGTGCTATCCCCTCGCGGGTGCGGTTTCCCGTGGCCTGTACCCAGAATCTCTGCCTGGCTATCTGCCCGTCAGCGCCAATGCACTTTGACTCAACCACATAACGCCCCTCACGGGGGAAGCGTCCCTTTTTTTCCTGGTCACTGTCGAGAGACAGGTCGGTACGCCCGTCACCGTCGAGATCCAGTTCACAACGCTGTGCAGGGTCGGCATGCTTGAGTGCTACTCTCTTGAACGATACCCGCTCTGGAAACGAGCCATCGGGTGTGGATTCGATATGATCTGCCTGCAATGTACGGCCCCGGGTGTCGATCATGATGAAGCCCGGCTGCTTGGAGGTCGCATTGTTTCCCCACTCGTTCAGCTCGATGCGAAGGCGGACTGGCTGATCAAACTTAAGCGGGAGACTCCATTTTACCGGGTCGTAGTGGCCGGATTCGTGGATCTTTTCTCCGCTATGGTCATCAAACACGCGTACCTGTATCTGCACTTGGCTGGCGACATTCAGCCTGATCTCTCCGGCTTCCTCCAGTTCGAAGACAAAGCGATCCCGGTCACCTCGTTGGTCGATAGAGAACGACTGCGCCACACCATCGTGCAATTCTCTAGGTTCATCCTCAACGAGAGGCTCGGTCTCCCCAGGTTCAGCACGCTGCAATGAAACTTTAAGTTCATAGGGTTCAGTAGAAGCGGTGTTATTACCCCACTCACTAACCAGAATGTAGTAGATGCCTCTGTTGACTTCAGGACTTACCCCGGCGGTTTTGTTCTCGTATGCGCCGCGCTCAGCGATCATCTTGTGCCGGCTATCGAATACTCGCAGGTGAGTCTGCTGTGCGGAAACAGCACTTACCTGCAGCACTCCCGGAAAATCAATGTCGACCGCGTAGTAGTCTTGGTCCCCTAATGGCAGATAGCTGCCGTGAACGGTATCACCGGGTAACAGCGGCGCAGCCTCCTCAAAGGTCTCGTTCCGTTGCTGGTAATCGATCTCATCCGCTCGCTCAAACCAGACCCGCATCGAGTAAGGAAGTGGCGAATAGCTATTGTTCCCCCACTCCTCTATCGAGACGAAAACGGTCTGGGGTCCATCCGCATGCCAGTTGAGCTCCCCCGGACTGTTTTCATATGCCCCGACCTGTTGCAGCAACTTACCCTCGGCATCGAATACCTTGAGATGACGCTGCATCGGCCCTTTGCTCTGCATACGCAACACCCCGGCACCAGGAATATTGACGCTGAAGAGATCCCGGTCTCCAATCGGAAGAATAGTACTGGCGAACCAAGTGTGGGATTGAAGTGAGCGTGCTGCGCGCATCTCCCCCGGCTCCTGCACCGGATCGACCACTCCGTCATCAGGCAACATCTCCACCGCCAGACGATAAGGTTCCAGGGACGCATCATTGCTCCCCCACTCTTGTATTTCAATAACATAGGTACCCGGGGCAGCCGCATACTCGAGGGAGAGAGGTTTATTGGCATAGCCGCCCTGCTCCGCAAGCAATTTTCCCAGGTTGGAATAGATCTTCACGTGACGCTGTAAACTCTTATGCAGGTCACTGAGTCGGAGAATTCCGGCCTGCTTCACTTCGAGCTTATAGAAGTCGTGATCGCCTACCGGCCAGATCAGGCCGGATACTTGCTGGTTGAGGTGGATAACTCTTGCCGATTCAAGATCCTGGTTGGGTTCATTGGGATCAACCGCTGGTTTTGCGATAAGATTTAGTATCATACTCTGTTCGGGGTCAGCGCCATTGTTACCCCATTCAGTAACGGCAACGGAGTAGCTGCCTCTGTTCAGATCTCGTTCAAAACGGTTTGTCTTGCCGGCGCCACCTCCCTGTTCTTTCAGGAGTTTGCCGTCATTGTCCCGAAGCTGGATCAGGGTTTCTAGACTGCCTCCATCGATCGACAGGAGTAATCTCGACGGTTCCGTCAGTCTGAACTTGAAAAAATCTTGATCACCCCGCTCGGCGATCCTTAATCGGATGGGTGCGCCTATACGAACCGTCTGCGCGTGCTCAAAATCGTTATTGGGCTCAACCTCCTCCTGCTCGACCAGCGGGGTGAGGGAGATGCCCAGCTCGGAAGAACCCTCAGAGAGCATCAGTGGTACTACAGCCGGAACATAACCTTCAGCCTCAACATGGGCAGTGACCTGCCTTCTTGCAATTAGCACCCCACCCTGCTCATCCTGGCGATTGACCACACCGAGTTTCAGCGTCTGGAACGAGACCCGACCTGTACGATCACTCTTCATCCCTGCAATAGCGCCACTGGGCCAGGTTTCTGCAAGTTGCACACTGGCATCGGGAATCGGCTGGCCGGTCACCCCATCGGTCACTCTGATCACCTGGCTTATAGTCTTTGCCTCTGCCTTTAACTTCAGGACCAGCGGTTCCTGTTTTTCACCAATGCACTTAATCCAGCTGATTCGATCGCAACTTTTGTCTTTACAGAGCTTCCCGGAAGAGATGATCCGGGTGGGTGGTTGATCTTTTTCTATGCCGAATGTATCCGATTCGAAATAGCCTTGCTGCTGACAAAACAGATCAGCTGTCGGCTTGTTGCAGTTTTTCCCCCATTCACGGCAGATATCCAGTGCCACGCCATCCACCTTCGGAGCATCAAATTGCGCCTGTTTGGACCTGTCAACGGGAAGAACATCGACCTCCTGGTTGATCGAAGTAAATCCTGGTGCCGTGGCACTTAATCTATACTGACCAACGGGAAGGTCGACAAACTGGAAGCGGCCATCCCAGGTGGTTATCGAATGGGCCCGACCGGAAAGAGATGATTTCACCTTAACCGGATCGAGCTCTACCATTACTCCGGTTATTGGCTGGTCCAGTGCGTCGATCACTACCTGGCCTCCCCACTGAACAACCGCCGCTGGGGTCAAAGTCAGTTCGATTGCCTCCCGGGCACCGTTCGCGAGGCTGATCTCCTGTGACAGACTCTGGTAATCCGCCTGCTCCACGCTCAGTTTGTATTCTCCCCCGGGCAGACCTTCGAAGATTGCCATACCCCGAACATCGGTGGCGGCGTGGCGGTCACCAATATGTATCCGGACATTGGCAAGGGGCTTGCGGGTTCCGTCAATGTTCTGCTCGAAGACCTTCACCCCCAGCGGACCGGGTGTCTCGGCATGGGCAACGGAAGCGTTGATCATGATCAGCAACAACAGGCAATAGAGTAATCGTGCTGTGCCTGACTTCATCATTTACGCTCCACGATAGAGGGAAGCACTACCGGTGCCTCGATCTGAGGCCTGTTTGTGCAGTACCAGTCCTTCTGCTTGTGATGGGCCGTAATGTAGGTATTGTTCTTGCCTTTCTTCAGGTTAAGGTCTTGAATCAATGAATCGACAAGACTGATTTTTTTGCCATCTTTGGTCAGCTGGGGATGCTTGGCAAAGAGTTCGGCATTTTTCTGCAGGCGGTCACGTATATCCGAGAACTTGACGCCAGGGGGCAGACGCAGACGACCTGAGCGCAGGTCACGGCAGATCCGGACAATACTGTCCCCGGCCTGGAATTGCTGATCGAGGGCTGCGGGGTCGTAGCCGGTAATTGCTTCAGTCGCATCAAATTCGACCGATGTGCCACCACCTGCACCCAAGCCCAACGTGGCTGCAACTTTGGCTCCAAGCCGGATTTTGGTCCATGAGAGTTCAGCATCCACTTTGGCCTCAGCCCCGGCACCGGCTGAAACCTCCCCCTGCGCCTTGCCAGTGAGTTTGATGCCCCACAACGATAGTGAGGCTTCTGCTGCTGCCTCTGCTTTTCCACCGATAAATACCTTGGCCTCTGCCGATCCAGCGATACGGTCAGAACCGAGATGTGCTTCAGCGGTGCCTTTGCCCTCCGCGCCAACCTTCGCAGTAGTTGATATCTTCCCTCCGACGGTGGCCTTACCGATTTTCTTTTCAGCACTACCGGTAGCCGTTGCCTTTATTGCATTCACTTCGGCATTGACGTCAACCTTGGCATGCAAACCGCGCTTGTTTGCAGTTACTTCCCAGTTACCCGTAGAGCCATATTGACCAAGCTGGACCTTCGCATCACCGCCATATTCAACACCTGAGTCCGTTCTTCCGGCGGTACTGGTTGCCGCTGTCTTCTTTGCCTCATCGACGGGATCAAATAACTTACCGCCAGCAATTTTGACATTAACCTTGGTAGGGTCCCCCACCCGTTCACCATCCTTTGGCTCATTGGGGTCACCACCAGGCTTGAGGTCACTTTCATAAACGCCTTGGGTCGTGCGCGATTTTGACCAGGGCTTGTCGGTGGTTGTCGTGGTCACATTGGTGGTCGTTTTACGCCCATCGTCATCCGTGCTCGTTGTACTGGAAGACTGACTAGTTGTAGTAGTCTTTATACCAGTTCTATTGTCGGTGGTAGTGGAACGTCCGGTTTGGGTTGTACGCTTATGTCCGTCCTGTTCTTCCTCGATTGTGTGACTATTTCTCTTAGTTGTCGTAGTTCCACCGCCACCGGGTAGCCAGCTGTTTTTTGACTGGTGTGTCGTGGACTGCTCATTGGTGCTGGTCCTTTTGCCACTCTTGTCAGTTCGCGAATTGGTGGTTTTTGTTGAATCACTTCTTCGGGTTACCTGACCACTGGCATCACGATCGACCTCGGATGTCTTCGCGGTCGATGAACTGGTTTTTTTCCCTTCGTATCCAGTCGAATTCTGACGGGTGCTACGAGTTGTACCGTCGGCGCCTTTTTCAATTATCTTTCTGTTCTGCTGGGTGGTTTTCCCACCGCCTGGAGTACGCTTGTTTTCAGTGCGGCTGGTTCGCGTGGTTTCACTGCCATCGGCATCACGTGTTTTTGAAGTGATAGTTTTTGTATTCCTATTTCCTTCACGCTCGTCCGTCACCTTCCATTTACTGTTTTTTGCCTCTCCCCTGCGCTCCCTTGCAACTGCGTTCCGCTGTTGCTCCTGTTGCCTTTCTGCTGCCCGATTGGCCCGGTTTTTAGCCTGGCTGCCGATTGCCATTTCGTCTGGTTCCGGCTGCTTTGGCAAACCGGCCCTTTTTCGTGCATCTGTATTTGCGGAACGAGCCTTTTCGTTGGCCTCGTCAAGGGTCTTGTTACGTCCACGAATATTCTTTGCAGTATCCTCGGCATTCGGGTCGGCACGGCCTTTAGCATTTTTCTCCGCAGTTTTCGCAAGCGCCTCACGCACCTCTCTGATTTTTTGAGATTTTTTGGCCGCTACCGGCTTGGTATTCTGCACCTCCTGATCGGCTTGCTGTATCCATTTTTTCTCATCCGCCTTCTGCTGTTCAGGGGTTGCACCCAGGGGGGTGATACCGGTCTCAAACTTATCTCCATAGTTTCTCAGCTTACGGGCTTGGTTGATTACCTCCGAATCATGACCTACCTCGTCGGCCGTTTTGCTGACACTCTTACCCATGGTTTTAAGGGCCATGTCACGCTTCAGCTGAGCCTCCGGAGAACGGTTGTTGATGTCGGTATTTTCGAAATCTTCAGCCCCGTGGATAAACTTTTTCTCATTATCCAGGACATACCCCTCGGGGTCCCTTATGGACTCGGCACCCTTTACATCGGTCGCCTGCTTGCCGCCCGGGGTAGAGAAAGCATCATGGTACTTTTGCCGTTCGGCCAACTGCTTGTCAGAAGGGGGTTGCCAGAGCGTGGTGTCTTTTGA
Organism: Sedimenticola sp.; assembly: GCA_026196475.1. Classification (GTDB taxonomy): domain Bacteria; phylum Pseudomonadota; class Gammaproteobacteria; order Chromatiales; family Chromatiaceae; genus Sedimenticola. Next base: position 17,903 of record JAPHTA010000055.1, read on the forward strand.
CTTGTTGATGTATATACCCAAATCTTCATCATAATCGACGTCATCGCCCCGAGCCCGCCACTCATCAGCAATCTGCGCGGCAATATCACGGTCACTAGCAGTAATATCAACATCTGCCCTGACATCTTTAGGTGAACTGCCCGTGGTCTTGATTTGGGATCCATAGCGTCGCTGTAGATCTTCTAGATCCTGTCCCCGGCTATCGAGACCATTGAACTGAGATTGGATTTCGGACTTGTCCCTGGTGTAGTCGCTGAGCGCTTTCTGGTAATCAGGATGACTGGTATCTACAGTACCATCAGCCTTGATTAGATCAGGGTTGTTGCGGACCCTCGAGTGGTAGTTGCTCTCCAGGACTTTCAGTGCGTTCTGCTGACGAACCCGAAGCTCGTCGATACTGTCTGCCGGGAAAACATCTAGTGGCAGTCCAGTCAATAACAGAAGTACGATGACCAATAACCATCGATGGATGTCAGCGCACCCGTTATGCACTTGCCGGAAAGAGTGATCAGTAAATACCGTCACTACCGATCTCCTTCATCAGAGTGGCAGCTTTTTCCTTGATGCCAGCATCGACTTTGGAATCATTCAGAATGGCTCGAAGTTCCCTCTGCGCTGCTTTGGTTTGACCTAGCTTGATCTGGGTTTCGGCAAGATAGAGGGGAAGCACCTGGGAGTCACTGCCTGCATTCCGCGCTTCCAAATAGCGCTTCGATGCCTCCTCTATGCGGCCAAGGTCATCTAGAACAGTAGCAAGTAGAAACAGGAATTCAGGATTGCCGGGATCCGCCTTTACGGCTTCTTCCAGTAACCGGATCGCCTCATCCCCTCTCCGCATTCCAAGCAGCAGTACGGCAAGACGGTAACGTGATGCCGCATGATTGGGGTCCGCCTTGATAGCCCGCCGCAGATGCTCTTCGGCAGGTCCAGTCTGACCAGACGCCATCAAGATCTGGCCCATGTTGTACCAGGAATCAGCCCGTTTCGGATCAATATTTACCGCTGCCTTGAAATTGACCATGGCTTCATTGATCTGCCCTTGCTTCAATGCCAGTACACCGAGATTGTTATAGGTCTCAGCAAACAGCGGATCTGCATCCAGGGCGCAATTGTAGTTCTTTTTTGCCTGCTCAAACTGACCCTGTGCCAGAGCGATATTCCCCAGAAGATTGCAAGCATCCTTATCATCGGGATTCTCCTTCAGAATGGCTTCAAGATGCGTTTGCGCCTGCTCGATACTGCCTTCCCTCAGCGCCTTTTCAGCCAGTCTGAATCGCTCGTCCACGATTTCCTCTCCGCTGTGTAAGTTGAATGATATAGCCAGAGTAGCGATCAGCAGCAGAGCAGCCAGCCATCGCCTTGTGCGGCAAATCTGCCGCAGTTTGCTGCCTGTTAGTTTGGTTTGCATCAACCCATCTCCCGTTAAATCGGCTTACTCATGCCAGTCGACACCAACAAGCTCAATCAAACGCGCACTGGCCTGCTGTCCTTGGAGCGTCTGGTGCCCCTGGTCGGTCCGCATCACCTGCCTGTACTGTGCAATGGCAGATGAGCGGTCACCGATTCTCTCCAGGGCATCGGCATACTCCAACAGCTCCTGAATCTGCGGCATCTCGACAAAGGCCATCTTGCTGAATTGCTCCCGGTAAAGCCGGGCCACCTCATCCCACTTCTGCGCCTGTATCAGCCCAATCATCTGGATTCGGTTTCGAGCCACTCGCAGCCATAGATCGCTCATATCATAGTCAGCTGCCTGTTCACCACCGGCTGTTTTTTCCACCTGCCGGTAGATCGAAAGTGCCCGATCGCGTTCTCCTGCACCCTCCAGCGCACGGGCATAATCGAGCATAATCACCAGGTAGTGACTATTCTCGAGACTCAGGTCTGCAATAGTGCTGTCGCGAAGTTCAACGGCCCCTTGCCACTGCCCGGTATCCTCATAGAGCCGAAGCAGGCGCTGACGCATCTTCTCTGCCAATTCGGTATCTACGTAGCGTGACAGGTAGTCTTCCAGAAGGCGTCTCAATTTGAAGTATTCTGGTGGATCCATGCCGATCCGGTAGAGGTTGGATAACCTGAAGTAGGACTCTTCCGCCTGCTCAGTATCGGGGCATTCATCTATCAACTGCAGGTAGAGCGCCTCAATCTGCTCATAGTCATAGCGATCGGCCTGGCGAATCTGTTCAAATAACTGCTCCGCCCGCACCTGCTGCTGTTCCAGCGTCAGAGTGGGATCCGCCTCTGTTGCCGAATCAACTGCCGGCGGTTGTACATTCTCCGGTACCACCGCACCCTGTTGCCCCACAATGCGGACAATACCGACATTTCCTTTTGTCGGGTTGCGCGACCAGGTACCGGGTTCTGAATCAAGTACGGTGTAAGTACCCGCCTCAAGTGGTTGGTTCGGCGTGACTTCCCAGTAGGCGTTGACCAGCCCTTTTTCATTTGTCTTACCTTTTGCAACCCAGGGCCCGAACAACTTCTTGTCTTTTCCCTGTAGCGCAATTGAGCCTGGTTTTGCTCCCTTCCCCTGGTTCCAGTGAAAGGTCTGTATACGGGTGATAGTGCGGCGATCATAGAGGGTAAATCGAGTCGGTTTCAACGGAACACTATCCACCGGAGTAGCCATGGTAGTGTCATAGATCACGTCGGATTGTGCCGTAGCGAGGCCGGGGGCCATGATCGAGAGCAGGACGGTCACGAGGACGTGATATCGAAGGCTGGCCATGTTTATTTCTTCTCCAACTGACTTACTACTTGCCACCGGCCAACACCTTTTCGAGAAGCTGGACATGTGCCTCCAGCCGGTCATCGGGGTAGAACGTCAGACTGTGACGGTACTTCTCAACCGCTTCTCTCAGTTTTCCCTGCTCCTGTAGTGCCGCGCCCTCGCTACGCAAGGTACTGGCTTTCTGGTACCGCTGTCGCGCATCGATAACTGCTGCATTTTCAGGTTCTGCATCAACATCGGGTGGAATACGGGTATCCGCCCTATAAGCCCCTGGCAACGTCACCTCGTTTTCAACCTGTCCCGGGTTGTGAACAGGCTCCTCCCTGGCAGGCCTCTCCGGGGTGTCTGGCAGGTCAACAGCGAGCGTGGGTTTAATGGCTGTCGCAGCCTGGTCACTCTCAAGTGGCGCACTCTCCCCCGCGACCTCTGTCCGTTGATTCTGACCTTCGGCTTCGCTGCCTACCGCTTTTCCACCAATGGCGCTTGCAACCTCTGGTGCAAGTCCTTTCTTCCCGGCTGTACCGGTACTAACTCCTGTTGATACCGCTGGTTGATCGACCTTCTCCGGCAGGCTGGCAGCAACCGGGGCCTTTGTTCGCACTACCGGTGTCTCGCTCTCCCATTCCGGTCCAAAGGCGATCGTCTCCATTACTCGCCTGTGGAGAGCGGTATCCGGCTCGGCGAGAGCAGCTGGCTTGGTAGCAAACTGCAGGTAAAAAAACGAGGGAGTGTTCTGTTGACTGGTCGCCCCAAAACGCATTCGGGTATCGAGGATATAGTAGTCGTAGAGCGTCTCGACCTTGTCAGAGCCGGTATGCCGCTTGCGATAGTGGGTTGCAGGATAACCATCGATGGTCAACTGTTCAAGGACCTCGGACGGGTGCTCGTAACCCTTTATCGGATGCACGTTCGTGGTATTGTGAATAATGCTGGCCCTGATATCAGCGCCTGTGGTAAGTGATCTGTCATACCAGCTGAGCTGGTACCTGGTATCCTGATTTTTCCGCCAGCTTCGCGGTACCTCTATTTGCATCCCCTGGCTCCACTCGTAGGCTATCAGCTCATCGCAAGGCCCTGCCTGTTCCGGCAACGTCAACCGAACACTGTTTAGCAACTGCTCCAGCGCCTCTTTATGCTCCGACAGTTGTTCATCAGTCCCTGTTATGGCATATCCAAAGCGATCACCCTTGGCCAGACAGATATCTGAGAGATACAGAACAGTAGTTGCAGGAATTGTCTTTTTGCGCATCGGTGTTGCGTAGGTGGTGCCGATACCTGTAGCGCTAATCCTCCAGGCGGGAATACCGAACATCTCTGATTTCTCTAACACCGGTTCTTTCATCTTGCTAAGCATCCCGTTGCTACCAGTGAGATGGTAGCCATGGGCGAAGCGAATCAGTCGGGCTCCGTACAGCGAGAGTAGTGGTGGCTCCCAGGAAACATTGTCTGAATGGTCGGTCATCTCCCAGTTGTTACGTACCTCCAGGCTGAACAGCCCATCAAAGAGATCGTGTCGACTGTATCCCTGCAAAGTGGAAACCAATTCAGGCGTGGCGCTTATGCTTGACATGACCTTTTCAATAACCGGTGTCCATTGATCAACGGGCATCCCGACAACCGAAGCGCTCAGTGAGATCTTGTCACCATCCGGCAACAGTCCCTCGACGATTATCACCCTGAGAAACGCATCCAGTTCCTCGATTTGACCCGATATCTGATGCTGATTGGCTGAGAGTTCACCCACCTTGACATCACCCAGCGACGTCACCGTCATGCCATCCTTTTCTGCCCGTTTCAGCGTTTTTTCAGGATGTCGCTCGCGGGTCAAATTGACCCCTATCGCCTGACGCTCCTCCTTGTTCTTGATACCCCACTGGCCTTCGAATTCGCGCTCCCTGAGTGCCGCCCAATCGGCTGGAATGGAGAATACCAAGCCGCCATGGGTAACTTGCTTCCAGTCCGCGGGAATCTCTGCCAGCCCGACCAGGGGAAACAGCAAAATTAAAGCAAGCAAAAGCCAGGGAGTATTTTTATTCATTTAAATCTGCCATCAGACAAGAGGGGAATGAATCGTTGAAGCGAAGAAGAGATTGCGGATGCAATGATACAAGGACAATGAGAATTAACTCCCCCCTGCAAAATTGAATGTTCAACTGTTACCGCCCTACCCATACTGCGATGGAACCTTTTTGTTTGTTATTAGGCTTTTTGTTAAAAGGGTCTCACTTTCGCCGGATGGTGCCATGATGCATATCAATTGACACTGACAAACACAACAGCGAAGGATTTTCACGCTCTGCACGGCACCCTACCAAAGGGCATCACGAAAGGTAAAAGTCTATCCCAATCACCCCCCTGAGCCCGGGTTTCCGCCAGCTGCTTCAACTGCATCCCTGATGTTGAAGCAAACGCCGTATAATAGTGAGGTTATACGCTGGAATCCAGCAGCCCATCAAAATAACTGCCCTGGTATCCCTGTATCGGATTGAGACTGCGATCTGCGATCTGCGATCCACCGGTCCGCTTTGCCGGGGGGTCGATTGTATTCGGCAGGCCCGGCATCCCGTGAAGTTATGCGGGATCCCGTGCTTCTTTCATCGGTCTGACACCCGTCCAGGGCATTCGGGTAGTTAGTTAGTAGTTGGATAAAAGACGAAGAATACCGCCCGGTAGGCTATCAGGCAGTCCCGGAATCCGACCACTTTGGGATTACCAATCAAGCTACCTGCTCCGGTAAAACCGGATGGGCTGAATTTGCCCTGGAGCGGGACGGCAGGCTATCACCCTCAGACTAGGCGCCGTCACCCATCTGGCTCTGCAGGTAGTTCTCCAGCCCAATGCGCTGAATCATCCCCAGCTGTTTCTCCAGCCAGTAGGCGTGATCCTCCTCGGTATCGTCCAGCATCACCTCCAGGATCTCCCGGGTCTGGTAGTCCCTCTCCTCCTCGCAGACCGCTATCGCCTTTTTCAGAGCCTTCACCACCTTGTACTCCACATCCAGGTCATTCTGCAGCATCTCCGGCACGCCGGCTCCGATTTTTAGTCCATCCTGGACCGAGAGATCGGGCGTACCCTCCAGGAACAGAATGCGCCGGATCAGGGCATCCGCATGCCGGGTCTCGTCCTCCATCTCGTGGTTTATCCGCTCATACAACTTCTGCAGCCCCCAGTCGTCGTACATCCGGGAGTGGGTGAAATACTGGTCTCGGGCCGCCAATTCACCTGCAAGCAATTTCTGCAATTGTTTTATAACCTTCTGATTACCCTTCATTTTAACCTCCTCAAGAGATCATCGATTGCTGGTAGTTTTCCACACCACTGTTCTCGATCAGCCACAGCTGGCTCTCCAGCCAGTCGATATGCGCCTCCTCCGCCTCCAGGATCTCCTCCAGCAGGTCCCGGGACACGAAGTCCCGTTCTGTTTCGCACAGCACGATGGCCGTCAGAAGATCGTTGCGGATGTCCGTGGCCAGCCTGAGATCCCCTTTCAGCATCTCCTCCACGTCTTCACCCAGCAACAGCTTGCCCAGGTCCTGCAGGTTGGGCAGCCCGTCCAGAAACAGAATCCGCCCGAGCAGCCGGTCTGTCTGCTTCATCGCCTTGATCGACCACTGGTAATCATGTCCGTTCAACGCTTCCAGCCCCCAGTTTCCGAACATCCGGGCATGCAGGAAATACTGGTTTATGGCGGTCAACTGGCCTCTCAGGACACTGTTCAGTTCGGCGATGACCGGTTTTTCTCCTCTCATTACACTCTCCTCCTGGTTCGAAGCCCCTCTGCTAAAAATAGCGCAAGATCCCCTCTTCACCGCGGCCCTGGGCCGTGGGAAAAATTTTGCTGGACACCCTCGGGCACATTAACTATATTATTAATCATTCTCATTTGCACTTGTCTTTATGGAGGATCCATGTACGTCTGTATCTGCCACGGCGTAACCGATAAGCAGATCCGAACTGCTGCCGAAAGTGGAATCGATTCCCTGGAAGGACTCTCCGAGCATCTCAGCGTGGCGACCTGTTGCGGGCGCTGCGCCGATTGCGCACGACAGCTTTTGCGGGAGAGCGGCGTACCCGAATCCCCTGCCGTTGCGGCCTGACAAGTGATGAGAATTCGTCTTCGTACAGGATTCAGGCGGCGGTTACCGGAGAGCGCTGGAGAACGCCCGGCAGCTGCCCTGCCGGCTGCAGTCCGGGACCACCGGCAGCGCTGGCAGCTGATCAGGGAACTGGCACAGGCAATCTGTCATCGTGACCGGGATTGAATGGGCACGACAGCTGCACCCGCCCGACACATCCGTGACCCCGGAAATTCTCGCCCGTCTATACTTCCCCCCTGATCGGCAGTATCCCACTGCCCGGAAAGCACCAGTCACGTAATCCGGGTTCTGACCAGGAGAATCGGTATGCGACCAGGAGCAGACGGACCGGAAATCGAGGCCTGGCAGCTGGAGAAGGCGATACGCTCGCCCTGCGTGCGAATCTGTACTCTGGATGACAAAGATATTTGCATCGGATGCGGGCGCTCGCTGGAGGAGATCAAGCGCTGGAACGGTTATAGTGCGATGGAACAGCACCTGCGGCTGATAAACTGCGCCCGGCGCCGGAAAGGGCGTCTTCGAAACCGGTACCGGATCTGAGGCCGCTGTTACTCGCTGGAATCCAGAACCCCGTCGATATAGCGGTCCCGCGCCTCCTTGGCCCGGGTGAAAATCTCCATCAGCTGATCCGCGTCACCCCGTTCAATGGTATCGGCCAGCGCCTGCATCTCGTTCAGGTAGTGCGACATCATCTTGCCCAGGGCCCGGCGGTTGGCCACGCAGACATCCCGCCACATCACCGGATTGCTGGAGGCAATGCGGGTGAAGTCCCGGAACCCCCCCGCCGCATAACGGAATATCTCGTCGTTCTCCTTCATCTGGGCCAGGGTATCCACCAGCCCGAAGGCCAGCATGTGGGGCAGATGGGAGGTGGCGGCCAGTACCTCGTCGTGGTGCTCGACACTCATCAGGGTGATCTCGCCACCACACGCCTCCCACATCGCCCTTACCCGCTGCAGGGCAGCGTCAGAGGTCTCTTCGGTAGGGGTCAGGATGATACGCCGGTTCCGGTAGAGCTCCGCAAACGAAGCCTCGACGCCGCTGTTCTCGGTACCGGCGATAGGATGCCCGGCAACCAGGCTGGGCAGCACCTCGCCGAACACCGCTCGACAGTCATCGATTACACTGAACTTGGCACTGCCGCCGTCGGTGATCACGGCATCTTCGGCCAGGTGCCCCTTTATCGCCGCAAAGGTCTCCCGCATGGCGCCCAGTGGCACGGCCAGGAAGACCATGTCAGCATCTTTCACCGCCTCCGCCACATCGTGGGTGTAGCGGTCGATCACACCCAGTTCCCGGGCCCTCTCCAGGTTGGCACGGCCGCGGCCGCAACCGACAATTTCGCCCACTTCCCCGGCTGCCCGCAGAGCACGGGCCAGCGAGCCGCCGATCAAACCGACGCCGATAACGGCCAGTCGGCGAATGGTCATACGGCGAGTGCCTCTTTCAGTGCCGACAGCACCCGCTTGTTGTCCGCCTCGGCACCCACCGTAATGCGCAGGTGGTTGGGCAGGCCGTAGTTGCCCACCGGCCGGGTGATGCAGCCGGCCCGCAACAGCGCCTGGTCCACCTCAGCGGCGGGGCGCCCGACATCGACGGTGACGAAGTTGCCCACCGAGGGGATGTACTCCAGCCCCATGGATTCGAAGGCCGAAGTCAGTTGCTGCATGCCCTTCCGGTTCATCTCCACCGATTGCCGAATAAAGGCCTGATCCTCCAGGGCCGCCCGTGCCGCGGCCAGCGCCATGCTGTTGACATTGAATGGCTGGCGCACCCGGTTCAGCAGATCGGTGATATCGGCATGGGCCAGTCCGTAACCGACCCGCAGCGAGGCCAATCCGTAACTCTTGGAGAAGGTCCGGGTCACGATCAGGTTGGGATACCTGTCCAGCCACTGACTGGCATCGGGGTAGTCCGGCTCGTCCACGTACTCGATGTAGGCCTCGTCCACCACCACGATCACGTTGGCAGGCAGCGCCGCGATGAAACCCTCCAGCTCCTCGCCGTTAAGCCAGGTGCCGGTGGGGTTGTTGGGATTGGCGATCCAGACCACCCGGGTTTTGTCACCCACCCTGTTGGCCATCTCCTCCAGGTCGTGGCCATACTCCCTGGCCGGGGCGATATTGAGGGTGGCGCCAACAGCCTGGCTGCTGATCGGATAGACCGCGAAGGCGTACTGGGAGAAAAGCGATTCATAGCCGGGGGCCAGGAACACCCGTGCAATCATGTCCAGCACGTCGTTGGAGCCATTGCCCAGGGTGATGCGGTTGGGATCGATGGCATGCTTCTCGGCCAGCGCGGCGCGCAACTCGACACCACCACCGTCCGGATAAAGGGCCACGCCCCCCAGTTCATCCAGTATTGCCGCCTTGGCTTTTTCGCTGCAGCCCAGGGGGTTTTCGTTGGAGGCCAGCTTGACCGAGTCCCGAATGCCCAGCTCCCGCTCCAGTTCAGAGATCGGTTTGCCCGGCACATAGGGCTTGAGGTTGGTCACCCCGGGTACCGCCAGTTCAATAAATTGGTTCGCTCTGTCACTCATATGGATCACCTTGTATGTTGCAGCACCGCACAGCGATTCTGTTCCGAGTACGGCATGGGTCAGAGTACGGCATTGGGATAGGAACCCAGTACCTTGAGCAGCCTGGATTCCGCTTCCAGCGCGGTCAGCGCTTTCTGCACCTCCGGGTCATTCCGGTGGCCATTAATATCGATAAAGAAGAGATAGTCCCAGTTGCCCTGGCGCGACGGGCGCGACTCGATACGGGACATGCTGATGCCGTGCTCGGCCAGGGGTTTCAACAGGGCGTTGAGTCCGCCGGCCACGTTGCGGGTGGCGCACATCAGTGTGGTCTTGTCCTCGCCGCTGGAAGCCGCCTCCTGGCGTCCCACCACCAGGAAACGGGTGGTGTTGTCGGGTTCGTCCTCGATATTGCGTGCCAGCCCCTTCAGCTGGTAGAGCTCGGCGGCCATCTCACCGGCAATCGCCGCGCTGCCCTCCTCCTGGCTGGCCAGGCGGGCCGCCTCGGCATTGCTGCCCACTGTCACCTGCTCCGCATGGGGCAGGTTGCGATCCAGCCACAGCCGGCACTGGGCCAGGGACTGCTGGTGCGAGTAGACCCGGTTGATCCGGGACAGCTCCGACTCCAGGCTCAGCAGGTGGTGATGAATGCGCATCATTACCTCGCCGCAGATGGAGAGCGACGAGGCGATGAACATGTCCAGGGTATGGTTGATCACGCCCTCGGTGGAGTTCTCCACCGGCACCACTCCGTAGTGGGCGTTCTCTGACTCCACCTCGCGAAAAATATCCGGGATCGAGTGCATCGGCACCGTCTCCACAGAGTGGCCGAAGTGTTTCAGCGCCGCGGCCTGGGTGAAGGTCCCGGCCGGCCCGAGGAAGGCCACCCGCATCGGCAGTTCCAGGGCCAGGCAGGCGGACATGATCTCGCGAAACAGCCGCGCCATATCCTCGCTGCCCATGGGACCGGTGTTGCGTCCCTTGATGGTCCTGAGGATCGCCGCCTCCCGCTCCGGGCGGTAGAAAAAGGCGTCCTTGTCCTCGCTCAGCTTGATCTGGGCCACCTGCTGGGCGGCGGCGGCACGCTGGTTGATCAGCTCCTGGATCTGGGTATCCAGTACATCGATACGGGTTCTGATCTGTTCGAGACTCTCCTGCTTACTCATAGTCGTGGCCAGGTAGAAAACAAAAGGTGGAATATACCAGGCAGCGGCACGCCGGACTGCCATCCGAAAGCAGGCATTCTACCTGATGGGGCTGACAGCGCACAGTCATGCCAGCCGGCAAATAAAAAACAGCCCGCTCTGCCGGAGTCGGGCTGTCGTCCAGGCAATGTAACGGCCGATTATCCGTCGGCACAGCCCAGGCAGCGGACCGACAACACACCCTCGATGCCGGCGATCCGTTGCAGGGTCTCTTCATCCGGTGACTTGTCCACATCAATCAGGGTCACCGCCACGTCATCCCGGGAGCGGTTCAGCATATCGATGATGTTCAGGTTGCCCTCCGCCAGGTCGGTGGAGACCTGACCCACCATGTTCGGTACATTGGAGTTGACCACGGCGATCCGGTAGCCGCCGTTACGCGGGAGATTGATCTCGGGGAAATTGACCGAGTTGCTGATGTTGCCATCCTCCAGGTAGCTGCGCACCTGGTCCGCCACCATCACGGCACAGTTTTCCTCCGCCTCCAGGGTCGAGGCGCCCAGGTGCGGCAGGGTAATGCAACGGGGGTGGTCCTTCAGCTGGTTGCTCGGAAAATCGCAGATGTAGGCGTACAGCTTACCGTTGTCCAGCGCCTCCACGGCGGCGGCATCATCGATGATCCCGGAGCGTGCGAAGTTGAGCAGGACACTGTTCTTCTTCATGTTCCTGAGCCGCTCGGCATTGATCATGTGACGGGTTGACTCGATCAGCGGTACGTGGAAAGTGATGAAATCACACTGCGACACCAGGTCATCCACGCTCAGGGCCTGGCGGATATCCGAGGAGAGCTGCCAGGCGCTGCGCACGGTAATCGTGGGATCGTAGCCGATCACCTTCATGCCCAGGGCGTGCGCGGCATTCGCCACCCGGACCCCGATCGCCCCAAGGCCGACCACGCCCAGGGTACGCCCCGGCAATTCAAAACCGACAAAATTCTTCTTGCCCGCCTCCACCGCCTTGTTGATCTCCCCGTCCTCTCCGCTCAGGCCGCGGGCAAAAGTCCACGCCTGGCCGATGTTACGGGCGGCCATCAACATGCCGGCCAGGACCAGCTCCTTTACCGCGTTGGAGTTGGCTCCGGGGGCGTTGAATACCACCACGCCCTTCTCGGTCATCTTCTGTACCGGGATGTTGTTGACCCCGGCACCGGCCCGGCCGATCGCCTTCACGGTGGGAGGGATCTCCATGTCGTGCATCTTGTAGGAGCGCAGCAGGATGGCGTCCGGGTGGGTGATTTCCGAGGCGATCTCGTAACTGTCGCGGGGTAACCGGTCCAGGCCAGCCACCGAGATATTGTTCAGGGTCAGGATCTTGTGCATAGAAGCTCTCTCTTTCGTTATATTTATTGCAGAAAATCGGGGGGACGTGCGTCTAATTCGGAGACGCCACCGCTGCCGGATTGACCCGGCAGCGGTGGCGTTGAACAGGGGAAGGCATGAAGAGCGGCCATAAAACAATAAGTCAGTTTAAACATGGATCATTACTAATTGTTTAACATGATTTTTTTACTATGCACTACCAGATTGCATAGCCCTGCCACCCATCTTCTCAATGTCACCTGGAACCTTGCCCGATCAGCCGTTGCGCTGTTCGAAATCGGCCATGAAATCGATCAGCGCCTGCACGCCCGCCTCCGGCATGGCATTGTAGATACTGGCCCGCATGCCACCCACCGAGCGATGCCCCTTCAGGGTTACCAGCCCTGCCTCCTTGGCCTCGGAGAGAAACTGGCCATCCAGTTCCGCATCGGGCAGGGTGAACGGCACGTTCATCCAGGAGCGACAGGCCGGGTCGACCGGGTTGTTGTAGAAATCGGAGCCATCGATGGCCGCGTACAGGGCCGCCGACTTGCGCTGGTTGATCTCCGCCATGGCAGCCAGCCCACCCTTGCGTTTCAGCCATTGGAACACCAGTCCTGCCAGGTACCAGCCGTAGGTCGGCGGGGTGTTATACATCGATTCGCCGTCGGCCTGGACCTTGTAATCGAACATGGCCGGGGTTCCGCTGGCCGCGCCCCCGATCAGGTCATCGCGCACGATAACCACGGTGAGACCTGCCGGCCCGATGTTTTTCTGCGCCCCGGCGTAGATCACGCCGAATTTCGAGACATCCACCGGCCGTGAAAGGATGGTGGATGAAAAGTCGCCCACCAGCGGCACGTCACCGTTCTCCGGCAGATAGGGAAACTCGACGCCCTGGATTGTCTCGTTGGGTGTGTAGTGCAGGTAGGCTGCATCCGGGTTCAGCTGCAGGCTCTCCGCCGCCGGCACCGTGAACTCGCCGGACGGTGTTTCACCGGCCACGTTGACCTCGCAGTACTTTTTCGCCTCGGCGATCGCCTTCTTCGACCAGGAGCCGGTATTCAGGTAGTCGGCAGACGCCTTGCCCCGCAACAGGTTCATCGGCACCATCGAGAACTGGCTGGAGGCGCCGCCCTGCAGGAACAGAACCTTGTAGTTGTCCGGTATCGCCATCAGCTCACGCAGGTCGGCTTCGGCCTGGGCGGCAATCGACATGAACTCCTTGCCCCGGTGACTCATCTCCATCACCGACATGCCGCTGCCCTGCCAGTCCAGCATCTCGTCCCGGGCCTGCTTCAGTACCTCTTCAGGCAGGGCCGCCGGCCCGGCGCTGAAATTGTAGACTCTCGCCATGATTATCTCTCCAGCTCTCGATTTTTATGAAACAGAGGAGTCGACTACTCCTCTTCAGATTCCGTTTCGACCTCTCCGGCCACGTCGTCAGCCAGCGACTCAATGCGCTCGATTCCCACCAGCTTCTCCTTCTTGGAGAGGCGGATCATGGTGACGCCCTGTGTATCACGCCCCATCACCGATATATCACTCACCGGCGTGCGGACCAGGGTGCCCCCGTTGGTGATCAGCATCACCTCGTCACTCTCGTCCACCAGCACGGCACCCACCTGCGGACCGTTGCGAGCCGACGCCTTGATCGAGATCACGCCCATGCCGCCTCGTCCCCGCAGCGGGAACTGATCGACCGGTGTGCGCTTGCCGTAGCCGTTCCCGGTCACCGTCAGGATGGTGCGCTCCGGCTCGGCAATCATCAGCGAGATCACCCGCTGACCCTCACCCAGCCTGACGCCCCTCACCCCACAGGCAGTGCGTCCCATCGGCCGCACCTGGGACTCGTTGAAGCGAATCGCCTTGCTGGCCGAGGTAAACAGCATGATGTCCTGGTTGCCGTCGGTGACCGCGACTCCCACCAGGGTGTCATCCTCGCGCAGGTCGACGGCAATGATGCCGCTAGCCCGTTGGCGTGAAAAGTCGATCAGTGGAGTCTTCTTGACGGTACCGGAACTGGTGGCCATGAAGATGTACTTGTCCTCGGCATACTCCCGGATCGGCAGCACCGCGTTGATCCGCTCATCCTTCTCCAGCGGCAGCAGGTTGACGATCGGTTTGCCGCGAGCGTTACGGCCCGCCTGTGGCAGCTCGTACACCTTCATCCAGTAGACCCGCCCCCGGCTCGAGAAGCAGAGGATGGTGTCATGGGTGCTGGCCACGAACAGCTTGTCGACAAAATCCTCGTCCTTGGTGCTGGTTGCGGTCTTGCCCTTGCCACCCCGTCTCTGTGCCTGGTAGACATCCAGGGTCTGGGCCTTGGCGTAACCGGCATGAGAGAGGGTCACCACCACGTCCTCCTCGGTGATCAGGTCTTCCAGGGTCAGGTCGAGGCGGGTCTTGATGATCTCGGTACGCCGCTCGTCACCGTACTGGTCGCGCATCGCGATCAGCTCGTCCCGGATCACCTGCATCAAGCGGTCTGGACTGGAAAGAATGTCAAGTAAATACTTAATTTTATCCAGTATCTCACTGTATTCACTAAGTATTTTATCCTGTTCAAGGCCTGTCAGTCGGTGCAGGCGAAGGTCCAGGATCGCCTGTGCCTGGGTCTCCGTCAGGAGATAGCCCTGCTCGCCCAGGCCGTAGCCCTCGGGCAGATCCTGCGGGCGCGAGGCGTCCGCGCCGGCACGACCCAGCATCGCCTCGACCGCGCCGGATTTCCAGTGCCGCGCCAACAGTTCGCGCTTGGCGTCCGCCGGGCTGGCTGCCTCGCGGATCAACTGGATCACCTCGTCGATATTGGCCAGGGCAACCGCCAGGCCCTCCAGCACGTGGGCCCGGTCGCGCGCCTTGCGCAGCTCGAACAGGGTGCGCCGGGTCACCACCTCGCGCCGGTGGCGGATGAAGTACTCCAGCATCTGCTTCAGGTTGAGTAGCTTCGGCTGACCATCCACCAGCGACACCATGTTGATGCCAAACACGCTCTGCATCTGGGTGTGCTGGTAAAGGTTGTTCAGCACCACCTCGGCCACCTCGCCGCGACGCAGCTCGATCACCATGCGCATGCCGTCCTTGTCCGACTCGTCACGCAGCTCGCTGATCCCCTCGATCCGCTTCTCCTTGACCAGCTCGGCGATCTTCTCCAGCAGGCGGGCCTTGTTCACCTGGTACGGCAGTTCGTGCACCACGATGGTCTGGCGACCGGTCTTCTCGTTGGTCTCGATCTCGGTACGGGCACGGATGTAGATTCGTCCACGCCCGGTCTGGTAGGCCTCCTGAATACCCCGCGCTCCGTTGATCAGGGCCGCCGTGGGAAAGTCCGGTCCCGGGATGTGCCCCATCAGTCCATCCATAGTTATGGACGGGTCGTCGATCAGGGCAATGCAGCCGTTGATCACCTCGCTCAGGTTATGTGGCGGTATATTGGTCGCCATACCCACCGCGATACCGGTGGAGCCATTGACCAGCAGGTTGGGAATTCGCGCCGGCAGGACCGCCGGTTCGTGCTCGGACTCGTCGTAGTTGGGGGTAAAGTCGACAGTTTCCTTGTCCAGGTCGTCCAGCATGCTGTGGGCGATCCGGGCCATCCGCACTTCGGTGTAACGCATGGCAGCCGGCGCGTCGCCGTCCACCGAACCGAAGTTGCCCTGTCCATCCACCAGCATGTAGCGCATGGAGAAGGGCTGTGCCATGCGCACGATGGTGTCGTAGACCGCAGTATCACCGTGCGGGTGATACTTACCGATCACGTCACCGACGACGCGGGCAGACTTCTTGTACGGCTTGTTCCAGTCGTTCCCCAGCACGCTCATGGCGTAGAGAACCCGGCGATGCACCGGCTTCAGTCCATCACGCACGTCGGGAAGGGCGCGCCCCACGATCACGCTCATGGCGTAGTCGAGATAGGACGCCTGCATCTCGTCTTCGAGATTGACCGGGAGGACTTCTTTTGCAAATTCGGTCATAGGCGATTGATTAATCCTGTGATTTCACAAGAGAGCACCCGTCCGCTTCGGGACAGGCCAGGCAGGCACCCGCACAGACCCAGTCTGCGGCTTTTCCAAGCCGATTATGTTAACACAGTCGGGAAGGTACTGTCTGATTAAAAAGCCGCTGAAAACGGCGTTGAACGGCTCTCAGCCTAATCCGCCATCAATTCTGCGATCTTTTTTCTATCTGGCGATAGCACAACGCCCCTTTCGGTGACGATGGCATCCACCAGCGCCGCCGGGGTCACATCGAACACCGGATTCCAGGCATCCACGCCAAACGCACCCACCCGGGTACCAGCACAGCTGAGTACCTCCTCCGGGTTTCGGCACTCGATGGGGATCTCTTCTCCGGATGGGGCGCTCATATCTATGGTAGAAGTAGGGGCCGCCACCATCACCCTGACCCCGTGATACCTGGCCGCCACCGCCAGGTGGTAGGTACCGATCTTGTTCGCCACATCACCGTTAGCCGCAATCCGGTCGGAACCCACGATTACCCAGCCGATATCGCCCCTGGCCATGCGACTGGCCGCCGCACCGTCGGTGAGCAGGGTAACCGGGATCTCGTCCCGGGCCAGTTCCCAGGCGGTAAGCCGGGAGCCCTGCAACCAGGGTCGGGTCTCATCGGCAAACACTCGTTCAATCCGGCCCTTGGCATGGGCGCTCCGGATCACACCCAGGGCGGTGCCGTAGCCTCCGGTCGCCAGCGCCCCGGCATTACAGTGGGTGATAACGCTTTTTCCCGCCTCGATCAGCTCAGCACCCAGGTCACCCAGGGTACGGTTTGCCGCCACATCCTCCCGGTGTATCGCCTGCGCCTCGCGTAACAGGGCCGGCTCCGGATCCTGATCCCCGATTTCAGGAAACAGTCGCTGCATCCGCTGCAGGGCCCAGAACAGGTTGACCGCCGTCGGACGCGATTCGGCCAGAATCTGCAGCTCCGGCCCGATTGCCGACCGCCACGCCCCGCCGGCGCCCTGAAACGCGGCACGGGCGGCCAGTACCACTCCAAAGGCCGCGGTGATACCAATCGCCGGAGCCCCACGAACAACCATGTCCTGAATCGCCCGGGCTGTCTCGTCGGCACGTTGCAGTTCGATATAGCACTCTTCGGCAGGTAGCCGGCGCTGGTCCAGCAGGTAGAGTCGGCTGTTTTCCCAGACGATGGCATGGTCGGCATCGGCGCGGATAGTCAGAGGTTGTACTTCCATCCTGTTTTCACCCGTGGCAAATTCGGTCTATTCTACCCGATCCCTCTCATCAGCACATGAAACGAGCAGACAATCCGTTGAACATCGATACCCTGATCTACCCACGCTGGATCATTCCGGTAGTGCCCGAGCAGCAGGTACTGGAACAACATGCCCTGGCCATCCAGGGCGGAACCATTCTGGAGATCCTGCCCGCAGAAGAGGCGCGGACCCGGTTTCACCCGAAGACCACCCATGAACTGCCCCGCCACGCCCTGATCCCCGGCCTGATCAATGCCCACACCCACGCCAGCATGAGCCTGATGAGAGGGCTGGCCGATGACCTGCCGCTGATGAGCTGGCTGCAGGACCATATCTGGCCGGCGGAGGGGCGCTGGATCAGCGAGGAGTTCATCGCCGACGGCACCCGCCTGGCGATCGCCGAGATGCTGCGTGGGGGCACCACCTGTTTTAACGACATGTACTTCTTCCCCGACGTCACCGGGATGACGGCAGCCGCGGCGGGCATGCGCGCCGTGGTTGGCCTGATCGCGATTGACTTCCCCTCGGCATGGGCCGCCGGCCCGGACGAGTACATCAGCCGCGGCCTGGAGGTACATGATCAGTTCCGCAATCACGGACTGGTCAGTACCGCTTTCGCTCCGCACGCCCCCTATACCGTCTCCGATGAACCGTTCGAACGGATACGGGTACTGGCCGACGAGCTGGAGATACCGATCCACATGCACGTTCACGAGACCCGGGACGAGATCAACCATGGCATTGAGCGCTACGGCAAGCGGCCGCTGCAGCGCCTCTACGAGCTGGGGCTGCTCTCCCCTGCCCTCACCGCGGTACACATGACCCAGATCGAGCCCGGGGAGATAGACCGGTTCGCCGAGAGTGGCGCCAGTGTGGTGCACTGCCCCGAGTCCAACCTGAAGCTGGCCTCCGGCTTCTGCCCGGTGCAACAGCTTCACACCGCCGGGGTAAATATCGCCATCGGTACCGACGGCGCCGCCAGCAACAACGATCTGGACATGTTCAGCGAGATGCGAACCGCCGCCCTGCTGGCCAAGGGTGTGTCCGGGGATGCCAGTGCGGTACCCGCCCATAGCGCCCTGCGCATGGCCACCCTGAATGGGGCCCGGGCGCTCGGCATCGCCGACACCACCGGCTCGCTGGAACCTGGAAAGGCGGCCGACCTGGTCGCCGTTGACCTGGGCAGTCTTGAAACGCAGCCTCTATACCACCCCATCTCCCAGCTGGTTTACGCCACCGGGCGCGACAAGGTGACCGATGTCTGGGTGGCGGGACGGTCACTGCTGCACGAGCGCCGCCTGACCACCCTGGATCCCCGCGAGATAACGCTGCGGGCGGACGAGTGGCGGCAGCGGATTGGCCAAGCGGGATGATTCCTGTCACCGACGCTCGCGACCCCCCCGCCGGTGAGATACTATTATCAGCATTCCGGCACCCCAAGGAGTTTCTTATGCGCAACCTTATTGTCCTGTTGATCTGCCTGCTTACAGCGGGCCCACTCCTGGCCTCCGGCTCCATCACCCCGCCAGAGGCGCCCATCATCGTCTACCAGGCCGAGGATGACTACGAAGCGGTGAAGTCCAACCTGGAGATTGCCATTACCGGACGCGGCATGGTGATCAGCAGCATGCTGCACATCAGTGACATGTTCCAGCGAACCGCGCAGGATACCGGCCTGCCAAACACCCTCTACGACCAGGCCGAGGCATTCGAATTCTGCAGCATCAGGCTCTCCCACCAGATGTCAGCCGCCCATCCGGCCAACCTCTCCATCTGCCCTCTCGTGATCGGGATCTACACACTGCAGGAGGAGCCGGGCATGGTGTACGTCAGCTACCGCCGCCCCAGCATGCTGGGTGACGCCGGCGCTGCCGAACAGGCGCTGCTCGACCTCTACAAGGGGATCGTAACGGAATCCATCGAGTAACCGGGTTATACTCCCGTCCCCGCGCCTGCGCTGGCGCAGGGGATGTACACTTCAACAGCTACCGCACAGGCCCGGAAAATACATGACTGACAGCAGCATCAACGTCGATCACGCCGAAATCAGCAAGTTCGAGGAGCTGGCGGCACGCTGGTGGGACCCGCACAGCGAATTCAAACCACTGCACGAGATCAACCCCCTGCGACTGGACTACATCGACCGGCTGTCCGGACTCAACGGAAAACGGGTTCTGGACGTGGGCTGCGGCGGCGGAATTCTCTCCGAGGGCATGGCCCGGGCCGGCGCCGAGGTAACCGGCATCGACATGGGCGAGGCGCCACTGGAGGTGGCCCGGCTGCACCTGCTGGAGTCGGGATTGAAGGTACATTACGAGCGGGTGCCGGTGGAGCAGCTTGCGCAGCGGCAACCGGAGTCGTTTGACGTGGTCACCTGCATGGAGATGCTGGAACATGTGCCGGATCCCGCCTCCGTGGTAGAGGCCTGCGCCCGGTTGGCGAAGCCAGGCGGAAAGCTCTTCTTCTCCACCCTCAACCGGAACCCCAAGTCCTACCTGTTTGCCATTGTCGGCGCCGAGTACCTGTTGCGACTGCTGCCGAAGGGAACTCACGACTTCTCCAGGTTCATCAGGCCCTCCGAACTGGATAGCTGGATCCGGCGGGCCGGACTCCATAGCAACGACATGATCGGACTCACCTACAATCCCCTGAACGGACGCTACCGGCTGGTACCGGGGGACGTGGATGTCAACTACATGGTCAGCTGCGGCAAAGCCGATGACAGCGAGTAGCCAGGCCCGTTTCCACGGGCAACCGGTCCGCCTGGTGCTGTTCGATCTCGACGGAACACTTGCCGATACCGCACCCGATCTGGCCTATGCCCTGAACCAGACCCTGCTCCGCCACGGCCGCCCCTCCCTGCCGTTCGAACGGATTCGCCCCCACGTCTCCCATGGCGGGGCCGCCCTGGTTCGCTTCGGTTTCGGCATCACGCCGGATCACCCCGATTTCGAGCGGTACCGTCAAGACCTGCTCGCCACCTACCAGGCCAACCTGACCCGGGAGACCACCCTCTTTCCCGGCATGGATCCGGTTCTGGAGGAGCTGCAACAGGCGTCCATAGCGTGGGGGATTGTCACCAACAAGCCCTCTTGGCTGACCGATCCACTGGTCTCAGCTATGGGGCTGTCGCGGCGGGCTGCCTGCGTGGTCAGTGGCGACACCACCGCCCACAGCAAGCCCCATCCGGAACCGATACTGTATGCCTGTCGGATGGCCCAAACCGAACCCGCGGCCTGTCTTTACGTGGGCGATGCGGAGCGGGATATCGTTGCCGGGCGGCATGCGGGCACCCACACCCTTGCCGCACTCTTCGGCTACCTTGGCGACGAGGACCGACCCCGGGAGTGGGGGGCCGACGACACGGTCTCCCGGCCCGGCGAAATACTCGACAAGCTGGGCCTCACCCTCCCCGTCGAGTAGCGGCGAAAGGCCCAAACAGGACTCGAATCGGCCGCTACCGCCGGTTAGAATAGTGGTAAAATCAACCCTCAGGACCCAGACATGCGCGACTACCACCCCCCCAAGGATCTGCTCGCCGGACGCACCATCCTGATCACCGGCGCCGGTGATGGTATCGGACGGGAAGTCGCCATCGCCAGCGCCACTCATGGTGCCACCGTGGTACTCCTGGGGCGCACCATTGCCAAGCTGGAGTCGGTGTATGACAGCATCGAGGCGGCCGGCGGGGTACAACCCGCCATCTACCCGATGAACCTGGAAGGGGCAACCCCGCACGATTACGCGGAACTCGCGGAAACCCTGAACAAGGAGTTCGGCTCCCTTGAAGGCCTGCTGCACAATGCGGCACAACTGCGCCTGCTGAGTCGACTGGACGACTATGACCCCGAGAGCTGGTACCAGGTCATGCAGGTCAACCTGAACGCCCCCTTTCTCCTGACCCAGGCCTGCCTGCCAATGTTGCGCAAGGCGGAAGAGGCATCGGTGATCTTCACTGCCGACTCGATCGGACGCCAGCCCCGGGCCTACTGGGGTGCCTATGCCGTCTCCAAAGCCGGCGTCGAGGGCATGATGCAACTGCTTGCGGAGGAGACCCGCGACAGCAGCCGGATACGGGTCAACAGTTTCGACCCGGGCCCCACCCGTAGCAGGCTGAGACGGCTCGCCTACCCGGGCGAGGAGCCGGAACAGTGCAAGCCCCCCGGGGACCTGGTCCCGGACTATCTCTGGCTGCTGGGCCCGGACAGTATCGGCACCAGCGGGCAGGCACTGAGCTACCGCTAAAAGCGGCAAGCAGGGCGGTGGGTGCCACCAAAACGGCAAACAGCGGCAATATTTGCCTCACCATAAGCGCCATTTTTTTGTCGGGTAAAAATATTCTGTTTTTATCTATCTGTTTTTATTAATATTAACGTGGTTGGCACGATATTGGCTTTATTTCTCCCAGTTGTTTTCGTCACCCTCTAGCAAGCTGGGAAAAACAGAATATGAAAAACCAGATGCACCAAGCCTCGGGCAACCTGAAAAGAGTCACGCCGCATCCGGCCCATCCGGAACGGAATGAGCAGACCCACCACCGGTTCGCTTCCAGGATTCTGGCGCTGAGCGGAATTCTGCAGAGCACCCTGGAGATTAACGAACTTCTGGCCCTGTTCGCCAAGGAGATCCGTGAGTTCGTCAAATACGACGGGATGACCTACCGGTTCCCCTCGCTCAAGATCGACATCAAGCTGGGTGACCAGCCGATCAATAACTGCGCCTACGAACTGGTGGTCGCCGGCGATCATCTTGGCGATCTGAATTTTTTCCGCAGCTACCCGTTCGAGACCTCCGAACTCGAAACGATCGAGAACCTGCTGGCCGGGTTGCTCTACCCGCTGCGCAACACCCTGCTCTACCAGCGTGCGGTGGAGTCGGCCACTCTCGATCCCCTGACCGGGGTGCGAAACCGGGCTGCAATGGACAGCGCCATGAAGCGGGAGATCGGCCTCTCCCAGCGTCACGGCACACCGCTCTCAGTGATCCTGATGGATATCGATCATTTCAAGCAGATCAACGACCAGCATGGGCACCTTTACGGGGACCAGGCGCTGAAGGCGGCGGCCGAGTGCGCAGAGAGCAGCATCCGCGAGAGCGACATGATCTTCCGCTATGGTGGCGAAGAGTTCCTGGTCCTGCTCACCGGCACCGACCTGGCAGGCGCCGAGCTGCTGGCAGAGCGGATACGCGGAAACATCGAGAACCTGCCGGGGCAGACCGAGAAACAGATTGGCATGACCGTAAGCCTGGGGGTCACCTCACTGGCTGCCGGGGACAGCATCAACGCCCTGTTCCAGCGCATGGACAACGCTCTCTACCGGGCCAAGGACGAGGGCCGCAACCGGGTGGTGATCAGTCAGCCGGCAGACCAGGGCGTAAAGCCCTAGCCCTCCCCCTTGACCTGAGCACAGGGCCGCCGATAATCGGACGGCCCTTTTTTTCTGTTATATAGACATGCCCCGACTGATCCTGTTCAACAAACCGTACGCCGTCCTCAGCCAGTTCACTGACGCGGAGGGGCGCGCAACCCTCTCCGATTATATTGAACAGCCGGGTGCCTACCCGGCGGGACGCCTGGACCGGGACAGCGAGGGCCTGCTGCTGCTCACCGATGACGGCCGACTGCAGCACCGACTGGCCCATCCGACGAAAAAAACCTGGAAGCGCTACTGGGTCGAAGTGGAACGGATACCCGGGCCCGAGGCACTGCAGCGCCTGCGCGATGGCCTGCAGCTCAAGGACGGCCCGACCCTGCCGGCCCGGACCAGAGTTATCGCAGAGCCTGAAATCTGGCCGCGCAACCCGCCGGTGCGGTTTCGCGCCAACATACCCACCCAGTGGCTGGAGATAGAGATCCGGGAGGGGCGAAACCGCCAGGTACGACGCATGACCGCAGCGGTCGGTCATCCCACCCTGCGCCTGGTCCGGGTCGCCATCGGTGAGTGGAGTCTGGATTCACTGCAGCCGGGAGAATGGAGAGTTCTCAACATCGACAGGTCGCCAGGAAAACGTAATGAGCGCCATTCACGGCCCCGCCGCTCTCCGCAAAACCGCCCGTAAAGAGGTAAACTTGAGCCATGATCTGGACTCCCCACACCACCGTTGCGGCCATCATCGAGCAGGATGGCCGTTTCCTCATGGTCGAGGAGGAAAGCGGAAAAGGGGAGCCCGTGTTCAACCAGCCGGCCGGCCACCTGGAGGAGGCGGAGAGCCTGCTGCAGGCGGTTGTCCGGGAGACCCGGGAGGAGACAGCCTGGGGCTTTACTCCGCATGCCCTGGTGGGTGTGTATCGCTGGCAGACCGAATCCGCAGGGGCCACCTACCTGCGCTTCTGCTTTCAAGGCAGTTGCCATGATCATCGGCCCGAACTTCCGCTCGACGATGGCATCCTGCGCACCGCCTGGCTGAGCCGGGAGGAGCTGGCCGCAATGCCGGAACGCCTGCGCAGCCCCCTGGTCCTGAGCTGTATCGATGACTACCTGTCCGGCCATCGCTATCCCGTGTCACTGATTCGCGATATCGAGTAACCGGACCCTGGCACCATGAGCCCGATACGCGCCCTCCCACTGCTCGCACTCTCCCTGGTCAGCCAGGCCGTGGCGTCGAATCCTGCCGTACGGATGCAGGTCTGCAACGACTATCACTGCGACATTCGTCGCCCCGCAAGCCTCTCTGCCGGCCAGTGGCGGGAGTTGCAACAGCTGTTTTCCAATGTCGGCGATCCGATCGAGGAGCGACGCCGGATCGGTACCGCTATCGGGCTCCTGGAGCAGTGGGTAGGCGAACAGACCGGAAGCTGGCGGGACCTGCCGCGCAACGAGGGCGAAGGCACCGAGGCCGGTCAACTGGACTGCATTGCAGAATCGATAAACACAACCACCTATCTGCATCTCATGACACGGCACAACCTGTTAAAATGGCACCGAGCGGATGCCCGGCAGCGACGCAGCGCCTGGATATTCAACGTTCACTGGACAGCCTCCATCCGGGAGACGACAACGGGCCAACGCTTCGCCGTCGACTCCTGGTTTTTCGCCAACGGAACCCCACCGGTCATCATGCCGCTAGAGGCCTGGTCAAGGGGACTGGAACAGACACTGAACAAGCCATGAGCAAACGGCAAAAGATCATCGTCGGCATGTCCGGCGGCGTGGACTCCTCCGTCGCGGCGCTGCTCCTGCAGCAACAGGGTTACCAGGTGGAGGGGCTGTTCATGAAGAACTGGGAGGAGGATGATACCGAGGCTTACTGCTCGGCCAGTGTCGACCTGGAGGATGCCACCGCGGTCGCCGGGCAACTCGGCATCAGACTGCACACCATCAACTTTTCCGGCGAGTACTGGGACAACGTGTTCGAGTATTTCCTGGCCGAGTACCGGGCCGGACGCACCCCGAATCCGGACGTCCTGTGCAACCGGGAGATCAAGTTCAAGGCGTTTCTCGACTACGCGCTCCACCTGGGGGCCGGACGGATCGCCACCGGTCACTACGCCAGCATCCACCGGCAGGACGATCAATGGCAGATGATCCGGGCCAGGGACGAGAACAAGGACCAGACCTACTTTCTCTACATGCTGGGCCAATCCCAGCTGGCGCACAGTCTCTTCCCCCTGGGGGAACTGGAAAAGGCATCTGTGCGACGAATCGCCGAAGAGGCCGGCCTGCCCAACCACAAAAAGAAGGACAGCACCGGGATCTGCTTCATCGGGGAGCGCAAGTTCAGGGAGTTCCTGGGCCGATATCTGCCGGCCAATCCGGGTTCCATGGTCACGCCGGAGGGTGAAGAGGTCGGCCAGCATCATGGCCTGATGTACTACACCCTGGGACAGCGCAAGGGCCTGGGTATCGGTGGTCGTGCGGAGCACGAGGGCGAACCCTGGTTTGTGGTGGAGAAGGATCTTCCCGGCAACCGCCTGATCGTGGCCCAGGGACATGACCACCCGTTGCTGCTGAAACAGGGTCTTGTCGCCAGCCAGCTGCACTGGGTCGCGGATCATTCTCCCGGGCTGCCGCTCGAATGCAATGCCCGTATCCGGCACCGCCAACCATTGCAGGCATGCCGGGTCGTGACGCAACCGGAGGGCCAGGTAACAGTGCATTTCAGGAATAACCAACGGGCGGTAACCCCGGGACAGTCCATCGTCTTCTACTCGGGCCGGGTTTGTCTGGGTGGCGGTATAATCGAGCAGGCTTTTTAGATGAAGAGTGACAGAGATAGCTGTATCGCCCTCGCCGGCGTGTTTCAGGCCGCCCACCTGGCGGCACAGGTCGCGGAACAGGGCATGGCGGACAGTCGGGCCATGGAGGCCAGTATCCACAGCCTGTTCAAGATTGATGCCGCGAGCGTGGAGGATGTCTTCGGCGGCCTGGACGGCATCGAGACCGGGCTGAGACTGATCCAGCGCCAGCTGGGCGAGAAGCGAGCCGACAACGTGCACGTGACCCAGTACGTGATCAGCCTGCTCCACCTGGAACGCAAACTGGGTAAAAATCCACGCATGCTGGAACAGATCCGGCAAGGTATCGAGCTGGCCACCAGCCGCTCGGAACACTTCCACCAGCTGCACTCCAACATCATCGCCCAGCTGGCCGATATCTACAGCAACACGGTCAGTCAACTGCAACCCCGCATCATGGTGCAGGGCGAGCCCCTGCACCTGCAGAACAGCGAAAACGTCAACCGCATACGGGCCCTGCTGCTGGCCGGCATCCGCTCCGCCCTGTTGTGGCGCCAGTGCGGCGGCAGCCGTTGGCAAATACTCCTCAAGCGCAAGCAACTTGCAGCTGAAGCACGACGCCTTCTGCATATCCTGTAGCCCACACGACCAGGGTCACGCTTCCGGAAAAAACGCCGCAAGTGCGGCAAAGTGAGATCTGGCGCAGGACCCTTTTCCCCAAGTCGTGGCACACTGCACCCGAATCAGATTACGGAGTCCACCGATGAAACCCGGCCAGCGCCTGCCACTGCTATTGTTGCTCTGCCTGATACTGCTGCCGACGGTTCCCGTCCTGGCCGATGCACCGTTCGAGACTAAAGCCGGGGAACAGCGCCCACTATCCGGTACCGGCGGCACCTTCCCGGACGTCATGGCAGACGGCAAGGCAGCGGGAGAACAGATAGGAGAGACGAGCCGTGACCTCTACCAATCAACCCGTCAAACCGGTGCCCGGGCGGTTCGAGCCATTTCGCAAGGCGGATCAACCGCCTGGAACAAGAGCCGGGACCTCACCCGGTCGCTTCTCGACTGGTAGGCCGATCCTGGCCGGCAGATCTCCGGAACGTCCCGGTCTTTTTGGCGCCCCGGGCGAGTGTCACCCCTATGTGACAAGTTGTTGCTATAGGTCAATTATCTGACACCTCCTGCCCGCTAGACTCTACTCCACGGGAGCTACCAGCTAGTAGTCTGATATGCAGTTCCGGTCCCGCTCCAGCGCCACCCCGAAACGGCATTGGTATGGAAGAGATGCAAATCGTGCCCTTTTTACACATAACAAGACCCAATCCGGATGCTGGACCTGAAGTCAAAACTGCTGTTCACCATTGGCACCGTTTTCCTGATCTCATTCGGGATTCTCACCTACTTTGACTACCGCAATACCCGCCAGGAGATAGCGCAGGCCCTGACCAACGAGGCCCGCCTCATCCGCAGCATGATGACCGCAACCCGGCGGGTCTATCGCCACCAGCTGATGATCAGCGGGCTGCCTCTGGATGGGACAACGCTTGGATTTCTGCCGGCCCATGCCCTGAGCAGGGTATCCAATGAATTCAGTCGACTTGTGACCTCAGGCCTGACCTTCAACAACGTCTCCGATCGTCCGCGCAACAGTGAACTGATGGCAGACAGGGTCGAGCTGGAGGCGATGGACTATTTTCGCCACAACCCGGACGCCAGGGAGCGCCTGGTGCCCTTTGACAGCAGAGACGGTGAGCCCTATTACCACTTTGCCGCTCCACTCTGGATCACCAGGGACTGCCTGAAATGCCATGGCAAGCCGGAGGACGCTCCTCCCGGAATCCGGGAGATCTACAACGCCTCCTATCACTACGAACTGGGAGACCTGAAGGGGATACTGAGCATCAAGCTTCCGGCCCGGGAGCTTGAGCAACGGGCGATCAGCCAGGTATGGGAGAGCAGTTTCAACTACCTGGTCGGCTTCATACTCACCTTTCTTGCCGTATTCCTTCTGCTCAAGCGCACGTTGCTGGGCCGGATCGCCACCCTCACCCGGGCCAGCGAATCCCTGGCCGGGGGCAACTACGGGACACGTATCGACCTGACCGGAAGCGACGAGATCAGCCAGGTATCCGCTGCGTTCAACAGCATGGCCGAGGCAATTGCGGAGCGTACGCGTAATCTGGAAGAGAACGAGCAGCGCACCCGGTCAATTTTCCAGTCGGCGGGTGAAGGCATGCTCCTGGTCAGTGACGACGGGTTGATCCGGGATCATAACCGGGCCGCCGAAAGCATATTCGGCTTCACCGCTGAACAGCTTTCCGAACAGCCTCTGACCTGTCTGCTGCCGGAACAGTTGAGCCCGGTGGAACGTCGCAGGTTACTGCGAATCGTCTCCCACAGTGATCCCGGTGACAGAACCCGGCAACGCATCGAAATCACCGGGAGGCGTCGCAGCGGGGAGCACTTCCCCATGGAACTGAATATCAGCCAGGTGAAGATTGGCAGCCGCACGCTCTATCTATCGATCATCGAGGATATATCCGAGCGCAAGCAGGCGGAACAGGTTATCCAGGAGAAGCAGCAGTTTCTGCAATCGGTCATTGACGGGGTGATCGATCCCATCATGGTAATCGGGGAGGACTACCGGGTGATCATGATGAACCGTTCCGCCCGGGACAACGTACCTGCGCAGTTCAGGGCCCTGTCGACTCACTACTGTTACCAGGTATCGCACAACCGGGATACCCCCTGCTCCGGCAACGAGCACCCCTGCCCCCTGAAGCAGGTGTTGAGTAACCGCCGGGCGGTCACTCTTCTGCACGAGCATCACACCCGGGAACTGGGGTTGCGCCGGATCGAGCTGGATGCCTCCCCTTACCGGGACAGCAGCGGCAGGCTACGGGGCATCATAGAGGTCTCAAAGGACATTACCGAGCGGCTGGAGACTGAGGAGCAACTGCGTGACAACGAGGTTCGTCTCAGCCACCTGGCGCAGCACGATGTCCTTACCGGCCTGCCCAATCGATTGCTGTTCCATGACCGCCTGGAGCACGCCATGCACAAGGCCCGTCGTTCCGGCCACCAGGTGGCCGTGCTGTTCCTTGACCTGGACCGGTTCAAGAATATCAACGACGGCCTCGGACACGACGTGGGAGACGGCATGCTGAGAGAGGTGGCCAGTCGCCTGCTGCGGGTGATTCGCGACGAGGATACCGTGGCCCGGCTTGGGGGGGACGAGTTTGTCATCATACTGGAGGATATCCCGGACGCCTCAAGCGCCAGTTCGGTGGCGAGGAAATGCCTTGCCGCGCTGTCACAGAAGATGCTGATCAAGGGAATCGACATCTTTCCCACCGTGAGCATTGGCATCGCCCTTTTTCCGGAAGATGAGCAGAGCGTGGATGGCCTGATGAAATGCGCGGATGCCGCCATGTACCGGGCCAAGGACGGCGGGCGCGACAGCTTCCAGTTCTATACCCGGGACATGAATGACCGAACCATATCCCTGCTGAGAATGGAGGGGAGCCTGCGTCACGCCCTGGAAAAACAGCAGCTGCTACTTCACTACCAGCCGAAATACGATCTGCGTAAGCGGGAGCTGGTGGGCATGGAGGCACTGGTGCGCTGGCAACACCCGGAAAAAGGTCTGATTCCTCCGGCCGACTTCATTCCGCTGGCGGAAGACACCGGAATGATCGTAGCCATAGGTGAGTGGGTTCTGGATGAGGCGTGCCGGCAGCTTCGCGAATGGCACGAAACGGGTTTCCGCCGGCTACAGGTGGCGGTCAATATTTCCGCCAGGCACTTCAATCCGAGTCTGCTGGAGACACTGGACCAGGTGCTGATGAAAACCGGGCTGGAGCCGGAATGCCTGGAGCTGGAGATTACAGAGAGCGTGCTGATGGAGAACGCCGAGGCGGCAGTGGTGACTCTGCACCAGATCCGAAACCGCGGAATCGCATTGGCGATCGACGACTTCGGGACCGGATACTCGTCGCTCAGCTACCTGAAGCAGTTCCCCATCGGCAGCCTGAAGATCGACCGCTCCTTCGTACAGGACGTGATGCAGGACTCCAACGACTCGGCCATTGTCAGTTCAGTCGTGGCCCTGGCCAGAAACATGGACCTGCAGGTCACAGCCGAAGGGATCGAGACCGAGGAGCAGCTGCGCTTCATCCAGGACTCAGGCTGCGATTTCGGTCAGGGCTACCTGCTGGGCCGACCGGTGGACGCATCCCGGTTCGAGGCGCTGCACCTGAGGCCACGGGTACCGGCCTGACAAGACAGGGAACCCGGGATTCACCGGCGCAGAAAAAACCCCGGTTGCCCGGGGTTTCTCAGTACCGCCTTTTGCTGCCTTTCAGTTTCGCCCCGTCAGGCGACGAACTCCACCTTGTTGGCGACCGACTGGTAGGCCTCGATCTGGTCGAAGTTCATGTAACGGAAGATCTCCCCCGACATGGCATCGATCTGGTCCGCGTAGACCATGTACTCCTCGACGCTCGGCAGCTTGCCGAGGATCGCCGCCACGGCGGCAAGTTCCGCCGATGAAAGATAGACATCGGCGCCGGTTCCCAGGCGGTTGGGGAAGTTGCGAGTGGAGGTGGATACCACGGTTGCGTTGTCCCGCACCCTGGCCTGGTTGCCCATGCAGAGTGAACAGCCCGGCATCTCCATGCGTGCCCCGGCCTTGCCGAAGGTGGCATAGTAGCCCTCCTCGTTCAACACGTAAGCATCCATCTTGGTGGGGGGCGCCATCCACAGGCGGGTCGGCAGATCGTGCTTGCCCTCCAGCAGTTTTCCGGCAGCCCGGAAGTGACCGATATTGGTCATGCAGGAGCCGATGAAGACCTCGTCGATCTTCTCGCCCGCAACCTCGGAGAGGGGTTTCACGTCGTCCGGGTCGTTGGGGCAGGCCAGGATCGGCTCTTTGACGTCGGCCAGATCGATCTCGATCACCGCGGCATACTCGGCATCCGCATCACCCTCCAGCAACTCGGGGTTCTCCAGCCACTTCTGCATGCCCTCAATCCGGCGCTGCAGGGTCCGGGGATCCTTGTAGCCACTTGCGATCATCCACTTCAGCAGGGTGATGTTGGAGTTCAGGTACTCGATGATCGGCTCCTTGCCCAGCTTGATGCTGCAACCGGCGGCTGAACGCTCGGCGGACGCATCGGAGAGTTCGAACGCCTGCTCCACCTTCAGGTCGGGCAGTCCCTCGATCTCCAGGATGCGGCCGGAGAAGATGTTCTGCTTGCCCGCCTTGGCCACGGTCAGGAGACCCTGCTTGATGGCGTAGTAGGGAATCGCATTGACCAGGTCACGGAGGGTGATACCAGGCTGCATCCTGCCCTTGAAGCGGACCAGCACCGACTCCGGCATGTCCAGCGGCATGACGCCGGTGGCGGCGGCAAACGCCACCAGGCCGGAACCGGCCGGGAACGAGATACCGAGCGGGAACCGGGTGTGGGAGTCACCCCCGGTACCCAGGGTATCCGGCAGCAGCATGCGGTTCAGCCAGGAGTGGATGATGCCGTCACCGGGACGCAGCGCGACACCACCGCGCGAGGAGATAAAGTCCGGCAGGGTGTGGTGCGTGCTGATATCGACCGGCTTGGGATAGGCTGCGGTGTGGCAGAACGACTGCATCACCAGGTCGGCGGAGAAACCCAGGCAGGCCAGGTCCTTCAGTTCGTCCCGGGTCATCGGTCCGGTGGTGTCCTGGGAGCCAACGGTGGTCATCTTCGGCTCGCAGTAGGTGTCAGGGCGGATGCCCTCCACGCCGCAGGCCCTGCCCACCATCTTCTGCGCCAGGGAGAATCCCTTGCCGGTATCGCTGGCGGGCCTGGGAAGCTTGAACAGCGTGCTCGGTTCCTGGCCCAGCGCCTCACGGGCACGCCCGGTCAGGCCACGGCCGATGATCAGCGGGATGCGTCCGCCAGCTCGCACCTCGTCCAGCAGTACGTCTGTCTTCAGCTCGAAGCGGCACAGCTCGTCACCACTCTCGTGGCTCCTGATCACCCCTTCGTAGGGGTAAACGTCAATCACGTCGCCCATGTTGAGACTGGAGACATCGCATTCGAACGGCAGCGCGCCGGCATCTTCCATGGTGTTGAAAAAGATCGGCGCGATCTTGCCGCCGATACAGAACCCGCCATCCCGCTTGTTGGGAATGAAGGGGATATCATCACCCATGTGCCAGAGCACGGAGTTGGTGGCCGACTTGCGGGAGGATCCGGTACCCACGACATCGCCCACGTAGGCAACCGGGAAACCCTTCTCCTTCAGCGCATTGATCTGGGATATGGGGCCCAGCTCGCCCGGCTTGTCGGGGTTGATCCCCTCCCGCTCCATCTTCAGCATGGCATTGGCGTGCAGCGGGATGTCCGGACGGGACCAGGCATCGGGCGCCGGGGAGAGGTCATCGGTGTTGGTCTCGCCGGTCACCTTGAACACGGTCAGGGTGATCTTCTCGGCCAGTTCCGGCTTGGCCGTGAACCATTCACCATCGGCCCAGGACTGAAGTACGGCCCTGGCATTGGCGTTACCGGCATCCGCCTTCTCCTTCACATCATTGAAGGCGTCGAACACCAGAAGGGTGTGTGAAAGTGCCTTGATCGCGGTCGGCGCCAGCAGCTCGTCATCCAGGGCATCGATCAGCGGAGCAATATTGTAGCCACCGAGCATGGTGCCAAGCAGTTCGGTCGCCTTGACCCGGTCTATCAGGGGGCAGTCGCAGCCACCCTTGGCCACATCGGCCAGGAATGCCGCCTTGACGTAGGCGGACTGATCGACACCGGCCGGTACCCGGTGAGTGAGCAGATCCAGGATATACTCCTCTTCGCCCGCAGGAGGATTCTTGAGCAGTTCAACCAGCTGTGCAGTCTGCTCCGGGTTGAGCGGGAGCGGCGGGATGCCTTCAGCGGCACGCTCTTCTACGTGTTTGCGATAGCTTTCTAACACCGGGTGATCCTCCTGGTT
>JAPHTA010000121.1 GCA_026196475.1 Sedimenticola sp.
GCTGGTGGTCGCCAACCTGGCGATCCTGCTGCTGGGGGGCTACCAGAGCGCCAACACCTGGATGGTGCTGATCCTCTACTTCACCACCGCCCACTCCACCCTGGTACTGCTGGGTATGGTGGGACTGGCCAAGGCGATGGCCGGGAATGAATACCGCTACCCGTTGATCGGGCGCATCCGCATACCCTTCTGACACAAACTTGCCGTCAGACCACGCAAGAGCAAGGTTCCTGGGTCCGGGATAATAGTTGACTTTGACAACTAATTAGCTGCATATTTCAATCACCTGTCTTTGCAAGGGAGTCGCAGCATGGCCAATCCCCCGGACACCATCGACCGCATCCGCGCGTTCAACCGCTTCTATACCCGGCACCTGGGACTGCTGGACGAGTGCTTCCTGGGACGCAAGTTCAGCCTCTCGGAGATCCGCATCCTCTACGAGGTGTCCCGGGAGCGGGCCACCACCGCCACCGCCCTGGCCGACTACCTGCGCATGGACCCGGGCTATGTCAGCCGGATCCTGGGCACCCTGCTGAAGCAGGAGCTGCTGCAACGCCAGGCCGACCCGCAGGACCGCCGCCGCAAGCAGCTCCGCATCACCCCCACCGGTCGACGCCAGCTCAACGCCCTGGACCGCCTGGCGCGGGACAACCTGAAGCAGCTGCTGGCACCCCTCACCCGGGAACAGCAGGAGGAACTCGAGCGGCACATGAAGCGGATACACCGGTTGCTGGAGCCGGAGGGCGAGCGCTCGGTATTGATCCGCCCCCTGAAGATGGGCGACCTCGGCACCATCATCAACCGCCACGCCCTGTTCTACTCCGAGGAGTACGGCTGGAACGAGCGCTTCGAACAGACCGTTCTGGAGGTGATGACATCCTTTGTCAGCAACTATGACGACATCCGGGAACGGGGCTGGGTGGCGGAGGTGGACGGTGAGTTTGCCGGCTCCGTGTTCGCGGTCAAGGAGGACGAGAGCACCGCCCGCCTGCGGGCACTACTGGTGGAGCGGCAGTTTTGGGGCCTGGGCCTGGGGCGCAAGCTGATCGAGCAGTGTGTCGACTTCTGCCGCCGCAGCGGCTACCGCAGGATCACCCTCTGGACCTGCTCCGACCTGGTGCAGGCGAGAAAACTCTACGACAAGGCAGGCTTCAGGCTGACAAAATCCTGGACAGAAGAGATATTCGGTCCGCCCGTCACCAGTGAAACCTGGGACCTGGAGCTGTCGTAGTCGCCGGTCGCCGGTCCCGGGACCCGCAGGCCCCGGAACAGCCCGGCGCTCAGCCGTTGCGCATCCCGGTACGCCGGCCCTGGGCCTCGATGAACTGCTGCAGGGTGGCGCTGCGGGCATCCGCCGCCAGCATGATCTCGATCAGCTGGAAGCGGCCCCGTTTCTCTGCCGCCCGCTCCAATGCCACCTCCAGCTCGGCCCGGGTGGTGACCCGCGTCCCCTCGCCTCCCAGGGGACCTGCCATCTCCGCGAAGCGCCAATCGTCCAGGTGGTTGAAGCGGCTCTCCGGCTGGAAGGTGGCCAGCATGCCCCAGCAGCGGTTGTTGAACAGCAGCACGATCGGGTCCCAGCCGTAGCGCCGGCAGTTGCCCAGCTCCCAGCCGGTCATCTGGAAGGCGCCGTCCCCGACCAGGATGATCGGTCGCTCGCCCGTGGCCGCCTGCAGCCCCATGCCGGCCGGCACCCCGAAGCCCATGGTGGCGTAGTAGCCCGGCGCCACCAGCCGGGTGTTGTCCATGTCCATGGCGGTGAACAGGCAGTCACCGATATCGGAGGCGATCGGCAGGGTCCCCCGGCGGTCGAACAGGTCGTTCACCGCCCGGGCGATATCGGTCGGGTCGATGGTCGCATCGTCCGCCACCAGGCCCCGGGGATAATCGGGCTTCAGGGGCGTGGCGTGATGCTCCTCCACGGCCGCCTGGCGCAGCAGCTCGTCCACCAGCTCGGCCAGGGGAATATCGTGGTAGTGGTGGTAACCCACCTGTACCTCCTGGTCCGAGGCGTTAATGGTGTGGCGGATATCCAGCCGTTTGGCGGAGACCCCGAAGTTGGAGTCGCAGACGATCACACCCAGCATCAGCAGCGGATCCGCCTCCTCCACCGTCATGCTCACCGCCGGATCGCCCGCCATGCCGATGTAGGAGCCGATCAGGCGACAGTCGGAGTGGGAGAAGAGACCGCGCCCCATGAAGCTGGTCGCCACCGGCAGATTGAGACGGCGCGACAGCTCCGCCACCTTGTCCTCCAGGCCGTAACGGCGCACCTCCACCCCGGCCAGGATCACCGGCCGCTGGGCGGCCCGGACGCGCTGCAGGATCTCCTCCGCGCAGGCGGCCAGGGCCATCGGCTCGGCCCGGGTCGGTTCCAGCAGTGGCACCGAGTCGGCGGCGGCGTTGACCAGGTCCCGGGGAAACTCGATATAGACCGGTCGCGACTGCTCCAGGCAGTTGCGCAGCACCCGGGCGATCTGCTCCGGCGCGCTGCGGGGATCGTCCAGCCGCACCTGGTCGCAGGTGAACTCCCGGAACACCTCGTACTGGGAACCGAGGCTCTTCACCTGGTGGTGCAGCAGCAAATCGCCCTGCATCTCGGAGAGGCCGGGCGCGCCGGAGATCACCACCAGGGGTGACTTCTCGGAGTAGGCGCAGGCCACGCTGTTGACCATGTTGAAGGCGCCGGCACCGTAGGTGACCACCGCCACCCCCAGGCTGCCGCTGCA
>JAPHTA010000309.1 GCA_026196475.1 Sedimenticola sp.
CTGGAGGTGGGGGGCATGAACACCGAGTTTCTCACCCTGGAGTACGCCCGGGGTGACAAGCTCTACGTGCCGGTATCCTCGCTGCACCTGATCAGTCGCTATGCCGGTGCCTCGCCGGAGCACGCGCCGTTGCATCGGCTGGGCGGAGACCAGTGGGAAAAGGTCAAGCGCAAGGCGGCGGAGAAGGC
The DNA here is from genome assembly GCA_026196475.1 of Sedimenticola sp. Taxonomy (GTDB): domain Bacteria; phylum Pseudomonadota; class Gammaproteobacteria; order Chromatiales; family Chromatiaceae; genus Sedimenticola. The sequence continues at coordinate 189 of JAPHTA010000309.1, forward strand.
GCGGGACGTGGCCGCGGAACTGCTGGAAATCTATGCCCGGCGCGCCGCTCACCAGGGATTCGCCTTCCCTCCTCCGGATGACGAATATGCCGCCTTTGCTTCATCCTTCGAATTCGAGGAGACGCCCGATCAGCGGCAGGCCATCAACGCCGTGATAGAGGACATGGCTTCGCCCCACCCGATGGACCGGGTGGTGTGTGGCGACGTGGGCTTCGGCAAGACCGAGGTGGCCATGCGTGCGGCCTTCCTGGCGGTACAGGGCGGCAGGCAGGTGGCGATCCTGGTGCCCACCACCCTGCTTGCCCAACAGCACTACGATAACTTCTCCGACCGTTTTGCCGACTGGCCGGTCAAGGTGGCCAGCCTGTCCCGCTTCCGCAGTGCCAAGCAGCAAACGGCTATTATTGAGGGTCTCGCTTCCGGGCAGATAGACATCGTCATCGGCACCCACAAGCTGCTGCAGGACGGCATACGCTACAAGAATCTGGGCCTGGTGGTGATTGACGAGGAGCACCGCTTCGGCGTACGCCACAAGGAGCGGCTGAAGGCGCTGCGCAGTGAGGTGGACATGCTGACCCTGACTGCCACCCCGATCCCCCGGACCCTGAATATGGCCATGTCCGGAATGCGTGATCTCTCGATCATCGCCACCCCACCCTCCGCCCGGCATCCGATCAAGACCTTCACCAGCCCCTGGAACGATACCCTGGTGGTGGAGGCGTGCCAGCGCGAGATCAAGCGGGGTGGCCAGGTCTACTTCCTGCACAATGAAGTGAGCACCATCGAGAACATGGCGCGCAAGCTGGAGGGACTGCTGCCGGGGGCCCGGGTGCAGGTGGCACACGGTCAGATGCGGGAGCGGGAGCTGGAGGAGATCATGCGTGACTTCTACCACCAGCGCTTCAATATCCTGGTCTGCACCACCATTATCGAGAGCGGCATCGACATTCCGACTGCCAATACCATCCTGATCAACCGGGCCGACAAGCTGGGCCTTGCCCAGTTGCATCAGCTGCGAGGCCGGGTCGGCCGCTCCCATCACCGGGCCTACGCCTACCTGATCACACCACCACCCAAGGCAATGACCTCGGACGCCCGGAAACGGCTGGAGGCGATCGAATCCCTGGAGGACCTGGGGGCCGGGTTCACCCTGGCCACCCACGACCTGGAGATCCGTGGCGCCGGCGAACTGCTGGGCGAGGGACAGAGTGGTCAGATCCACGAGGTGGGTTTCAGCCTCTACAGCGAACTGCTGGAACGGGCAGTAAAAGCGCTCAAGTCGGGGCAGCATCCGGACCTGGACCGTCCACTGGACCACGGGGCGGAGATCGACCTGCAACTGCCCGCACTGCTGCCGGAAGATTACCTGCCCGATGTCCACTCCCGTCTGGTACTCTATAAACGGATCGCCAACGCGGCCTCGAAAGATGAGCTTCGGGAACTGCAGGTGGAGATGATCGACCGCTTCGGCCTGATACCGGAACCGACCCAAAACCTGTTCGGAATCACCCGGCTGAAGCTGAAGGCGAATCCGTTGGGGATCCGCAAGATCGAGGCCGGCCCCGCCGGGGGCAGAATACTGTTCGAAGGCCAGCCGAAGATCGATCCGGCCCACATCATCCACCTGATCCAGACACGGGCGGGAGAGTACAAGCTGGATGGCGGGGAGAAGCTGCGTTTCTTCGGAGACCTGGGTGACCCGTCCCGGCGCGTAGAGCAGGTATCCGGGATTCTGGATGAGATACGGGGGTGAGCCGGTGCAGGGATGGCCCTATACATTTACCCGATTGACAGGGACAATCCCTCACCAGTCACCCTATATATACTGATCTGAAAACACGTTGCATTCCATTATGAGACTGTCGCACATCACCTGTTCCCTTCTACTCGCCCTGCTGGTGGTGCTTCCAGCCCAGGCTGCGGAGGATGTCACCTGGTACGAGATCGAACTGATCCTGTTCAAACAGGGCGAAGGCGGAACCGATACGGAACAGTGGCCGGAAGACCCCGGGAGTCCGGACTGGGACAACCTGGTGACCCTGCAGCCGCCGACCGGGGGGAATACTGCACAACGGCAGCCCTTTGAAATCCTGCCAGAATCATCATGGCAGTTGCGGAACCTGTACAACGGGCTGCGTCGATCGGCTGCGGCCGAACCCCTGTTTTACCAGGCGTGGCGGCAGCCTGTGTCTGGCAACGAGGCTGATTCGCGTCCGATCTACCTGGGGCCACGACTGGAGCGTACGGAGGATACTGACCCGACACCCCAGTTCGAGGGAACACTCAGGATCAGCGTCAACCGCTATTTCCATGTCAATATCGACCTGCTTCTGATGGGCGCCAACCGCACCATTCCGGTAACCGAGTCGCCGCTTTTCACCAGCCCTACCCTGGGCAGCATTCGATTTGCTGCCAAACGCCGCATGCGCAGTGGTGAACTGCATTACATTGATCACCCGAAGCTGGGTGCCCTGATACAGATCAGCCGGATCGAGACAGAACCGGCCACGACCGGGACCGAGCCACAGGCTCCCGCCGCCGATGAGACCGAAAGCGGGGATAACCCGGGCACCGGCACGACCCCTGCAGAAGCATCTGAGGACACCGTCGCTCCCCAGCCCCCGGAAACGCCGGCGGCCGAGTAAGCGTCCCCTTGCCCAGCCCCAAGCCATGAACCCGCATTTCCTTCCCACAGGGCTGCTGTTGGCGTTTGCCCTATCCTGGTTGCTTCCCGCCCCCGGCCTGGCACTGCAACAGGCCGGCCTGATTCCATGGATGGTGGTTATCATCTTTCTGGTCAACGGCTACCAGACCCTGATCGGCGGAATACCTTTCTCCGGTGCTCTCTTGCGTACCGCGCTCAGCGCGATCCTGATCAGCCTCCTGATCAGTCCGTTCCTGGGCCAGGCTATCGCCCTGCTACTGGCACTGCCGGCGGGCGCCGCAGTGGGTCTGGTCGTCACCGCCACGGTGCCCTCCACCCTCTCCTCCGGCATCGTCATGACCCAGCTTGCGGGTGGCGATGGGGTCAAGGCACTGTTCCTGACCATCCTGCTGAACCTGCTGGGCGTGTTCACCATCCCGTTCATGCTGCCCCTGGTTCTGAACAGTGTCGGCAATATCGAACTCTCCCCCTGGCCACTGCTGGAAAAGCTGGTACTTATCGTTCTCGTCCCGTTTCTGCTGGGGATGATGGGGCGACGGATGATCCAGCGCTCCCCGCGCCACTGGCTGATACGCTACCTACCCTCCAGCTGTGTCATCGCCACCGTCTGGATGTCGGTCTCCGCCTCCAGCCAGACACTGCAGGAGATCAGTCCGACACTGCTTGTGGTCATCGTGGCCGCATCACTGCTCCTGCACGGTGCCTTACTGCTGCTCTGCCTGGCCAGCCGGAAACTGTTGACAAGTGAACGGGGAGAGTGGATCGCGTTGCTGTTTACCGCCTCGCAAAAAACCCTTCCGGTCGCGGTAGGTGTCCTGGCGGCACTGAACCAGCCGGTGGGCGTGGCCCTGGTGGTCTGCATCCTGTTCCACTTCCTGCAGCTTTTCGTGGACTCGATGCTGGCCTCCCGACTTGCCCGTGCGGCCGCATGACACACCCGTGGAGTCGTGCGCACCGGCTGCAGGCAGGGCTTTTACTTGAACTCGACAACCGGTACGCTGTCCCAGATAACACCCTTAACACCCTCTCGACCAATAAGGAACATCGATGAAGCGACTCAAGCTGTTTGCCATTACCGTGGCACTGTTCGCAGGTACCACCCCACTGCAGGCTGCCGACAACGCCCCCCTGCTAGCTTCCGACAGTGTCATCGGCACCGTTGGCGGCAAGACAGTCCAACTCACGGATATCGAAACCAAAAAGATCAACGAACTGCGTATCCAGTTGCACGATGCATTGCAGGAGGCCTACATCCAGCACGCGGTGAAACAGCTGGCATCCGATTCCGCCAACTACGCCCTGCCACCGCCGGTGCAGGTCACCGAACAGCAGGTGGAAGCGTTCTACCGCAACAACAACCTGCAGGGACGCGGCTCCCTGGACCAGCTGGCTCCAATGATCCGGGAATACATGGAGGGCATGGGTAACGCTCGCAACCAGATCGCGGTTTACCAGCGGGCGGTTGAACAGGGGGATATCACCTCCAGGCTGCTGAAACCGGAAGAGATGCTGCTCAAGTTGCCGGTAGAGAGCGCCTTCATCCGGGGCAACGGCAAGGCCGGGGTTATGGTAATGGAGTTCTCAGACTACCAGTGCCCGTTCTGCAAGCGGGCCCAAGCGACCGTCAAGGCCCTGATCGAGGAGTATGGCGACCAGGTCGCATTCGGTTACCGCCATTACCCACTGGCGATTCACCAGGAGGCGGATGACGCATCGCTGGCGATCGAGTGTGCACGCGACCAGGGTGGATTCGAAGCGATGCACGAGATCTTCTTCAACCAGCCAGACAACCTCTCCCGGCCGCAGCTGAAGGAGTTCGCCAGGCAGGTGAAGCTGGCGGATACGGAGAAGTTCGACCAGTGCCTGGATGACAACACTTACGCCGATCGCCTGGCCCGGGACATGGAAGTGGCGGAGTCGGTCGGCATTACCGGTACACCCGGTTTCATTATCGGCTACCACGATCCGGAAAACGGCACCCTGGAAGGCGAACTGATCTCCGGCGCACAACCGGCCAATATATTCGTCAGCGCCATCGAAAAGTACCTGAAGGGCCGCTGATTCGCCAATCGCCGGTTTCGTGAACTGTTCGGCATCTCTCCCAGGGGATACCAGCACCGTTTGGGAAACGCTTGAGCCAACCGGTCACAAACAAAAAGGCCCGGATTCCACTACAGAGGTGATCCGGGCCTTTCCTGTTGGCGTCCCCTGGGGGGTTCGAACCCCTGTTACCACCGTGAAAGGGGCGGTGTCCCAGGCCTCTGGACGAAGGGGTGAGTGGGAACGTCATGCCGGTGGCATGACGCAGCCGGCGAACGCCCGCGTATGGACGCGCGGGCCGGACTGAACCACCAGGGATGGTTTCCGGGCGCCTTTGCGAGGGTGGTGGAAAATGGCGTCCCCTAGGGGGTTCGAACCCCTGTTACCGCCGTGAAAGGGCGGTGTCCTAGGCCTCTAGACGAAGGGGACAAATCTCTTCGCGTATTAAA
>JAPHTA010000139.1 GCA_026196475.1 Sedimenticola sp.
GGTCCGACCAATGCAAATGTTGGATGTGGCCATGGAAAAACCTAATTCATGCGTCTTTTCAGTAGATTAACGCTATTGAAAAGTCCACGGGCAGGCGCTAAGGTTTTAGCCAGCTGACGGTTTAAGGAGAAGGAGGGGGAACCGGTTCATTCATTGAACCCATGCCAGGAGGCAGCAAGGACTCAAGTCACCGTACCTAGAGTGGCCGGTCTGCAAAGTAACAGGCGAATAAAAATAGAAGAACGTCCTGGACGTATCTGAACCGAACAAGCCTGGAGGAGTGTTGAATGGGACCTGATGGTCCCGTTTCTTTTTTCAGTCCCCGGAAACGCCGCTCACTCTCCGGCCACGGTCATCTGTTCGATCAGCAGCGAGCCGGTGCGGATGCTGCTGCGAAGATCCAGGTCCTTGCCCACCGCCAGCAGCTGGGAGAACATCTGTTTCATGTTTCCGGCGATGGTGATCTCCTCCACCGGGTACTGGATCTCGCCCTGTTCCACCCAGAAGCCGGAGGCGCCCCGGGAGTAGTCGCCGGTCACCATGTTGACCCCCTGTCCCATCATCTCGGTGACCAGCAACCCGCGTCCCATCTGTCGCAGCAGTCCGTCCAGGTCCTGATCGCCGGGGGTGATGCTGACGTTGTGTACCCCGCCCGCATTGCCGGTGCTCTGCAGCCCCAGCTTGCGCGCGGAGTAGCTTCCCAGCAGGTAGGTCTGAAGTACCCCGTCACGGATGATCTGTTTGTCCCGGGTGGCCACCCCCTCGCTGTCGAAAGAGGCACTGCCGAGCCCCCCGGGCATCCGCGGTGTCTCCTGGATCTGGATATACGATGGAAAAACCGGCTGCCCCAGCCGGTCAAGCAGGAAGCTGGCCTTACGGTAGAGACTGGAGCCGCTGATGGCGCTGATCAGGCTGCGCAGCAGGCTGCCGGCCACGTCGGCGCGGAAGATCACCGGCACCTGGCAGGTGCCGATCTTGCGCGCCCCGAGGCGGGCCAGGGTGCGCTCGGCCGCCTTGCGTCCAACCGCGGCTTCCGGCTCAAGCTGTTCCGGCCTGCGCGCCACCGTGTACCAGTAGTCGCGCTGCATGCTCTCTCCCTGGCGGCCGATCACCGAACAGCTCAGGCTGTGCCGGCTGCTCGGGTAGCCGCCGATGAAGCCGTGGCTGTTACCGTAGACGTGGAGCCCGCTGTGGGTGTTGATTCCGGCGCCCTCGGTGTTGCTGATCCGCGGGTCCAGTTCAAGGGCCGCCCGTTCGCAGCGTATGCCCAGCTCGATGGCTTCTTCCGGGGTGATATTCCACGGATGATAGAGATCCAGGTCGGGCAGGTCGCTGGCCATCAGGTCGGCGTCGGCGAGCCCGCTGCAGGGATCCTCGTTGGTGTAGCGGGCGATGTTGCAGGCGGCGCGTACCGTCTCCCGGATCGCCTCCGGCTTGAAATCGGAAGTGCTGGCGCTGCCCTTGCGCTGCCCGAAATAGACCGTTACTCCAAGTCCCTGGTCCCGGGTATGCTCGATGGTTTCGACATCGCCCTTGCGCACGTTGATGGCCAGGCCGCTGTCGAAGGAGACGGCGGCCTCGGCGCTGCTTGCGCCTTGCTCTCGCGCCTCCTTGAGCAGGTCCTCCACCATCTGCTGGAGGGTGGCCTGGCGGGTCGGGATCTCTTGCTCTCTGTTCATGCTCGGTACTCGTAACGGTTCAGGCGCTGGTGCCGCCTACGGTCAGGTTGTCGATCTTCAGGGTCGGCTGGCCGACGCCCACCGGTACACTCTGGCCCTCCTTGCCGCAGGTGCCGACCCCGGGGTCCAGCGCCAGGTCGTTGCCGATCATGCTGACCCGGGTGAGTACCTCCGGCCCGCTGCCGATCAGGGTGGCACCGCGCACCGGGCGTGTTACCCGGCCGTTCTCGATCAGGTAGGCCTCGCTGGCGGAAAAGACGAAGTTGCCGGAGGTGATATCCACCTGGCCACCACCGAAGTTGACTGCGTAGAGCCCCTTCTTTACCGAGGCCAGGATCTCGCCCGGGTCATGCTCGCCCGGCAGCATGTAGGTGTTGGTCATGCGCGGCATCGGCAGGTGGGCGTAAGACTCCCGTCGTCCGTTGCCGGTGGAGGTGGTGCCCATCAGTCCGGCGTTGTGCTTGTCCTGCATGTAGCCCTTGAGGCGGCCGTCCTCGATCAGCGTGGTGCAGTGGCTGGGGGTCCCCTCATCGTCGATGGTGAGTGAACCGCGGCGTCCCGGCAGGGTACCGTCATCCACCACGGTGCAGCCGGGGGCCGCCACCTTTTCGCCAATGCGTCCGGAGAAGGCCGAGGTGCCCTTGCGGTTGAAGTCCCCCTCCAGGCCGTGGCCGATCGCCTCGTGCAGCAGGATTCCGGGCCAGCCGGGGCCCAGCACCACCGGCATGCTGCCGGCCGGGGCGTCTTCCGCCTCCAGGTTGACCAGGGCCTGGCGCACTGCCTCCCGGGCGTAACCCAGGGCCCTCTCCTGGTCGATGAAGAACTGGAAGTCCTGGCGTGCGCCGCCGCCGCTGGAGGCCTGCTCGCGGCGTCCTCCGGCCTCAACGATCACGTGTACATTGCAGCGCACCAGCGGGCGCACGTCGCCGCACAGGGTGCCGTCGCTGGCCGCCACCAGCACGACGTCATGGGCTGCCACCAGGCTGGCGATGACCTGCTTCACCCGGGGGTCCTGGCGCCTCGCTTCGGCATCCAGCTTGCGCAGCAGATCGATCTTCTGTGCCTCATCCAGGCTCTGTAGCGGGTTGGTCGCTGCGTAGAGGGGCTGGTGCGGTGTAGCACTGTTCAGCCGGATCCTGCCCTGGCTGCCGGCACGGGCGATGGCGCGGGCGGTCTGGCCCGCCTGCAGCAGGCTCGGCAGGGCGATCTCGTCGGTATAGGCAAAGCCGGTCTTCTCGCCGCTGATGGCGCGTACCCCGACACCCTGCTCGATGTTGTGGTTGCCGTCCCGGATGATGCCATCCTCCAGCACCCAGGACTCCAGGCGACTGGCCTGGAAGTAGATATCGGCGGCGTCGATCTGGGTCGAGAGCAGTTGATCCATCACCCGGTCCAGGTCTGAATCACTGAGGGCTGCCGGCATCAGGAGTGTATCGCGGGCAATCTGTATCGGGTCTGACATGCTGGTTGTCGCTCGTCTGCTGGTTGTATCGTCGGTGCCCCGCCGCTGGCGGGACGCGAATTCATGATGCCTTCGGCCGGATGCGTGTGCCTGTCGCCCGATTGGCTGTTACTGGGGTAGACAGCGTCCCGGCACTAGAGTTTTCGGTGGTTTATGGTCGGGAAGTTGCGGCGCAGGGAGGAGAGATAACCCAGGTCCAGCTTGCAGCTGACCGAACCGGTTCCCCGCGGTACCTGGGCCAGGATGTTGCCCCAGGGGTCGACAATCATGCTGTGGCCATGGGTCTCCCTCCCGTTGATGTGAAAGCCGCCCTGCGCGGCGGCGACCACGTAGGAGAGGTTCTCGATGGCCCGGGCCCGGACCAGGGTATCCCAGTGCGCCTTTCCGGTAATGGCGGTAAAGGAGGAGGGCATGCAGGCCACTTCCATGCCACGGTCGAGCAGCTTGCGGAACAGCTCGGGGAAACGCAGGTCGTAGCAGACCGCGATACCCAGCTTGCCGAAGGGTGAATCGATCACCACCACCTGGTCGCCGGCCTCGATGGTCTCGGACTCGACATAGCGCTCGTTGGCCTCGATCAGGTTGACGTCGAA
>JAPHTA010000201.1 GCA_026196475.1 Sedimenticola sp.
CCCTGTTCGTGCTGGTGGCCTCCAGCACCCTGGTCTCCCTGCTGCGCAAGGTGATTCCCAAGCAGGTGCGGATCGCCACCTACATCATCATCATCGCCACCTTTGTCACCATCGTCGACTACGTGATCCAGGCGATCAGTCTCGATCTCTACAACGCGCTGGGCGCCTTTATCCAGCTGATCGTGGCCAACTGCGTGATCCTGGGCCGGGCCGAGGCCTACGCCTCAAAGCAGAAGGTAGGCGCCTCGATCGTCAACGCCATCGGCATGGGGACCGGATTTACCATCGCACTGCTCTGTCTGGGCACGGTGCGGGAACTGCTGGGGGCCGGCACCATCCTCGGCTTCCAGGTATTCAGCAGCAACTTCGAACCCTGGGTGGTGATGATCCTGCCGCCTGGCGGCTTCTTCGTACTGGGCGCATGGCTGCTGCTGTTCGACTATCTGAAACTGCGCAAAGAGCAGAAACTGCTGGATGCCGAGGGGGCGGTCGCCAATGGATCCTGATTCACTGACATTCATCTTTCTCAACGCCGCACTGATCAACAACTTCGTGCTCGCGCTGTTCCTCGGTCTGTGCCCCTTTCTCGGTGTCTCGGCGAAGAAGGAGACCGCCTGGAACATGGGGCTGGCAACCATGTTCGTGATGCTGGTCAGCTCTGTCTCCGCCTACGGCATCAACTGGGTGCTGGTCAAGTTCGAGATCGAGTTCCTGCGCCTGATCTGCTACATCGCGGTAATCGCCTCCGCCGTGCAGCTGGTGGAGATGACGGTCAAGAAATTCAGTCCGGCGTTGTTCCGTGCGCTGGGTATCTTTCTGCCCCTGATCACCACCAACTGCGCGATCCTGGGGCTGGCCCTGTTCCAGACCTTCCGCGAATACGATTTCCTGCAATCGCTCGCCTTCAGCACCGGAGCCGGGGTAGGATTCACCGTGGCGCTGATGCTGATGGCCGGGCTACGCGAAAAGCTGGAGCTGGCCAGACTGCCCAGTGTCAGTCAGGGTGCAGCCATGGGGCTGATGCTGGCCGGCCTGCTGTCGCTGGCCTTCATGGGCTTTGCCGGCCTGGGAGGGTCCCATGCTTAAGTTTCTGCTGGCCAGTGCCGTGATCATGGGGGTTCTGGTAGGCTGGGTCCTGGTGCAGCAGCTGGCACGGGAGTTCGCCCGGCGCCATCCAGAGTTCGGTCCCTACCAGGAGAAGCGGGGTTGCGGCGGCAACTGCTCCTGCAGCGGTGGTTCAAGCTGCAGAAAGTAGCTCCGGGCTCCAAGCCAAGAGAGATAACAGAGGTGTGTGGAGAGTTGTATGAGTGAGACAGAACTGGGCCCCGCGGTGAGCGCCGAGATCATCGAAAGCCGACGTGTAACACCGGAATCCACCGACGAGGTGCGGCACATCGTATTACGGGTCAATGAACCCTCGTTTCGCTACATGGAGGGGCAGTCGGTCGGCGTGGTGGTGCCGGGACCCCATGCCTTTGGCAACAGGTACCACATGCGCCGCTACTCGATTGCCAACGATCGCCCGGACACCACGGAGGAAGGGGTCGAGTTTTCGATCCTGGTGCGACGCTGTTTCTACATCGATCCGGTCAATGGCGAGCGCTACCCGGGTGTGGCTTCCAACTACCTTTGTGATGCGCGACCGGGCCAGTCCATCTCCATTACCGGACCCTACAAGAGCCCGTTCCGGGTTCCGTCCGACAATAACGCCAACCTGTTGATGATCGGGGTCGGTACCGGTATCGCCCCGTTCCGGGCCTTCATCCAGCACCTGTACAGCAAGCGTGGCGGCTGGAAGGGCAAGGTGCGACTCTTCTACGGTGCCCGTACCGGGGTCGACATGCTCTACATGAACGATCAGAACAGCGATCTGAAGGAGTATTTCGACGAGGAGACGTTCCAGGCCTACAGCGGACTCGCCGGTCGCCCCCTGATGACCGAGGCGGACGCCCTCGAGCAGTCCCTGGATCGCCACGTGGAGGAGGCCTGGGAGCTGATCAAGCAGCCCGACACCTACGTCTGCGTAGCCGGCCTGTCCAAGGTACAGAAGGCAATGGACCGGGTGTTCAGCGAGATCGCCGGTTCCAGCGAAAACTGGGCAGCGGTCAAGGAGAAGCTGGCCCAGGAGGGTCGCTGGTCGGAGCTGCTCTACAACTGAGCGAGGAATCCGCGAGCATGACAACCGGCCCCTGTGGGCCGGTTTTTTCTGCCCGCCGTCTCGGCACGGATGAAATAAGCGCCGGTTTTTCTTGTGCTTTCCGGTCAACAGTCTACAATGGTCCCGTTCGGCACACCCGGTCTGTGTCGACGCCATCGCGGTATCACCCCCTCAGGAACACCTCGATCCAATTAATTAATAAGTTTTGCCTAGGCTGGCCCGGACAAGGGTAGGCATCCAGGAGCAATAAATCGTATGTCGTTTGATTCCCTCGGCCTGTCGGCCGAAATCCTCCGTGCTGTCTCGGAACAGGGCTACACGGAACCGACGCCGGTACAGCGTCAAGCCATTCCCGTTGTCCTTCAGGAGAAGGATATTCTCGCCGGCGCCCAGACCGGTACCGGTAAAACCGCAGGCTTCACCTTGCCGCTACTGCAGCTGTTGAGTCGTCACTGTCAGGGCAAGGGACGGC
>JAPHTA010000227.1 GCA_026196475.1 Sedimenticola sp.
CTGTGATGCTGCACACCTTCGCCGCCCTGGCCCTGATCCTGCTGTGGATCTTCACCACCTTCTGGAACTTCACCACCGGCAACTGGCGCCAGTTCCTGCCCCACACCCGGGGACTGCTGGCGGTGATCCGCTACTACGCCTGGGGCATCCTGTTCGGCGAGGAGCACCCGCACAAGAAGACCCTGCGCCGCAAGCAGAACGCGCTGCAGGGCCTGGCCTACCTCACCTTCATGGTGCTGATCGGCCCTGCGCTCTGGCTCACCGGCATCATCTACCTGCTGTACGACCTGTGGAACGAAATCCCCGGGGCCGAGGGCGGCCTGTTCATCGTCGCCTTTCTGCATACCGCGGCGGCCTTCCTGATGGTCACCTTCGTGATCATTCACATCTACATGACCACCACCGGCAAGACCCCGCTGCACTATATCAAGACCATGATCACCGGCGTGGAACGGGTGGAGCTGACCGAGGTGGAGCGGGCCTACCTGGCCGAGGAGCACCCGGACCGGTTGAAGGAGTAGCGGTCGGTGCTTCGTGTTTGGCCGCCTGTGCGCTAAGGTAGGCTGTGCCGCAGACAGCGTGGCACCACCACAACGTAAGGAGTCGTCTTGCCATGGGTCTTTTCCGTTTTCTCTGCGCCGGCCTGGTGCTGTTGTGTCTCTCCTTTTCGGTAGCCGCGCAGGATATGCAGCTGCAGAAAGTGGCGGAGAATGTCTACGCCGTTGTCGGCGAGCTGGGCAATCGGACCCCGGAGAACCTGGGCAATAACGCCACCTTTGGCCTCGTGGTAACGCCGGAAGGGGCGGTGCTGATCGATCCGGGTGGCAGCTACCAGGGGGCGCAGCGCCTGCACCGGGTAATCCGTCAGGTCACCGACCAGCCGGTGGTGGCCGTGATCAACAGCGGCGGTCAGGATCACCGCTGGCTCGGCAACGGCTATTTCCGGGAGCAGGGCGCCCGCATCATCGCCAGCGAGGCGGCGGTACAGGACCAGAAGGCCCGTGTCCGGGACCAGCTGATCCTGCTCAACAACCTGGTGGGGGAGGCGGGCCTGAAAGGGACCGAGCCCGTGTACGCCGATGAAACCTTCAGCGAATCGCTCATCCTGACCCTTGACGAAACCCGTATCGAGATCGTCCATGCCGGCCCGGCCCACACCCCGGGCGACAGCTTCGTCTGGCTGCCGCAGAAGCGGGTGCTTTTCAGCGGCGACATCGTCTACACCGGACGGATGCTGGGTGTCGGTGCCCAGTCCAGCAGTGCCAGCTGGATATCGGTCTATGAGACCATGGCCGCTTATACGCCCGATGTTCTGGTTCCTGGTCACGGCCAGCCCGGTCCCCTGGACCGGGCCAGGGCGGACACCTACGACTACCTGGTCTTTCTGCGCAAGCGGGTCCGCGAGTTCTTCGATGCCGGTGGCGATATCGCCAGTATCGGCAGCCTGGACCAGTCACGTTTCAGCTACCTGGAAAATTTCGACACCCTGGCCGGTCGTAACGCGCAGCGGGTCTACACTGAGATCGAGTGGGAGTGATTCACGGCGGGTACGATAGTCATGGCTAACGAGCGATCGAACGACCGACTGGACCGGGTGGTGGCCGAGGCCCGACGCGCCCGTGACCAGCGCGAGCAGGGGTACCGGGAGAAGGCGCTGAAGATGTACCCCTGGGTCTGCGGCCGTTGTGCCCGGGAGTTCACCCGCGCCAACCTGCACGAACTGACCGTGCACCACCGGGACCACAACCACGACAACAATCCCCCTGATGGCAGCAACTGGGAGCTGCTCTGTCTCTACTGCCACGACAACGAGCATTCGCGCTACATCGATGCCACCGCTGATGAACGCGGGCAGGAGAAGGTCACCACCCACAACCCCTTCGCCGACCTGGCCGATCTGCTGAAGGGAAAGTCCTAGTCCGGATGTTTCATCCCGGGGTGACCCCGACCCATCGCTTGCGACCTGCAAATACACACACAAACTTTGCGTAGTTAGTCTGCCTGTCACTGCCTATGCTCAAAGGGCTGGGCTATAAGCACCCGGTGCTGCTCCCACAGTTTTCCGTGCTTGCCAGGGGCGGCGCCCTTTCTCCTGTTTCCGGTTCAAGGAGCGACCAATGACTACTCGAAAAATTCCTCTGCTGTTGATACTGCTGCTGGCCGCCACCCCCCTGTGGGCGGAGATGGCACGAACCCCGTCTCCCGGGGATGCGGCTGTCTACATCATCTCGCCGGTTGACGGTGCGACGGTGCCCGCTACCTTCACCGTCCATTTCGGGCTGCGTGGCATGGGAGTGGCGCCGGCCGGTACCGAAAAGGCCAACACCGGTCATCATCACCTGCTGGTGGATGGCAAGGCGATGCCGGCCATGGATCAGCCCCTGGGCCAGGAGACCATGCACTTCGGCGGTGGCCAGACCGAGACCGAGTTGACCCTGGAGCCAGGCCAGCACACCCTGCAGCTGATTCTCGGTGACAAGGGGCATGTGCCCCACGACCCGCCGGTGGTGTCCGAAATTGTGACGATTACCGTGCAGTAGCCGGACCCTTCACCGGCTGGCCACAGTGAATGCAGAAGCGATGACCGGGAGCCAGGGGGTTGCCGCAGCGGATGCAGAAGTGCGGGTTGCCGGCCGTTTCTGATTCACCACCACAGGCGGAGCTCTTCTCCAGCTCCTCGATCAGGCGGTCGACCCCGTAATGGAAGTAGGGTTCGGCCGGAATGGTTATCGCGTTGCGATAGGCCAGGGGCTGCAGGCACTCCGGCAACTCGTTCGCCTCCGGCATGTGGCCGTTTTTGACCAGCACCGGGATCACCGGAATCGATTGCTTCAGGGCGGTTTCAAGCTCCATCCGCAGTGGATCGTCTTCCAGCTCCAGGCGGCGCTGGCCCCGTGAATTCGTGGCCTCCAGCCAGCGATTGCCGATGATGGCGAGCAGCGCACTGCAGTGGCCAAGAGTGTTAGTGATGTGTTCACGGAAATCGACTCCCGCCGGAATCGAGTCAACGTCACGAAAGATGGTGTCGCGGCCGAACTCGGCATTCAGCCGATCGCAGATACGGCCGGTGATCTCGCGGCTGTCTTCGCGCCGGTAGGAGACGAAGATGCTGCAGGCGGGTTGACCGGAGCGGCGTCCCGGGGTGGTGGGGTGCGGGTCGGATTCTGGCAGCTGCGGGGAGCTCTCCGCTGGGTCCTGCAGCCCGTCCGTTTCGAGGTACAGGTACTGTCCCGGCTTTACCAGGGAGTTGAGCGACTTCTCCAACCCCTTCAGGCTGAACACCTCTTTCAGGCTCTCCGGTGAACGGTCGCCACAGGTCAGGGCCAGGTTCCGGTTCGGTTGCAGGTCGACCTCCAGGGGCGGGCTTTTGTAGAAGTCCATCCTGATGGCGATCCGGTGGTGTCCTGCCGGCAGCCTGAACTGCTTGCTCTCGCCGGCCCCGATCCTGCCGATTGCCTGCCCGTCCAGTTCGATTACGAAGCGGCGAAGACGATTCGAACTGGAGCCTTTGCGGGACAGGGTGATGAAGGCGGTGGACTGGTTCATCGCGCTACCAGGCCCCGGTACTAGATGCCGCCGCTGATGATGAAGTAGAAGACCATGATACCGATGCTGGCATAGAGCCAGAGTCGGCCTACCTCCTTCTTCGCCTCAGACGCCCCCTGGGCCAGGTAGATGAGGCCCATCACCAGGCCGATAAAGGGGATCAGCAGGGTGCCGGCCAGGACCCCGTACTTGAGGCCATCAGAGACCGTATCCCGGTTGCCACCGACCTCGATGACCGGCCCGGAGGAGGGGGCGTCGTTGCCGCTCGCCAGCGGATGGCGGCAGTTTCCACAGAAACGGGCGCCATCCGGATTTTCTGTGCCGCATTCAGGGCAGAACATGCTGCTCTCCTTCCTTTTCCAGCCTCCGGGAAAGTGTCTCTTCTGCCTGGAATTGTAGACCAACGGCGGCACCGTGACGGCACCCTCCGGACGCGACCGGTCTGCACGGACGGGCTCGACTATACTTTTTTCGTGGCTGCCCGGATAACGCGGGCGAGCGGTGGCCGGTGGCAGAGGGAGCGTAGATCACCATGCAAGATCGCAGGCAGCTCAAGGCGGCGCTTGTAGCCCGGGTACAGGCGGTACTACGTGGCGAGCGGGTGGCTGCCACGGAAGCCGGGCAGCTGGCGCGGCAGTTGATCGGAATCGACCTCCACTACTGGGCGCGGCGCCTGCTGTTCGAGGTGCTGGCGCGCAGCGGCATGCCCCGTGCGGAAC
This sequence comes from Sedimenticola sp., assembly GCA_026196475.1. Lineage (GTDB taxonomy): Bacteria > Pseudomonadota > Gammaproteobacteria > Chromatiales > Chromatiaceae > Sedimenticola. The sequence continues at coordinate 4,266 of JAPHTA010000227.1, forward strand.
GTGTTCCGCTGATTCAGGCCCTGGCCCTGGCCACCTACAAGGACTGCAGCCTGCTGCAACGGCAGGCATTCGATCGCGTGCTGGCACTGCTGGCGGCTGAGTTTGACCTGGAGCAGACCCGCGACCAGGAGACCCTGGGGCTGGTGGGCGCCCTCTACAAGCGGCGCTGGCGCATTGATGGCCGCCGCCTGTGGCTGGAGCAGTCACTCCATTTCTACCGCCGGGGATTTGTCTGCGGGGTGACAGGCGACGCCGGCTATACCGCGATAAACGCGGCCTACATCCAGGATCTGCTGGCCTGGCTGGAGCTGCGCCCCGGGCAATCCGAATCCGCCGCCACGCAGGCAGAAGTGAGGCGTCGCGACGCACGGGAGATGCGCACCGAGGTGATTCGCGCCCTGGCCCCGGGGCTGCCGGATCCGGAGCACACCGGAAAAGAGCACTACTGGCTCCTGGTGACCCTGGCGGAGGCCTATCTCGGAATCGGTGACAGCACGACGGCCAACCGCTTGCTGGCTCGGGCCGGTACCCTGCCAGAGGTGCCGGAGTGGTGGCTGAAAAGCACCCTGGAACAGCTGGTCCACCTGCTGCAGCTGCAGTCGCCGGAGGGAGAGGCGGAGCTGGGTGGGCAGTGGCAGGCAGTCACCGCTCTGGTGGGCGAACCGGCGGCCCGAGCGGCCCGTACCCTGGCGGCCGGCAAGGCGGGGCTGGCGCTCTCCGGTGGCGGTTTCCGTGCCTCCTTCTACCACCTCGGGGTACTGGCGCGGCTTGCCGAGCTGGATATGCTGCGTCACCTGGAGGTGCTCTCCTGTGTCTCCGGCGGCTCCATTGTCGGGGCGCACTACTACCTGGAACTGCGGCGACTGATCCAGTTCGGTCGTCCCGGGGAGCCCGAAAAGCGCGGACTGAGGGACGACGAGATCCAGCAGGCAGACTACCTGGCGCTGGTGCAGCGGCTGATCAACGACTTCCTCGACGGGGTGCAGAAGAACCTGCGCATGCGGGTACTGGCCAATCCCCTGGCCAACCTCAAGATGCTGTTCCTGCCGACCTACTCCCGCACCGAGTACCTGGGCGAGCTGTACGAACGACACCTCTACCGACGTATCGACGACGACGTGGGGCTGGCCGGCGAGCCGCGCTACCTGGATCGTTCACGGATCCAGCCGCCGGACGAGGCGGACGACTTCCGGCCCGGCAGTGTCAACTGGCGGCGCTGCAACAAGGTTCCCCGCCTGGTACTCAACGCCACCACCCTGAACAGTGGTCACCTCTGGCAGTTCACCACCAGCTGGATGGGGGAGTCACCCAATATCGTGAACCGGGAGATCGACAAGAGTCCCCGCCTGCGGCGCCTGTACTACCGGGACGCGCAGCAGGAGCGCTACCGTCATTTCCGGCTCGGCCACGCGGTGGCGGCCTCTTCCTGCGTACCGGGGCTGTTCGAGCCGATCGAACTGCCGCTGCTCTACCCCGGGAAAAACGTCCGACTGGTGGATGGCGGGGTGTACGACAACCTGGGGGTGGCGGCCCTGACCGAGCAGGACTGCTCGGTCATGATCGTCAGCGACGCCAGCGGCCAGCTGGAGAGCGACGATGACCCGGCCGGAGGTATCCTCGGGCCGGTTCTGCGCAGCATGTCGGTGATGATGGGGCGGATCCGGGGCAGCGAGTACGAGGATCTGCAGGCGCGCCAGGCCGGTGTGCTGCTGAAAGGGGTTGCCGCTGTCCACCTGACCCAGGGGCTGCAGGCCGGCGAGGTGAACTGGCTGGGTAGCGGGCTGCCGTCGGAGGAAGCGGCGGCTGAACGCCCCAACACCGGCTATGGCGTAAGGCGCGCGGTTCAGCGCCGTCTCGCCAGTGTGCGTACCGACCTGGACTCGTTCAGCGATGTGGAGGCATTCGCCCTGATGAACAGCGGCTACCACGCCATGTCCACCGCGGCCGGGTCGCTCGGCGCCTACCCGCTGGTTACCGATGTTACCCATCCCTGGGCTTTTCGCCAGCTCGATCCCGCCATGCAGACGGGGGGTGAGGGGACGGGTACGATCAGTGGAGAGACACTGGACCGCCACCTGGGTGTCTCGCACATGAAATTTTTCAAGGTGTGGCGTCTCAGCCGGACCCTGGGTGGCCTGGCCCTGTTACTGGGCCTGGTTCTGTTGTCCGGCGCCGGCTACTGGCTGGTGAACGGTTTGCTCAGCCGGCCGGATGCGAGCCTGATGGAGATGCCGCTGGCCCGGGCCCTGCTGGCCTGGCTGCATGACGCACTGACCCTGGGCAACCTGGCCGGGGCCGCCGCGGTACTGTTGCTGGGATACCTGGTGCTGGCCCTGTTCGGGCAGCGACTGGGCAAGCGCATCATGCAGTTTTTCCGTCTGCGCTCGATCCTGCGGCGGGCCGCCATCGGGATTGGAATCGGCCTGCTCGGCTGGTTGCTGCCGGCCCTGCACCTGGCGCTGTTCGACCGCCTGTTCCTGCGCATCGGAAGTCTCCGCGGAGGTGCGGGGCCGCCCGATTCATGAGAGCAGCAGGCGGAACTCCCGGAACCAGCGGGCCAGCTGTTCGTGATAGTGATGGGTGGCGTACTGCGGGCCGTTATAGAAGCGCGCAACCCGGTGAAAGTCCGACGCGTCGGGGTTTGCCTTTCGGGTCTGCTGTCGTCTCGGTACCAGGAAACGCGCCACAAAATCCACCTGCCGCGCCGGCGGGGCACAGAACAGGTCGTCGGCGCTCTCCGCGCCCACCGAACGGTAGTTGCTGCCCATAATCTGTCCCAGCCCCAGGCTCATCGACTGCATCCGCAACTCCCGCAGGCCGATTTCCGGTTGCTCCCGACCCAGGCGCGACAGGTAGTGCTGCTCGAAACGGGGGCGGATGATGCCGGCGCTCTCCTGTCGGATGATGGCCAGCACCCACTCCGGGCGTATTGCCCCGTTGCGGCGGGCGGCCGCGATGGCTGAATCGCCGTAGCGCTCGAGAATCTCCCGGCAGGTCAGGAAGCGGCCCCGGTGCAACGCGTCGAGATGGAACAGCGCCAACTGGAGATCCCCCGACATCACCCGTCCCTGCTCGCAGGCAACCAGGGCGGCAAGCAGCATCGCCTGCAGGGTGGGAGGGTCTAGCGCGACCTCCGGGATGCTGACGATCAGGCGCCGCGCACTGTTCCAGCGGCACGGGTAGCAGAGCTGGTCGCGGGAGGGGGCGCCCGCCAGCTGCTGGTCGTGGATGAACTGGGCCAGGCCCCGGTTGGTACCGCGGCCGAAGTCGCCGTCGATCAGGAAGGCGCCGCTGGAGGCGGTGGAGTAGCCGAGAAAGACCATCAGCCGCTGCAGTGCGCTGATGGCCGCCTCGCCGGCGGAGTGTCGGGTAAACTGAACGTCCCGCGACAGGAAACGGGCCAGGACCGAACGCCAGTCGGCAGCGTCATCCTCCGGATGGGTGAGTATGCGCCGGATACGTGGATCCCGGCTGAGTGTGGCAAGGTCCATCTGGCTGCCTCCTGGCAATCGGGCAAAGCGGTTGCCGGTGGTCAGGCCCCGCTATCCGGCTGGTACAGAGAGAGGAAGCGCTCCCGGCTCATGCAGTAGCCGTCGCTCTGGTCCGCGTTGTTGAATACCAGGAAATCACCTGCCCGGTAGTGCGACTCCCCCTCCCGTGTCTCCAGGGCCCCCTCCGAGGTTGCCTGGCAGGCCCACACCGGCGTGGTCTTGATATAGCGGCCGGGGCTGACCTCACGGTAGGTACGCTCGAAGACATCGGCAGCCACGCTATAGACATCCCCGCCGCTGTCCACCAGCCAGTCGCCGGGACGGCAGAGCTGCTCCGCCCCCCACTTGCGGTAACGCAGGCCATCGGTCTCCAGTCTCAGCCGGAGGGCGGTAACGGCCCGGTCGGGACGCCTGACATAGCGCTGAAGGGTGGTCATAGGTTGAATTTAGCATCTCCGGGCCACGCTGCCATAGCAGCGGTCCGGGATCATGTTGAGCGGCGCCGGGAGATGCTCCGCAGGGGGCTCATTTGGCCGTCTGACGGGCTTCAGGCAGGTAAAAAAAGTGGTTTTTCAAGGCGTTTAATGATTTGACATAGATCAAGGATTAGGTCTAAAAATGTCAGAAAATCATCAACTTTCTCCGTTCAGGGCCGATGGCCTTGATACAGGCCACGGCTCAGTGCAGCGTGTCAGACAATCTTTCAACCGGTCACCAGGCGAGTCGATAAGCAATGAAAATAAACCATCCCGTTACCGATGTGGAAAAGAAGTTCGGCATCGATGCCAACATCCTCTCCACCACCGACCTGAAAGGGGCGATCACCTATATCAATCCCGACTTCATCAGTATCAGCGGGTTTGAAGAGGAGGAGCTTCTACGTAAAAACCACAACGTGGTGCGTCACCCGGACATGCCTCCGGCGGCGTTCGAGAGCCTCTGGAGTACGGTTCAGTCCGGTAAGCCGTGGATGGGGCTGGTCAAGAACCGCTGCAAGAACGGCGACTACTACTGGGTCGATGCCATGGTGACGCCGATCGAGCGGGACGGCAAGACGGTGGAGTACCAGTCGGTGCGCTACAAGCCGGAGCAGGCCTCGGTGGAGCGGGCGAAGCCGCTCTACAAGCGCCTACTGGAGGGCAAGGCGGTACCGCGCAGCCTGCGGGCCCGGATCGGCCTGCGCAATCTTCTGGTCCTGGGTAACCTGCTGTCACTGCTGCCTGCGGTTTTGTGCAGCCTGGTCGCGGCACTGCAACCCTACGGCCTGGTCGGTTGGCTGCTGAGCCTCGGCCTGGTGGTGCTGTCCAATACGCTCCTGATGCGGCCCATGGCGGCCCTGGTGCGGCGCGCCAGGAGTGTCTTTGACAATCCGCTAATGAGCCGGGTCTACACCGGACGGGATGACGAGTTCGGCCAGGTTCTCACCGCCATGCGGATGCGTCGCTCCCAGCTGAACGGAGTGATCGGACGGCTCTCCGACACCACCCGGATACTGCGCGAGACAGCGGGTGTGACCGCCGAGGCGGCACAGCGCACCAGCCAGGGTGTCTCCACCCAGCAGGCGGAGATAGAGCAGGCCGCGACTGCCATGACCGAAATGTCGGCCACGGTGCAGGAGGTGGCGCGTAACGCGGCGCTGACCGCGGAGCAGACCGAGGAGAGTCGACGCGAGAGCGAGGCCGGGCAGGCGGTGGTGGAGGAGGTGATTTCAGCCATTCACCGCTTGAGCGACGAGATTCGCGAGTCCGCGGGCGTGATCATGGAGCTTTCCAGCTACAGCGAGAACATCGGCAACATCCTGGCGGTGATCAAGGGGATTGCCGAGCAGACCAATCTGCTGGCGCTCAATGCCGCCATTGAGGCGGCCCGGGCCGGCGAGCAGGGACGCGGTTTCGCGGTGGTAGCGGACGAGGTGCGCACCCTGGCCAGCCGTACCCAGGATTCCACCCAGGAGATCGAGAAGATGATCGACTCCCTGCAGGGCGGGGTGAAGCAGGCGGTCCAGGTGATGGACCGCAGCCAGAACAGCTCAGCCAACTGCGTCGATATCGCGGCCCGCGCCGGTGATACACTGCACTCTCTGGGCGAGACCATCAGCCGGATCAGCGACATGAACCTGCAGGTGGCCACCGCCGCCGAGGAACAGAGCGCGGTGGCGGAGGATATCCAGAAGAGTATTGTCAGCATCAGCCAGGTCTCGGAGGATACCGCGGTCGGTGCCTCACAAAGTGCCACGGCGACAGACGAGATCGTGCAGTCGATCATTCGCCTGGACGCCCTGGTCGATCAGTTCATGGACAAGCGGGTCTGAACGGATCGACCAGGCCGGCTTCGTCTCGCCCGCCGTTACAGGCGGGCGATGTGATCGGCCATCCGCTGCCGCTCGCGGGATCCCGGAATCTCGCCGTGGGCGGCGGCGATATTATCCCGCGCGTGCTTCGGTTTGCTGGTGGCGGGTATCACGCAGGTCACGCCCGGGTGGCCGATGATGAATTTCAGGAAGAACTGGCCCCAGCTCGCGATGCCCATCTCAGCAGCCCAGCCCGGCAGGGGCTCACCCCGTACCCGCCGAAACAGGCTGCCCTGCAGGAACGGCTTGTTGATCAGGGTGGCGACACCGTTGTCGATAGCGGCCGGTAGCAGGCGCTGCTCGGCGTTGCGTTCCAGGATGCTGTAGTTGAACTGGACAAAATCCAGCGGCAGGGTCTGGCACAGCCTGGCCAGGCGATCGTGGGCGCTATCGGTGTAGTGGGTGATGCCCAGGTAGCGGATACGCCCCTCCCGTTTCCAGCCGGCCAGGGTATCCAGGTGGGTCTCGGTATCCAGCAGGTTGTGCACCTGAACCAGCTCCAGGGGGCCGCCGCCCATGCGCCGGGCCGAGCGCTCGATCTGCCGGATGCCGGCCTCGCGCCCCCGGGTCCAGACCTTGGTCGCCATGAACAGCTCATCTGCAATCGCCAGGTCGGCGGCGAGACGACCCACCACTGACTCCGCATTGCCGTACATTGGCGAGCTGTCCACCAGGCGCCCGCCACCCTGGTAAAACGCCTGCAGTACATCGCGCAGGGGTGCCAGGGCAGCACTGTCAGCAGTATCGACATCGAATGTGCGGGCAGTGCCGAGCCCGACCACCGGCAGCAGTTCTCCGCTGGAGGGAATCGGTCGTCGGATCAGTGGCGAGCTCTCGCTGCGCACTGCCGCCGGGCCGAGGGCGCCGAGCATTCCGGCGACTGCGGCCAGCCGGATAAAGCGGCGCCGGCTGATACACCATTCAGTTTGCGACAACGGTATCTTTCGGTTCATGACCTTGCTCCGTCTGCTGTTGTTGAATAATCCTCTGCTGGGCGCGACCCAGGCGGTAGCCGACCAGGGCCCAGAGGCCGGCCAGGGGGGCCGCAAGCAGGGCGATCCCGCCGGTGCCGACCCCGGCCGATGCGAGCAGTGCATAGACCCAGCCGGCAATCGCGTCACCGCCGCGATAGACCACCGTGTCGATGACGTTCTTTGCCTTGTACTTCTGCATCC
>JAPHTA010000336.1 GCA_026196475.1 Sedimenticola sp.
ATCCAGACCGATGCGGCGATCAATCCCGGCAACTCCGGCGGCGCCCTGATCAACGCCCACGGTGAGCTGGTCGGCATCAACACCGCGATCTTCTCCAAGAGTGGAGGCTCTCACGGCATCGGTTTTGCGATTCCGGTAACCCTGGCCACCGGGGTAATGGAGCAGATACTCAACAAGGGCCGGGTGGTACGCGGCTGGCTCGGTATTGCCGGCCAGGATATCACCCCGGAGCTGGCCGAATCGTTCGACCTTGACGATCGACGCGGGGTACTGGTATCCGGCGTGCTGGAGGGGGGGCCCGCCGACCGCGCCGGCATCGCGCCGGGTGACGTGATCGAGACTATCGACGGCAAGGCATTGCAAAGCTCTCACGATGTGCTGAACATTATCGCCGGCATCACTCCGGGCCAGAAGGTTCGCATCGCCGGCTGGCGTGGCCGGGAGGCGTTCGAACGGGAGGTGGAGGTCAGCGAGCGGCCGCGCATGGATCCGCGTCAGTAGTAGAGGGGCTTCGGGTGCAGCGGGTAGGCGTTCCCACGCAGAGCGTGGGAACGAGAAGAGTTCTACCTGCCCGGGGAGGTATGCGTTCCCACGCGGAGCGTGGGAACGAGGGGCGACGGGGATGCAGGGCGTGGCAACGAGGGGCCGCGAAGGCGGCATCAATCGCTGTCGGCGCCTCCCTTCAGGCGGTACTCGGCGGAGCGGGCGTGAGCGGTCAGCCCCTCGCCACGGGCCAGCACCGAGGCGGTACGCCCCAGCGTGTCCGCCCCGTCGGCCGACACCATGATCAGGCTGGAGCGTTTCTGGAAGTCGTACACCCCCAGCGGCGAGGAGAAGCGCGCGGTACGGGAGGTGGGCAGCACGTGGTTGGGCCCGGCGCAGTAGTCCCCCAGCGGCTCCGAGGTGTAGCGCCCCATGAAGATGGCACCGGCGTGCTGTATGCGCTCCAGCAGCGCCTCCGGATCCTCCACCGACAGCTCCAGGTGTTCCGGTGCGATGTGGTTTGAGATACGGCACGCCTCCTCCATGTCGCGACAGGCAATCAGTGCCCCGCGCTCCTTCAGGGCGGTGGCGATGATCGGCTCCCGCTCCATGGTCGGCAACAGGCGATCGATACTCCGCTTTACCTGTGCCACGAATCCGGCGTCGGGACAGAGCAGGATCGACTGGGCATCCTCGTCGTGTTCCGCCTGGGAGAAGAGGTCCATCGCCACCCAGTCGGGATCGGTGTTACCGTCACAGATAACCAGGATCTCCGACGGGCCGGCCACCATGTCGATGCCCACCTGGCCGAACACCGCCCGCTTGGCGGTGGCCACGTAGATGTTGCCCGGCCCCACCACCTTGTCCACGGGCGGTACCGATTCGGTGCCGTAGGCCAGCGCGGCCACCGCCTGGGCACCACCTATCGCAAATACCCGGTCCACCTCGCAGATATGCGCCGCCGCCAGCACCAGCTCGTTCAACTCGCCACCGGGGGTCGGCACCACCATGATCAACTCCCCCACGCCGGCCACCTTGGCCGGCAGGGCGTTCATCAGCACCGACGAGGGGTAGGCTGCCTTGCCGCCCGGCACGTAGAGCCCGACCCGATCCAGCGGCGTCACCTTCTGACCCAGCAGGGTGCCATCCTCTTCCCGGTAGCTCCAGGACTCGACCTTCTGCTTCCGGTGGTAGAGACGAACCCGCTCGGCGGCCGCCTGCAGCGCCTCCTGCTGCGCCGGGGGAAGGGCCTCCCAGGCCTGCTGCAGGCGCGCCAGTGGCACCTCCAGGTCGCCCGCGCCTGCCGCCTCCCAGCCGTCGAAACGGTTGGTGTATTCGAGCAGCGCGGCATCTCCACGCTGACGGATATTGGCGATGATGTCGTTGACCGTGCTGTTGACGGCCCCGTCGGAGACCGACTCCCAGGCCAGGAGGTCGTCCAGCTGCCGCTGAAAGTCACTGTCGGTGGTGGAGAGTTGGCGTATCTCGGTCATGCTCTGTTCCAGGGGTATTGAATGGGTTGAACGGCAAACTGTGGCGCGGATCAGGCGGCCCGGACCACCGCCTCCTGCAGCGCGTCCAGCAGCCGCATCACGGTGGGGTGTTTCATCTTCCAGGCCGCCTTGTTGACCACCATGCGGGAACTGATATCGGCAATATGTTCCAGCGGCACCAGGCCATTGGCCTTGAGGGTATTGCCACTCTCCACCAGGTCGACGATCAGGTCGGAGAGACCGACCAGGGGCGCCAGCTCCATGGAGCCGTAGAGCTTGATGATCTCCACCTGCTGGCCACGCTCGGCAAAGTAGCGCCGTGCCGACTTGACGTACTTGGTGGCGATGCGCAGGCGGTTGCCTTCCAGGCTGGCATCGGCGGCACCGGCCACCATCAGGCGACAGCGCGCGATCTGCAGATCCAGCGGCTCGTAGAGCCCCTCTCCGCCATGCTCCAGCAGAACATCCTTGCCCGCCACGCCGAGATCTGCGGCGCCCCACTGTACATAGGTCGGCACATCGGTGGCACGGATGATCACCAGCTTCACGTTGGGATGGTTGGTATCCATGATCAGCTTGCGGCTGGTCTCCGGGTCATCCAGCGGGTGAATGCCGGCATGCGCCAGCAGCGGCAGGGTCTGCTTGAAGATGCGCCCCTTGGAGAGGGCGATGGTGATCGGGGATTCAAAGGTCATAAGCGGCTTCACTCCGCCACCGGACGCTTGCCGGCGGTCTACTTGGGTACGCGGCGGATC
>JAPHTA010000237.1 GCA_026196475.1 Sedimenticola sp.
CCGAACTGCTTCATGGTTTCCAGATTGTCAGCGGGGTTGTTCATGCGATTTCTCCCTAAAGAAATTGTGCATTGCAATATATTGCGGTGCAGCATAAGGGGGTCGACCCCGGTTTGTCAAGCATTTTTTGTGCACCGCACAACCCATACTCAAGGGGTGAACAGAGGATTCCGATGATCCGCCCCCGGTAACCGCAACACGCCTGAAACCTGACCAACTCGAACTTTCCGGTCGTACAATAAATAATTCTGTAACAATGTGTTAACAGACTATTGATCCAGGCTCCAGATTGAACAGGCCAAGTACAGGGATCGCGGGAGGCGTACCTTGGAACCGGCTGAAGCTACCTGCGCCGAAACCGGTGGAAGTTGAAAAATCAGGTAAATATTGTGCAGTGCACAATTTCGTGATACTGTCGTCCTAATAGCATGCACTCGGTACACCATTACCAGCTGTACTGCACCAGGCGCCGAAGCCGGGCCGTATTCTTTTCCGGCCCCGTGTAAACCGGATCGGCGAATTTGTGATCCGACAACCTTATGAGGTAGCACCCATGGCAACAAAGAATCCGTTTGATCTCTCCAACCTGTTTGCAGGCTTTGACCCGCAGGCCCTGACGCGCCAGATGCAGGAGGCATTCGCTGGAAAATCCATTCCCGGCATCAACCCCCAGGTCCTGGCCGAGAACCAGCGCAAAAACATGGAGCTTCTTATGTCCACCAACCAGGCGATGCTGGCCGGCTCCCAGGCACTGGTCCAGCGCCAGGCTGCTATGCTGCAGGAGACCATTGCGGAATTGACCGAGGCGGCGGGAAAACTGGCTGATTCTGGCGACCCTCAGCAGGTCTCCGAAAAACAAGTGGAACTGCTCCAGCAGGCGTTTGACAAGGCGCTTAAAAACTCGAATGAAATCAGCAGCATGATCAAGGAGACCCAGGAGTCGATCTCGGACCAGGTCAACAAGCGGATCTCCGAAAGCCTGCAGGAGCTGAAGGAAACGATCGCCAAGGTAAAATAACCTGTCACTCCGCTCCGGGCGGGAACGGTTACTGGATCTGTAGAACTAAAGGAACAGGAGAAGAGCATGTCAAAACCTGACCAGTCAGAGGTCAATACATTGGGCTTTGCATCGGCAACCGCTGAGCTGCAGAAGAATTTCAGACAGGTCGAGGAGATCATGGCCAATTTTGCCAACTCCTATGACCACATGGATCTGGATCCCTTCAACCTGATGCAGTCCTCGGCCGAATGGTTTGCCGCCCTGGCGAAAGATCCGAAGAGAGCGATCGATGCCAATATCTCCTTTCTGCAGAAATCGATGGAGCTCTACCAGCAGTCGATGAGCAGCCTGCTGGCGGGTAGCGTGCCGGAGCAGCCGGTGATCCAGGAGGAGAAGGGTGATCGCCGGTTCCGCCACGAGGGGTGGGAAGAGCAACCCGCCTTCAATGCCATCAAGCAGTCCTACCTGCTGATGTCGAAATGGATGCGTGACCAGGTACAGAGCGTGGAGGGGCTGGACGAGCACACCGCCGAAAAGGTGGAATTTTTCACCGAACGCTACCTGGACGCCCTGTCGCCGACCAATTTTGCCGCCACCAACCCGGCCGTGGTCGAAAAGATCATCGAGACCAAGGGTGCCAACCTGGTGCATGGTCTGAAAAACATGCTGGAAGACCTGGAGGCAGGCAAGGGCGAGTTGCGGATCCGCATGACCGACACCACGGCTTTTGAGCTGGGCAAAAACGTGGCCACCACTCCGGGCAAGGTGGTGTTCCAGAACCGCATGTTCCAGCTGATCCAGTACACCCCGTCCACCGACAAGGTACTGAAACGCCCGCTGCTGGTGATCCCTCCCTGGATCAACAAGTACTACATCATGGACCTGCAGCCTAAAAATTCTCTGCTCAAGTGGCTGGTGGACCAGGGCCACACCGTGTTCGTGGTCTCCTGGGTCAATCCGGACACCTCTTACGCCGATACCGAGTTCTCAGACTACGTCACCGAGGGGGTTATGACCGCGGTGGACGTGGTCGAGCAGGCCACCGGCGAATCCGACATCAACATGATCGGCTACTGCATCGGCGGCTCGCTGCTCGCCACCACCCTCGCCTACATGAAGGCGAAGGGGGACCAGCGGGTCAGGAGCGCCACCTTCTTCACCACCATGATCGACTTCTCCGACCCGGGTGAACTGGGCGTCTTCATCGACGAGGAGCAGCTTGCCAACCTGGAGAAGAGGATGAACGATAGTGGCTACCTGGACGGCACCCAGATGGCCGGCACCTTCAACCTGATGCGGGCCAATGATCTGATCTGGTCCTTCTACATCAACAACTACCTGCTGGGCAACGATCCGCGACCGTTCGACCTGCTCTACTGGAACTCGGACTCGACCCGGATGCCGGCAAAGATGCACACCTGGTACCTGCGCAACCTGTACCTTGAGAACAATCTCTCCAAGCCGGGCGGTGTCAGCATCGACGGCGTGCCGATTGATATCTCGAAGGTGGATATCCCGGTCTGCTTCGTCTCCGCGGTGGAGGATCACATCGCCCCCTGGAAATCCACCTATGCCGGGGCAAAGCTGTTCTCCGGAGACACCCGCTTCATCCTGGGTGGATCCGGGCATATCGCCGGCATCATTAATCCGCCAGCCGCCGGCAAGTACAACTACCGTGTGACCGACCAGCTGCCGGACAACCCGGAGGCCTGGGCGGTCTCCGCTGACGTGGTAGACGGCTCCTGGTGGCCGGAGTGGGATCGCTGGGTCAAGCAGCTTTCCGATGATCAGGTGGCGGCACGCCATCCCGGAGAACGGGGAATGCGCCTGATTGAGGATGCCCCGGGCAGCTACGTGAAGCGTACCCTGAACGACATTGCGGCACCGGCCGGCGCCGAGGCCGCATCAAATCCGGCACCGACTGCCAGGACGCCGGAACCGGAGAAACCGACGGTCGGTGCAACAGCGGCTGACGACCTCACCGCCATCAAGGGTATTGGTCCGAAGCTGGCGGACCTGCTTGGACAGGCCGGAATCTCCTCCTACGCCCAGATAGTGGAACTGGGTGCGGCCGGCATCCGCCAGCGCCTGGTGGCGATCGACCCGCGCAACAGCCGCTACGATACTTCCGGCTGGCCGGAACAGGCGTCCCGCCTGCTCGGCTGATCCACTGGCTGGATCCTGTAATAGGCCGGGCCCTTGTGGCCCGGCTTTTTTTCGCAGATAAACAGCGATCCACAACTCTGGGAGCGGCGTCCCGCGCGAACCATTCAAAGATCAGTTTTCCCGCCTCAACCCCTCGAACAAAACCGGCACCCCGACCTCCGCCGACAACCGGCGAGAGTCTCCCCATTCGCGCCTTATAATATGCATATTGAATATTGATTATCTTCCCGAACAACGTTACATTAAACAAGCATTTTAAATACAACAATTAACGGTTGGCGAAGTGGCAGCGAGGTAAGGCGAATGTTTTTTTCCAGGCAGAGACAGGAACTGGACACCCTGCGCAGCGAACATACACGGCTGAAGCAGAATCACGAGACCCTTCAACAGCAGCTGTCAGCGGCTGAATCACGCAACCAGGCGCTGCAGGAAGCGCTGGACCGGGTGCAGGCACGACAGTCGCTGCACCAGGGAATTTTTGCCAACCTGTCCAATTTCGGACAGTCCATCGACAATATCAGTCGATCCTTCCTAGGCCTCGCCAGCACCCTGAACCAGGAGAAGGCATCCGCCATGACCGCCCAGGCGGAGTCCGACGCAAGCCGCCGGGCCTCGGAGACGATCGCCGACAACCTGAACCGGATGTTCGGCCGCATCCGGGAGACCTCGGTCAGTGTCGACGGCCTGATGCAGCTGGCGGGCCAGATCGGCGGTATCGTACAACTGATCCGGGATATTGCCGACCAGACCAACCTGCTGGCCCTGAACGCCGCGATCGAAGCGGCCCGGGCCGGGGAACAGGGTCGCGGGTTCGCGGTGGTGGCGGACGAGGTACGAAACCTTGCCGAACGCACCTCCAACGCGACCGCCGAGATTGCCGGCCTGGTGGGCGAGATCCAGAACGAGACCCGGCAGGCCAAGTCGAGCATGGACATCGGCGCCGAGGCGGTCAGCCGTTACAGTGGCGAAAGTGAGGAGGCGATGCGCGGCATGGAGCGCCTGATGGACCTGTCGTCCCGCATGGAGCGGGCGATAACCGGCTCCGCCCTGCTGGCCAACGTGGAACTTGCGAATATCGAGGAACTGGCCCTGAAGCTGGAGGTGTACAAGGTACTGATGGGTACGTCCGACACCGGGCCGGATCAGTTGCCTGACGCCAGTGAGTGCCGACTCGGCCAGTGGTATTACGACGGTGAGGGGCAGGAGCACTTTGCCGGCCTGCCAGGATACAGGCAGATGGAGACGCCGCACCAGGCGGTACACGACAGCGCACGAGAGGCGGTTACCCGCTTCCACGAAGGCGATTACAGTGGCGCCCTGAAGGCACTCACGGCAATGGAACAGGCCAACCTGACAGTCATGGCGGGCATGGAGCAGATCCTGCGACACGACAGCCCGTTGCTTGACAACGCTGCCTGACCGCCCGAACGGTAGCTTCCTGAATGTCGAACGCAGTAACCAGGGTCAACCTGATAGACATGGTGCTCTGCTTCTCCCGGGCGTTGGACCTGCTGCACCCCTCGATCCTCGACCATCACCTGCGGGTGGCCTATATCGCGGCCTGCCTGGCACAGGAGATCGGGCTCGACGACCATCAGGTGCAAGAGGTCCTTATCGCCGGGGCTCTGCACGATATCGGTACCGTCTCTTCCACGCAGATGCTGGCCCTGCTGGACCACGCCATGGACAACTACAGGTTGCCGGCAGACACCCTGCTGCCTGATATCCACCGTCACGGCGAGGAGGGCTATCACCTGATCCGGGACTTTCCGCCGTTCAGCGCCGCTGCCGAGGCGATCCGTTTCCATCATGTGAACTGGGAACAGGGACGCGGAGAACAGTTTCACGGTCTGGCGGTCCCCGTGGCCAGCCACATCCTCCACCTGGCCGACCGGGTCGCGGTACTGCCGGAGGCGCGGGAACACATTCTGCTGCAGCGCGACCGTATCCGCCGCACCGTATCCGGTGATTCGGGGCACCGCTTCATGCCGCGGCTGGTGCAGGCATTCGAGTCGCTTTCGGACCGGGAGTCGTTCTGGCTGGACCTGGTCTACCCGGACAAGGGGCCGCTTATCCGTCAACATTTCGGCCGTGGTGAAGTCATCCTGGACCTGGATGCATTGCATCGGCTGGGCGGCCTGTTTGGACGCATTATCGACTATCGCAGTCCCTTTACCGCCACACACTCCAGCGGTGTTGCCGCCACCGCCGGGGCACTGGGTGAACTGCTCGGCATGTCAGCGGCGGAGTGCGGGCTGCTCAGAGTGGCCGGTGACCTGCACGACATCGGAAAGCTTGCGGTCCCGCTGGAGATCATCGACAAGCCCGACGCATTGACCCGGGAGGAGATGCAGCTGGTGCGACAGCACGCCTACTACACCCACCGTATCCTCTCCACCGTACCGGGCCTGGAGACGGTGAACACCTGGGCCTCGCTGCACCATGAGCGGCTGGACGGCAGGGGCTACCCGTTCCGCACCCGGGACATCCCTGTGGGCGCAAGAATCGTGGCGGTGGCGGACATCTTTACCGCGATTACCGAGGACCGCCCCTATCGCAGGGGCATGACTGCAGATGCTGCAAAACGGATTTTGCAGCAACAGGTACATGAGGGTGCCATCGATGGCGACGTGGTAAAGCAGCTGATACTGGAGTTCGAGCAGTTGCTGGAGGTACGCCACCACTCCCAGCATCCGGGCAGGCGCGTGCCCCTGAGCGCCTGAAACGGGCTCCGCGTAGGCCGTAGCCCACTACCACATCAGATCATCGGGTACCTGGAACTCGGCATAAGGGTCATCCTCCTCCATGACTTCGTTGACATCATTGCGTAACACGATGGTCTCCTGGTCGCGCTGCTGGATCTTGTCGGCAACACCGATCGGCACTACCGCATAACGCTCTTCGATACGGGCAATGGCCAGTTTTCCACGGCTCAAACGGGACTGAATATCCTCGCTGACCAGGATCTTCTTCACCTTCCCTGCGTCGCTGAAGCTGTAGTCAATATCCCCCCCTTCCAGCGGCACCTGGTTCATCTCGATCAACTGACGAATCTGCGCCTTCAGGGCTCGCTGCTCGGCCTCCGCCTTGCGCTGCAGGTTGAGTTGACGATCCCGTTCCGCCTGCGCCTTCCGCGCCTCCCGTGCGGCCCGCTTCACCTCGTCCTCCGGCCTGGCCTCACCTTTCTTCACTCGTTGCCGGGCCTTTTTCTGCTTCTCCTTGCGTACCTGGCTGGCCTTCTTCTTGTCCACCAGACCCGCCTTCAGCAACTGGTCCTGTAATGAAATCCCCATTATTTACTCCCAAAAAAGTTCAGCCGTAGCGGTACGCCACGGTACCGTTACGAAACACCAGGCATTGACCCGGCTCGATCCGGGTCCAGCGCTCATTGCGGGTTAGCGGCTCGGTGGCGATCACCGCCACCCGGTCATTCGGCGTGGTTACCTGGTTGAAATCCACCGTTACGTCCAGGTCCTTCAACTGCGCCTTGTCAAACGGATGCTGGCGGACCAGGTAGTAAAGGTCGGTACTGCAGCGGGCGACCAGGATATCGCCATTGGAGAGCAGGAAGTTGAAGCTTCCCTCTTCTCCAATCCGTTGCGCCTGCTCATGCACCAGGTTGCAGATCGCCTGCATCGTGGGGCGCTCGTCAAAGGCGTCGCTGAGTCGCTGCAGGATAGTGCAGAAGGCCCGTTCGCTGTCGGTGGTGCCGACCGCCCGGTAACGTCCGTTCAGTGGCGGATCATAACCGAACAGATCACCGTTGTGAGCAAACACCCAGTACTCCCCCCACAGCTCGCGAACAAAGGGGTGAGTGTTCTCCAGTTTCACCTCGCCCACGCTCGCCTTGCGGATATGGGCGATCACGTTCATGGAACGGATCGGGTAGTGCCGCACCAGTTCCGAGACCACCGACTCCGCGGAGGGCTGTACATCCATGAAGGTACGACACCCCTTGCCCTCGAAAAAAGCGATCCCCCAGCCATCACTATGTTCATCGGTATCACCGCCACGACGGGCAAACCCCTCAAACGAGAAGCAGATGTCAGTCGGCACATTGCAGTTCATTCCCAGCAGCTGGCACATGATAAGACCCGTTCAGGCGGTGCCCATCTGGCGGGCGATACAGGCGGTCCTGGCTGACAGTTCCAGCGAGCAGCTCCACTTGTAGGCCAGGTTCAGGGTCTCACCCACGGCGTAGACACCGTGCCCTCTTACCACCGCAATGCGGTTTTCCGCCAGGCTGGTGGCAACCGCGGCGGGGGCAGCCTGCACATACTCCTCGTAGGGAATGGTGATTACCGGAACCCGGGGGAAGTAGAGTTGCCCCTCGAAATCCAGCGGAACAAAGTCCTCCCCATTCAGCGTTGCCGCTACCGTGTAGGGGCCGTGGCTGTGCAGTACCGCCGTGGCCCGTGGATTCAACTGGTAGACTTGCTGGTGCAACGGACCATCCAGGGAGGCCCCCGCCCCGCATCCCGACTCCACCGAACAGGGAACCAGGTCGTTTACCGTCAGGGTATCGGCGCAGGCGCCAGAGGGGGTCACCCAGAAGCGGTCCCCCTCCCGCACCGAGGCGTTCCCGCTATGGGAGTCGTTGTTGCCGTGGACTCTCAACCAGCGATAGTACTGAACCAGCTGTTCACGCAGTGTCATGAAAACTCCTGTATACCGGACATTTCTCTATGATAGGCGAATTATCCCTTTATCAGTACAATAACGAAAACCCCGAAACGGATCCGACATGCAGCCTAATGAGTCAACGCCAGGATGGGTCGCCGGCACATCTGCTGGTGAGGTCAACGCCTGCGATTGGACGCCGCAGGGCGTCGACCGGTCGATCATTGACCGACCATCTGCAACAGTGGCCGTAACGGCATGATGGGAGCAGCCGACCTGGCCGCGCTCTGGGTGACACTGCGGCTGGCCTTCGTCTCCACCCTGCTGCTGCTGTTGCTGGGCACCCCGTTGGCGTGGTGGCTGGCGCGCACCCGTTCGCGCCTGCGAACCCCGCTGGAGACCCTGGTAGCCCTCCCCCTGGTGTTGCCACCCACGGTGCTGGGTTTCTACCTGCTGGTGGCGCTCTCACCCAACGGGATCATTGGCGGCCCCTGGGAATCGCTCGGCGGAGGACGCCTGCCCTTCACCTTCAGCGGGCTGGTGATCGGGTCGGTGCTCTACTCCATGCCCTTCGTGATACAGCCTTTACAGAACAGCTTCTCCTCCATCAACCGGCGCACCCTGGAGGCAGCCAGCACCTTGCGCGCCACTCCCATGGACCGCTTTTTCAGCGTGGTGCTGCCCCTGTCGCGTCAGGGATTCATCACCGCTGCGACGCTCGGTTTTGCACATACAATCGGGGAATTCGGCGTGGTACTGATGATCGGCGGCAATATTCCGGGCAAGACCCAGGTGTTGTCGATTGCAATCTACGACCACGTGGAGGCGCTGGAGTACGGCCAGGCACACCTGCTCTCCGGTGGCCTGTTGCTGTTTTCTTTCCTGATCCTGTTCCTGGTCTACCGCATGAACAGCGGCAGCCTGCTGCG
>JAPHTA010000144.1 GCA_026196475.1 Sedimenticola sp.
ACTCACCTCACGGGACATCAAATTCGCAATGTTTAGACGCATACGCGGGCTCTTCTCCAACGATCTGTCGATCGATCTCGGAACGGCCAATACCCTGATCTACGCACGTGGCCAAGGCATCGTGCTGAACGAACCTTCCGTTGTCGCAATTCGCCAGGACCGCGGTCCGGGCAGCGGAAAATCCGTTGCCGCGGTGGGTGAAGAGGCCAAGCGGATGCTCGGACGCACCCCCAACAACATTACCGCCATCCGACCGATGAAAGATGGCGTCATCGCCGACTTCACGGTCACCGAAAAGATGCTGCAGCACTTTATCCACAAGGTCCACGAAGCGAAGCTGATCCGCCCCAGTCCGCGGGTTCTGGTCTGCGTCCCCTGTGGCTCCACTCAGGTGGAGCGGCGAGCCATCCGCGAATCGGCGGCCGGCGCCGGAGCCCGGGAGGTGTACCTGATCGAGGAACCGATGTCGGCCGCCATCGGTGCCGGCCTTCCGGTCAACGACGCCCGCGGTTCGATGGTTCTGGACATCGGTGGTGGCACCTCCGAGGTGGCGATCATCTCCCTCAACGGCATCGTCTACTCCAACTCGGTACGGGTCGGTGGCGACCGTTTTGACGAGGCGATCATCAACTACGTGCGCCGCAACTACGGAACCCTGATCGGCGAGGCGACCGCCGAACGGATCAAGAAGGAGATCGGCTCCGCCTTCCCCGGAAACGAGGTGAAGGAGATGGAGATCAAGGGCCGCAACCTGGCCGAAGGCATCCCGCGCAGCTTCACCCTGAGCAGCAACGAGATTCTGGAGGCGATGCAGGAGCCGTTGTCGGGGATTGTCGGCGCGGTCAAGGCCGCCCTGGAACAGACCCCGCCGGAACTGGGCGCGGATGTTGCGGAGTGTGGCATTGTCCTGACCGGGGGCGGCGCCCTGCTGAGAGATATCGACCGGCTTCTCGAAGAGGAGACCGGCCTTCCGGTCCTGATTGCCGAGGACCCGCTCACCTGCGTGGCCCGGGGCGGCGGCAGGGCCCTCGAAATGCTCGACGAACGGGGCGGCGAGCTGCTGTTTGCACTGGAGTGAATGCCGACTGGCAACGATCAAGAGAGAAGAGGCTGATCCCCTATTAAGCCGATCTTTACACAAGGCCCGTCGATTGCCGTCCGCGCGCTGCTCGCCGCGGTGCTTTCGCTCGTTCTGATGGTCATCGACCACCGCCAGCACCACCTGGAATCGGTCAGATCGGTCCTCTCAACCGCGATCTATCCCCTGCAGTACGTGGCCAACCTGCCGCTCTCAACCGGCCGCTGGCTGTCGGAAACCTTCGCCACCCGCAACCGGCTGCAGGAGGAGAACCGGGAGCTGCGCCGGAGCAACCTGCTGCTGCAGGGACGGCAACAGAAGATGGAGGCGCTGGAGGCGGAAAACATGCGCCTGCGGGACCTGCTCGACTCCTCCTTCAAGATCGGCGACCGGGTGCTGATTGCCGAACTGGTGGCGGTCGACATGGACCCCTATCGCCAGCTGGTTCTGCTCAACAAGGGCTCCAGCTCCGGCATCTACAAGGGTCAGCCGGTACTGCACGCCAACGCCGTGATGGGCCAGGTCATCCACGTCAACCGCTTCACCTCCTCGGTACTGATGATCACAGACGCAAGCCACGCCCTGCCGATCCAGGTCAACCGCAACGGCCTGCGCACCGTGGCCATCGGCACCGGTCGCATCAACGAGCTGGAGCTACCCAATCTGCCCAACAATGCCGACATCAGAGAGGGGGACCTGCTGGTCACCTCCGGCCTCGGGGGGCGCTTTCCCTCCGGCTACCCGGTGGCCGTGGTCACCTCGGTGGTACGCGAACCGGGTGAGCCCTTCGCCCGCATCAAGGCGCAACCCAGTGCACACCTGGAACGGGCCCGGGAGGCGCTGCTGGTGTGGACCCTGAATCCGCCGCTGACCGACGAGGAACCTGCCCGGCCGGAGACACCGGCGCGCCCCGTAGAGGCACCATCGGAAGAGACCGGAGCGCCCCCCGCGGATACCCCTCGGGAGGCGGCACAATGACCCTCTCCCCCCGTCGCGGCGGCCTGATCATCCTGCTCTCGTTCGCCATCGCGCTCCTGCTCACCATCCTGCCGCTGCCGGACTGGGCGCAGATGCTCAGGCCCCAGTGGTACACCCTGGTACTGATCTACTGGACCCTGGCGCTGCCGCAGCGGGTCGGGGTCGGGGTCGGCTGGCTGGTCGGCATCATGGTTGATGTACTGAGTGGCACCCTGCTGGGCCAGCACGCCCTGTCACTGGCACTGATCGCCTACATCGTGCTGGAACTTCACCTGCGGATCCGGCTCTTTCCACTGTGGCAACAGTCGCTGACCATCCTGGTATTGCTGCTGACGGAGAAGCTGCTCTCGCTATGGGTGATGGGGGCGCTCAGCCAGC
The DNA here is from genome assembly GCA_026196475.1 of Sedimenticola sp. GTDB lineage: Bacteria > Pseudomonadota > Gammaproteobacteria > Chromatiales > Chromatiaceae > Sedimenticola. Next base: position 2,435 of record JAPHTA010000144.1, read on the forward strand.
CCACGCCACCTCTATCCTACTGGGCACCGCCACTGGTCGGCATGCTGTTGTGGCCCTGGATCTTCATCATCCTGCGCGACCTGCGGCGAAAATTCCAGGTCAGCTGAACATGTACCAGAGCACCCTGAAAGATTACCTGCGCGAGAGCCGCCTGTTCCGGGCACGCGCCCTCTCCGCGGTAGTGCTGGTGGTGGCGCCACTGCTGCTGCTGGTGTTCCACCTGGCGCAACTGCAGATCATCGATCACGACCACTTCACCACCCTGTCCCGGGACAACCGGGTCAAGGTGCAGCCACTGCCTCCCACCCGTGGCCTCATCTATGATCGTAACGGGATCATATTGGCGCAGAACCTTCCCACCCACAGCCTGGAGATTACGCCGGAGCGGGTCAGGGATCTGGAACAGACCATCGAGCAGCTGAAGCAGCTGATCCCGATCAGTGATAACGACCTGAAGCGCTTCAACCGCCTGAAAAGTCACCAGCGCCGCTTCGACAGCATACCGATCCGGGTCCAGCTGAGCGAGGCGGAGGTGGCCCGCTTCGCGGTCAACCGGCACCTGTTTCCGGGCGTGGAGATCGAGGCCAAGCTGCTGCGGGACTACCCGCTGAAAGACGTTACCGCCCACATCCTGGGTTACGTGGGACGCATCAACAAGAAGGAGCTGCAGACCATCGATGCCTCTGCCTACTCCGGAACCGCCCATATCGGAAAAAACGGCATTGAGAAGTACTACGAAGAGACCCTGCACGGCGAGGTGGGGCTGCAGCAGGTTGAGGTCAACGCCCTCGGCCGGGTGATCCGTGTCCTGCAGAGCACGCCGCCCTCCCCCGGCATGGACCTGCACCTGACAGTGGATGCCACCCTGCAGCGTGTCGCCATGGAGGCGTTCGGTGAGGACAACGGGGCTGCGGTGGCAATCGATCCCCGCAACGGGGATATCCTGGCCCTGGTCAGCAAGCCCGGGTTCGACCCCAATCTGTTCGTGGAGGGGATCTCCACCCAGGACTATAACGCGCTGCAGACCTCCGAGGACAAGCCCCTGTTCAACCGCGCCATTCGCGGCCAGTACCCACCCGGCTCGACGGTAAAACCGTTTATCGGCCTCGGCGGTCTGGAGGTAGGACTGTTCAACCCGCAGCAGAAAAAATTCTGTCCCGGCTTCTACCAGCTCCCCAACCACAGCCACAAGTACCGTGACTGGAAAAAAGGCGGTCACGGCGCGGTCGACATGGCGGATGCCATCATCCAGTCCTGCGACGTCTACTTCTACGACCTGGCCCAACAGCTGGGGATCGACCAGATCTCCGCCTACCTGGCCCCGTTCGGCTTCGGCAGCCGTACCGGGATCGATATCACCGGTGAACTGGGGGGGCTGTTGCCGACCCGGGAGTGGAAGCGGGAGAGCCGCAACCAACCCTGGTATCCGGGCGAAACATTGATCACCGGTATCGGCCAGGGCTACTTTCTGATCACCCCGTTGCAACTGGCCAGCGCCACTGCCACCCTGGCCAGCCGTGGCAACCGGATCCGACCACGGATTGTCAGCTCCATACAGCAGGGCAGTGACGGGCCGCCCCATAACCAGCCAATCACCCCGCTCTCCCCTGTCGAAAAACAGTCTCAGGGCAACTGGGACAGCATCATCGAGGCCATGCTGGAGGTCACCGAAGGACTGCGCGGGACCGCCCGGCGAATTCGCAACGATCACTACCGGATCGCCGGCAAGACGGGAACCGCACAGGTATTCACGGTCAAACAGGAGGAGGAGTACGACGAGGAGAAGATCGACAAGAAGATGCGCGACCACGCCCTGTTTATCGCGTTTGCCCCGGCACTCGAACCGCGTATTGCGGTAGCGGTGATTGTCGAGAACGGCGGTCACGGCGGCTCGGTGGCAGCACCCATCGCCAAGGCGATCATGGATCACTACCTGCTCAAGGCAAAGAGCTGATGGCACACTACCAGCCAAGCGGACTGCCCGAATCCAACCCGACCAAGGCGGAAGGCCTGCTGGCCGACCTGCACCTGGACCTGCCCCTGCTCACTGGCCTGCTGTTGCTGTGCGGCTTCGGACTGGTGATCCTCTACAGCGCCAGCGGACAGGACATGGCGGTGATGGAACGCCAGGCGATCCGGCTGGCGGTCGCCTTCGTGGTGATGATTGCGGTTGCCCAGGTACCCCCCACCACCCTGAGACGCTGGGCGCCCTGGCTGTTCGCCGCTGGGATTCTGATGCTGGTGGCGGTACTGGTCGCCGGGCAGGTGGGCAAGGGTGCCCAGCGCTGGCTCAATCTCGGTCTGTTCCGCTTCCAGCCATCCGAACTGGTAAAGCTGGCAGTGCCCATGATGATCGCCTGGTTCCTGGCCGAGAAGTCGCTGCCACCGCGTTGGAACCGCCTGTTGATAGCCGGCATCATGATCCTGGTGCCGGTGCTGCTGATCGCCAAACAGCCGGATCTCGGCACCTCCCTTCTGGTCGCCAGCGCCGGTATCTTCGTCCTCTTTCTGGCCGGCCTCAGCTGGCGCTTCATCGGCGGCATGCTGATCACCGCGATCCCGGTCGCCCTGGCGCTCTGGGAATGGGGCATGCGGGACTACCAGCGCAACCGGGTACTCACCTTCCTCAACCCTGAACGGGACCCCCTGGGCACCGGCTACCACATCATCCAGTCCAAGATCGCCATCGGCTCCGGCGGGCTCTACGGCAAAGGCTGGCTCAACGGCACCCAGTCCTACCTCGACTTTCTGCCCGAGGGCACCACGGATTTTATCTTTGCCGTGCTGGCAGAGGAGTTCGGCTTCACCGGCATCCTGATGCTGCTGGCGATCTACCTGTTCATCATCCTGCGTGGCCTCTATATCGCCAGCCAGGCACAGGACACCTTCAGCCGACTGCTGGGGGGCGCCGTCACCCTGGTCTTTTTCGTCTACCTGTTTGTCAATACCGGCATGGTCAGCGGGATACTGCCGGTGGTCGGGGTACCACTGCCCCTGGTCAGCTACGGTGGCACGTCACTGGTGACCATCATGGCCGGGTTCGGTATCCTGATGTCAATCCATACACACCGGAAGCTGCTGCCCACCTGAGACGGGCACTTTAACAAGGAACCAGCCATGCCCAAGCGCATTTTGCTCCTCGCTACACTGGCACTCTCAATGCTCGCCGTGCCGCTTACCGGCACCACCAGCCAGCAGCCCGAGACAGTCGAACTGGTGCAGGAGCTGGTCGAGGAGCAAGGCTACGACGCCGAAACCCTGCGGCGGCTGCTGGCCACTGCACAACGTAGTCAGCGGGTGATCGACAGCCTGGACCGACCAGCAGAGACGGTACTCACCTGGAAGACCTACCGCCCGATTTTCCTCAAGCAGAGCCGTATCGAGGCCGGCGTGGCGTACTGGCGCAAGCATGAGACCACCCTGAAACGGGCCGAGGAGGTCTACGGAGTGGCGCCGGAGATGATCGTCGCCATTATCGGCGTGGAGACCTTTTACGGCCGTCGCCCGGGAAACATTCCGGTCCTGGACGCCCTCTACACCCAGGCCTACCACTACCCCCGGCGCCACAAGTTCGGTCGCTCACAGCTGAAGGCGTTTCTGCAGATCCTGATGGAGGAGGAGATGGAGCCGGGGATGGCGGTGGGTTCCTACGCCGGGGCCATGGGCACGCCCCAGTTTATCCCCACCAGCTACCTCCACTTCGCGGTGGATTTCGACCAGGATGGCAAGCGGGATATCTGGAACAACGATGTCGATGTCATCGGCAGCGTGGCCAACTATTTCAAGCGTCACCAGTGGCAGAAAGGTGCGCCGGTCGCCCTGCCGATCGATCCCCTGGCGGCGGACTCCCCGCACTACGTAGAGCCGGCCCAACGCACCGCCCGGCCGGAGGTCACCCTGGCCGAACTGAAAGCCGAGGGCGTGGCGCTTCCGGACCACCTGCCGGATGAGTACAAGGCAACGGTTATCAACCTGCAGGGAGCGGACGGCAACGAGTTCTGGCTCGGGCTGGATAACTTCTACACCATCACCCGCTACAACCACAGCAATCTCTACGCCATGGCCGCCTACCAGCTGAGCCAGGAGATCCTGCAGCTGAAGACGAGGACCGATCCAAAGTGAATCCCGGCCGACTTCTGTGCGCACTCTGCCTGGCGACACTGGTCGCCGGATGCTCCGTACGCCCGCCTGCCCCGCCGGGGGAGATCGGGGATGGCGCACCGGCGCGCCGACTCAACCCGGCACAGATCGCCGATGCCGTCCCCCGTGCCGAGCCAAGAAGCAAACGAGGCAACCCGGCCTCTTACGTAGTCATGGGACAGCGCTACCACACCCTGGCCAGCAGCCGCGACTACGTTGAGCGCGGCATCGCCTCCTGGTACGGCACCAAGTTCCATGGCCGCACCACCAGTAGCGGCGAGCCCTACGACATGTATGCCATGACCGCCGCCCACAAGAGCCTGCCACTGCCCACCTACGTGCAGGTGACCAACCTGCGCAACGGTCGCAGTGCCGTGGTCAAGGTCAACGACCGGGGACCGTTCCACGACAACCGGCTGATCGACCTCTCCTACGCCGCCGCCACCAAGCTGGGCATCCTGGCCCAGGGTACCGGCCTGGTCGAGGTACGGGCGATCGATCCCGGGGCGCCCCTGCGCCAGGCCAGCCTGCCGGCCGGCGACACCACAATTACAACAAGGCCGACGCCCTCTGCGGTGGAGCCCGGCCTGTTTATCCAGGTCGGCGCCTTCAGTAACCGCATCAATGCCGACCGCCTGCAGCAGAAGCTTGCCCGCTCCCTTGGCGAGCGGATCCGGATCCAACAGGCCGACCACCAGGGACAGGCCATCTTCCGGGTGCAGATCGGCCCTCTGGCCAGTGTCGACCAGGTAGACAACCTGACCCTCGACCTGCCACGCCTTGGTATCCTGGAGACCCAGGTGGTGATTGACTAGAAGTCCCGGCAACGCCCCACGCTTCAAAACACCCACAGCATGGCGCGTGAAGCCCGCTTCAGTTTTCCAGCTGCATTCAGGTTAGAATGGCCGCACACCGGACCGAACCACACCGGTGCCAGGCTGTCTCAAGCTGCTCAGATACCAGCAACGGAATAAGGAATAAAATGTTCGTACGTGCCATCCGACCACCTGTTCTCCTGCTCCTCGCTCTTGTCGCCCTGTGCCTGCCGTGGCTTGTCGCGGCAGCCCCGATACCGGCTCCGCCCAGTATCGCCGCCAGCGGCCATCTGCTGATCGATTTCGACAGCGGCCAGGTGCTCTCCGAATCCAATGCCGAGCAACCCCTTGAACCGGCCAGCCTGACCAAGATCATGACCGCCTACGTGGTGATGCGGGAATTGAAAGCCGGTAACGTGAAGCTGCAGGACCAGGTGCATGTGAGCAAGAAGGCGTGGCGCACTCCGGGGTCCCGGATGTTCATCGAGGTGGACACCAGAGTGACCCTGGAGGATCTGCTCAAGGGAATGATCATCCAGTCCGGAAACGATGCCAGCGTGGCCCTGGCGGAACATATCGCCGGTAGCGAGGAGACCTTCGCCAACCTGATGAACGAGCACGCCAGACGCCTGGGCATGAGCAACACCCACTTCGCCAACAGCACCGGCCTGCCTGCCGAGGGCCACCTGACCACGGCGCGGGATATCGCCCGGGTGACCCGGGCCACGATCCACGAGTTTCCCGAGCTTTACCGCTGGTATGCGGTACGCGAGTTTACCTACAACGACATCAAGCAGCACAATCGGAACAAACTGCTGTGGCGGGACGACGCGGTGGACGGCGTCAAGACCGGACATACCGAGGCCGCCGGTTTCTGCCTGGTAGCATCGGCACAGAAAGAGGGCATGCGCCTGATCTCGGTGGTGATGGGAACCAGCAGCGAAGACGCCCGTGCCAGGGAGAGCCAGGCACTGCTCAATTACGGATTCCGCTTTTTCGAAACCCACCGCCTCTACGGCGCCGGGGACAAGCTGGCCGACAGCCGGGTCTGGAAAGGCGAGCGTGAGCAACTGGCGCTGGGCCTGTCCCAGGACCTGCATATCACCATACCGCGCCGTCAATACAAGAACCTGAAAGCCAACATGACCATCAAGCCCAGGATCATGGCCCCGGTCAGCCAGGGCGAACTGCTGGGCAAGGTGACCATCGAGCTGGAGGGCGACACGGTGGCCGAGAGTGACCTGGTGGCACTGCAATCGATCGCTGAGGGAGGGATCCTGCAGAATATCAAGGACACCGTGCTGCTGTGGCTGGAGTAGGGAGACGACAGGCACCATGTCCGATGCAACCCTGCCTCTTGTCTACCTGAACGGCCGGTTCCTCCCGCCCGACGAGGCCAGAATCCCGGTCATGGACCGGGGGTTCCTGTTTGGCGACGGGGTCTATGAAGTGATCCCCTGTTACGGCGGCAGGCTGTTCCGCCTGCAACACCACCTACAGCGGCTGGACAGCAGCTTGCGGGCAATCCGTATGCAAAACCCCCTGGCCCACGACCAATGGCAGGCGCTCCTCGAGAAGCTGGTGCAGCAGTTACCGGGTGCTGACCAGTCGGTCTACCTGCAGGTGACCCGGGGCAGCACCGGGCAGCGCGACCAGGCGATACCGGCCGGGGTCGCACCAACCCTGTTCTGCATGACCCAGCCAGCGGTCTACCCGGACCCCGATACCCTGGTCCGGGGCGTCAGCGCGGTAACCCGGCCGGACATCCGCTGGCAACGCTGCGATATCAAGGCGATCACCCTGCTGGCCAATGTCCTGCTACGCAGCGAGGCCACCGAGCTGGGCGCGGCGGAGGCGATCCTGATTCGTGACGGCAACGCTCTCGAGGGCGCTGCCAGCAACCTGTTCATGGTGCGCGACGGCACCATCACCACGCCACCGAAAAGCGCTCACCTGCTGCCGGGCATCACCCGGGACCTGGTAATCGAACTGGCCGCGGCCCATCACCTGCCCTTCCGGGAGGCGGATATCCCGGTAGCGGAACTGCAGCAGGCGGAGGAGATCTGGATCACCAGCTCCAGCAGGGAGGTGACCGCAGTGGTGGAACTGGACAGCCGGCCGGTTGGAAACGGCACACCCGGCCCCATCTACAGGCGCATGACCGGGCTCTACGGAGACTACAAACAGCGCCTGCAAACCCCTGACGACGTTACCTGAGATGAACAGCGATAACGAAACCCTGATGCAGTTCCCCTGCCACTTCTCGGTCAAGGCAATGGGGCTGGCATCCCACGACGACTTCGAAGCCCTTGTGGTGGAGATCGTCTCCACCCATGTTCCGGACCTGGAGCAGGACGCCAGTCGCGCCCGGGCCAGCAAAAACGGCAAATACTTGTCGGTCACGGTCACCTTCCAGGCCACCAGCAAGGCGCAGCTGGACGCCATCTACTACGCCCTGACCGAGCACCGGGATGTGCTCATGAGCCTGTAATGGCGGGCCGCCCGCCAGCCCCTCGCATCCGCCGGCTCGGCACCCGGGACTACGAACCCGTGTGGCACGAGATGCAGCACTTCACGGACCACCGCAACGACTCCACACCGGACGAAATCTGGCTGCTGCAGCATCCGCCTGTATTCACCCTGGGCCAGGCCGGCAAACCGGAACACCTGCTCGACCCCGGTGACATACCGGTGGTCCGCAGCGACCGCGGTGGCCAGGTCACCTACCATGGCCCGGGACAGCTGGTGGCCTACCTGCTGCTCAACCTGCGCCGCCACCGGCTCGGAGTGCGGCAACTGGTGAACCTGATCGAACAGGGCCTGGTCGACCTCCTTGCCGACTACCGGATCGAGGCTGCGGCACGGCCCGACGCCCCGGGAGTCTACGTGGAGGGGCGCAAGATCGCCTCCCTCGGCCTGCGGGTGCGGCGTGGTTGCAGCTTTCACGGCCTGGCGCTGAACGTGGACATGGATCTTGAACCGTTCAGCCGCATCAACCCCTGCGGTTATCCCGACCTGGAAGTGACCCAACTGAAAGAGCTTGCCGGCGCAGTCAGCATCGACAAGGTGGCCGAGCAGCTGACTGACCACATCCTGCGGCGTCTCGGCTACAATCAGGACCAACAGGCCAGGCATAACAACGAGACATCCACCCCATGAGCAAAGCAGACGACCATACCGCGCCCTCCCGTCTCACCCCGGAGACCCACCAGCGTGGCAGCGAGAAGCTGTCCCGCATCCCGGTCAAGGTGGAACAGACCCGGGAGATGCCGCGCAAGCCGGCCTGGATCCGGGCCAGGATGCCCACCGGCGAACGAGTCGGGCAGATCAAGAAGATCCTGCGCCAGAGCCATCTCAGCTCGGTGTGCGAGGAGGCCGCCTGCCCCAACCTGGGTGAATGCTTCAGCCACGGCACCGCCACCTTCATGATCATGGGTGATATCTGCACCCGGCGCTGTCCGTTCTGCGACGTGGCCCACGGCAAGCCGCTGCCACTGGATCCGAACGAGCCGGAGGAGTTGGCCCAGGCGGTGAAGGCGATGCAGCTGCGCTACGTGGTGGTCACCTCGGTGGACCGGGACGACCTGCGGGACGGCGGCGCAGGCCACTTCGTGGCCTGCATCGAGGCCCTGCGCCGACTCAACCCGGAGACCCGGGTGGAGATCCTGGTACCCGACTTCCGGGGCCGCATGCAGCCGGCCCTGGCTGCTTTTGAAGAAACCCGGCCCGACGTCTTCAACCACAATCTCGAAACCGTACCCCGGCTCTACCGCCAAGCCCGACCCGGAGCCGATTACCAAGGATCGCTCGACCTGCTGGACCGGTTCAAGACGGCCCACCCCGAGGTGCAGACCAAATCCGGGCTGATGCTGGGTCTGGGGGAGGAGATCGACGAGGTGCTGCAGGTGATGCGGGACCTGCGCCGGCACCAGGTCAACATGCTGACCCTGGGCCAGTACCTGCAGCCGAGCCGGGACCACCTGCCGGTGGCCCGCTTTGTCACCCCGCAGGAGTTTGACCAGCTACGCCAGGCCGGCGAGGAGATGGGCTTCTCCAACGTCGCCAGCGGCCCCATGGTACGCTCCTCCTACCACGCCGACCTGCAGGCCAACCCCCTGCTCGACACCCATCTCGAGGAGTGAACCATGCCCCAGGAGATCGTCTGGACCCTGAAAACCCTGATCCTGCCCCCGGGCATCCTGATTCTGCTCGGCCTGCTCGGGCTGTTCATGGCCCGACGCCTGCTGGGCCGGCTCCTGGTCCTGGTGACCCTGGCGGCGCTCTATCTCTTCTCGACCCCCTTTTTCGCCCAGCAATTGATGGGTTCCCTGCAGGTGGTGGGGGCCCTGACCGAGGCGCAGATCGGTGCCAGTGACGCCCAGGCGATCGTGGTACTGGGTGCGGGGCGGCGTGAGGCGGCACCGGAGTTCGGCGATCGGGACACGGTCAATGCCCTGGCCCTGGAGCGACTGCGTTACGCCGCCTGGCTATCGAGAAAGAGCGGGCTGCCGGTAATTCCCAGCGGCGGCAAGCCGATGAGCGACGGCCCGAGCGAGGCCGCCATGGGACGACAGATCCTGGAGCAGGAGTTCGGAGTCAAGGTCCTGGCAATCGAGGATAGGAGTCGCACCACCCGGGAGCAGGCGCTGCTGCTGGCGGACCTCCTGGAGAAGCGCGGCATTCGCCGGATCATGCTGGTAACCCACGCATGGCACATGCTGCGCGCGCTGGACGTATTCGAGGGCGCCGGGATCGATACCCAGCCGGCGCCAACCGGGTTTGTCCCGTCCGGCTCAAGCCGTTCAGCTTACAGCGACTGGCTGCCAGATGCGGGGGCCCTGAGAAACAGCTACTTCGCCCTGCATGAGCACCTGGGACGCTGGTGGTACCGGCTACTGGGATAAACCCAACCGCAAGCCGCGGAGATCAGGTCCGATCTTCGTCGTCGCGGTGAAACTCCCCCTCAATGGTACGCTGCTCACCGGAACGTGGCCGCTCACCGGGCGGAGGCGCCGGATGCAGGGCACCGGCACGCTTCAGAAAACCAACGATCAGGGTTCGCCGTATTGGCGGCACCAGGCAGAGGAAACCGAACAGATCGGTGAAGAAACCCGGCAGCAGCAGCAGGATACCGCTCACCAGCAACACCACCCCCTCCAGCATCTCCACCGCCGGCACCTCTCCCCGCTCCATTCCCGCACGCACCCGCAGGGCCGTGGAAAAACCCTGTAGCCGTACCAGAAACCCGCCCAGCAGGGCGGTAAAAATGGTCAGCAGAATGGTCGGCATGGCGCCGATTACGGAGCCAACCTCGATCAGGAAATAGAGTTCGACCAGAGGGACACCAACAAACAACAACAGGAGCAGGACCAGGGGATTCATGGGGGCAGAGCTTACGCCCACCCCGCGGGCGATTCAAGGCGCCGGATGGCTGTTTTCCTGCTTTGCGTGAAACCGGGCAATCCTGTATCTTCCCGCAATGCCTGTGGACAAGCTTGTGATCTATTGCACCTGCCCGGACCGGTCCATTGCCGAACGGATTGCCGGCAAACTGGTCGAGGCACACCTTGCGGCCTGCGTCAGCATCATGGCGCCGGTCTCCTCGGTGTACAGCTGGCAGGGGAAGATCGAGACGGAGGAGGAGTGTCTGCTCATGATCAAGACCCGGCAAAGCCGGTATCCTGACCTGGAACAGACCCTTACCTCACTCCATCCCTATGAACTTCCGGAGATCATCGCGGTCCCTGTAGTGCGCGGACTGCCGGCCTATCTCCACTGGATTGACGAATGTACACAACAACAAGACTGAACCGGTTTCTCCTGCTCATCCTGCTGCTATGGATCCCGTTCTCCGGCCAGGCCCAATCCCAGGAGGAGGAGTACCTGCTGCCGCAGCAGGCTTTCCGGCTCTCCGCCCAGCCTCTCGACAGCGACACCCTCCAGGTCACCTGGGACATCGCCCCGGATTACTACCTCTACCGCAGCAAGATCCGACTCGACAGCCAGACCCCCGGCATCGATCTGGGCGAGGCCCGCTTCCCTGCGGGGAAGATCAAGCAGGACCCCTATTTCGGTGATCAGGAGGTATACCGCAACAAGGTCAACATCGAGGTGCCGCTCAGGCGCTCGGCGGACGCCGGAGAGAGCCTCACCCTGGCCACGGTCTCCCAGGGCTGTGCCGATGCCGGACTCTGCTACCCGCCGCAGAAGGAGTCGGTTACGATCCAACTGGCAGCCCTTAGCACGGCAGCTCCACCGGCAGCCAAGACCAACGGTCTGGCTGCACTGGGCAACCTGGGCCAGGCACTGGGACTGCAACAGCAGGACGATATCCCGACCCCGGAGCAGGCCTACCAGTTGAGCGCCCGGGTCGAGCAGCCCGACCGCCTGCTGCTGGAGTGGAAGATCGCCCCGGGCACTTACCTCTACCAGGACAAGCTCAAGGTGGCACTGGCAGAGGGCGAAGAGGTGCAACTGGGCCCCATCCAGCTGCCCCCGGCCGAGATCAAACAGGATGCGCTGCGACCGGATGGCACCCTGGGCGACCTGCCGGTCTACCACGACCGGATCTCGCTACCGGTCCCTCTGTTGCGGGGACGCCAGGCCGGTGGACCGATCACCCTGCAGGTCAACTACCAGGGCTGCGCCGAGGTCGGCGTCTGCTACCCGCCGATCAGCAAGCGGGTGAGCCTCGACCTGCCGCCGCTGGCCAGCGCCCCCTCTCCCCTGCAGCAGGCCCAGCAGGCGGTGATCGCCAGTGAATCCGCTCTGCCTCCGGAGCCGGCGGAACCGGCGTCCAACGCGCCGGTCTCCGAACTGGACCAGATCACCTCCACCCTGGCCGGGGGCGACACCTGGCTGATCATCCTGCTCTTCTTCGGCCTTGGGCTTGCGCTCTCCCTGACGCCCTGCGTGTTCCCGATGATACCGATCCTCTCCGGCATCATCGCCGGGCAGGGCAGCAGCATCACCACCCGCCGCGCCTTCACGCTCTCCCTGGTCTACGTGCTGGCGATGTCGATCACCTACACCGCCGCCGGAGTTCTCGCCGGCATCTTCGGGCAGAACCTGCAGGCCGCTTTCCAGAACCCCTGGATCCTCAGCTTTTTTGCCCTGGTCTTCGTCCTGCTGGCGCTCTCCATGTTCGGCTTCTACGAGCTACAGTTGCCGAGCCGATGGCAGAGCCGGCTGGCCGAGACCAGCAACCGGCAGCGCGGCGGCAGCCTGACCGGCGTTGCGGTGATGGGCTTCCTGTCGGCACTGATCGTCGGCCCCTGCGTGGCACCGCCCCTGGCCGGGGCCCTGATCTATATCGGCCAGACCGGTGACGCCGTGCTCGGTGGGGTGGCGCTGTTCACCCTGGCCATGGGCATGGGCGCACCGCTTATCCTGATCGGCACCTCCGCCGGCAAATACCTGCCCCGGGCCGGCAGCTGGATGGACAAGGTCAAGGCGGTATTCGGCGTCGGCATGCTGGCCGTTGCCATCATCCTGCTGGAACGGATCCTGCCGGCAGCGATCTCCATGCTGCTGTGGGGCGTTCTGATGGTGGTCAGCGCCATCTACCTCGGCGCCCTGAAGGAGCTGGAGGTGGAAGCCTCCGGCTGGGACCGGCTGTGGAAAGGCCTTGGCGTGGTGATCCTGATCTACGGCACCCTGATGCTGGTGGGGGCCGCCGCCGGCGGCAAGGACACGGTGCAGCCCCTGCGCGGCCTGATCGCCGCCAGCGGCGGCAGCGAGGCGGCTCACCTGCAGTTCAAGCGGATAAAGAGCGTCGATGACCTGCAACGGGAGGTGACCGCGGCGAGCGCCGCCGGCAAGCCGGTGATGCTGGACTTCTACGCCGACTGGTGTGTCTCCTGCAAGGAGATGGAGCGCTACACCTTCAGCGATCCCAAGGTGATCAGCGCGCTCTCCGGCGCCGTCCTGCTGCAGGCCGACGTCACCGCCAACGACGAGCAGGACATTGCCCTTCTGCAGGGACACTTCGGGCTGCCCGGCCCACCCAGCATCATGTTCTACGGCCGCGACGGGGTGGAACGCAAGGGCTACCGGGTGGTCGGCTTCAAGGGCCCGGATGAGTTTGCACAACACGTGAGGAGCGCCCTGCAATGAAAGCCCGCCTAGCGAAACTCTCCCTTCTGCTCCTGCTGCTTCTGCCGCTGGCAGGCTGTGAACAGGAACCGGCCGGTCCGCAACTGACCGGTGGCGCGGAAGCCACCCTGCCGGCATTTCAGTTTCCAGACCTGGAGGGGGAGATCCGCCAAAGCAGCGACTGGCAAGGCAAGGTGCTGGTGGTCAACTACTGGGCCACCTGGTGCCCACCCTGTCGCAAGGAGATGCCACTCTTTGTCGAGACCCAGAAACGCCTTCAGGAGCGGGGCCTGCAGTTTGTCGGTATCGCCATCGATGACCTGCACCTGGTACAGGATTTCGTGGACGTGTACAACATCAACTTTCCGATTCTGATCGGCAACGCGGAAGCCGTGAGACTCTCCACCCGGATGGGAAACCGCTTCGAATCGCTCCCCTTCACCGCCATCTTCGACCGCGAGGGTAACACCCGCTACATTCAGGCCGGCGAGGTGACCGCCGAGGTACTGGAGCGGGAACTGGAGCCCCTGCTGTAACGCAGAGTGCGCAGCAGCGCACAGAATTTGCTCCTGAATCATTTAATTCTTGTTGAATTTTCGCCGATAATGAGGTGATCTTGCGTAAAATCTGGACATAGACACCGCGTTCCTTCAAAATTGGCCGATAAAGCGTAGAACAGCACCAGCCGGCCGAGCGCCGTCAAAACCTGCGCCGCAACAGCGCAAACCATCTGTCGGGACACGAGATCATGGCAACCATCCTGGTATTGAACGGACCCAACCTCAACCTGCTGGGCACCCGCGAGCCGGACAAGTATGGCCACGACACCCTGCAGGAGATCGAGCAGCGACTGCAGCAGCTGACCCAGGGTGCGGGGCACGGCCTTGCCTTCACCCAGAGCAACGCCGAACACGAACTGATCGACCGTATCCACCAGGCCCGGGAAGAGGGCATCGCCTTCATACTCTTCAACCCGGCCGCCTTCACCCACACCAGCGTAGCCCTGCGGGATGCCCTGCTGGCGGTGGAGATACCCTTTATCGAGGTTCACCTGTCCAACGTCCATGCGCGTGAGACGTTCCGCAGGCACTCCTATTTTTCCGATATCGCTGAAGGTGTTATCAGCGGCCTCGGGGTGCAGAGCTACGAGCTCGCCCTCGCGGCTGCCCTGAAACGCCTCAGTCTCTAGCCACCAAACCAGGATCTGCAAGCACAATGGATATCCGTAAAGTAAAAAAACTGATTGAGCTGATCGAAGAGTCCGACGTCGCGGAAATCGAAATACACGAGGGCGAGGAGTCGGTCCGGATCAGTCGTACCAGTTCCGTCGCCCCTGCCGTTCAGATGGCCGCCGCACCGGCCCCGGTCGCCACCGCGCCGGCCGCACCTTCCCAGGAGCCCGCAGCCGTTGAGGCGAAACCGGAGATCAGCGGCCATTCAGTCAACTCGCCGATGGTGGGCACCTTCTACCGCGCCCCCACGCCGACCTCGAAACCGTTCGTGGAGATCGGTCAGCATGTCAGTGTCGGCGAGACCCTCTGTATCATCGAGGCGATGAAGATCCTGAACCAGATCGAGAGCGACAAGTCGGGTGTCATCAGCCAGGTCCTGGTGGAGAACGGCCAACCGGTGGAATACAACGAACCCCTGTTCGTGATCGAGTAAAGGCGACCCCTAATGATTGAGAAGATCGTAATCGCCAACCGCGGCGAAATCGCACTCCGCATTCTCCGCGCCTGCCGCGAGCTGGGCATCAAGACCGTGGCCGTCCACTCCGAGGCGGATCGCGACCTGAAACACGTCCGGCTGGCCGACGAGACGGTCTGCATCGGGCCGGCCCCGTCCGCCGAGAGCTATCTCCAGGTGCACTCCATCATCAGTGCCGCCGAGGTGACCGACGCGGTGGCCATCCACCCCGGATACGGCTTCCTCTCCGAAAACGCCGACTTCGCCGAGCGGGTCGAGGAGAGCGGATTCATCTTCATCGGGCCAAAGCCGGAGACCATTCGCATGATGGGTGACAAGATCACCGCCATCGAGGCGATGAAGGCGGCCGGCGTCCCCTGTGTACCGGGCTCTGACGGCCCGCTGGACAGCGACGAGCGGCGAACCCTGGCGATGGCCAGGGAGATCGGCTACCCGGTGATTATCAAGGCCGCCGGTGGCGGTGGTGGTCGTGGAATGCGGGTGGTGCACTCGGAGGCGACCCTGCTCAACGCCATCTCCCTGACCCGGGCCGAGGCCGGCTCGGCATTCGGCAACGACACCGTGTACATGGAGAAGTACCTGGAGAATCCGCGCCACGTGGAGTTCCAGGTACTGGCCGACACCCACGGCAACGCGATCCACCTGGGCGAACGTGACTGTTCCATGCAGCGCCGCCACCAGAAGGTGGTGGAAGAGGCTCCGGCGCCGGGCATCGACGAGGAGACACGACAGCGGCTGGGCGAGCGCTGTGCCGAGGCGTGCCGCCGGATCGGTTACCGGGGAGCCGGTACCTTCGAGTTCCTGTACGAAAACGGCGAGTTCTACTTTATCGAGATGAATACCCGGATCCAGGTGGAGCATCCGGTTACCGAGATGATTACCGGCGTGGATATCGTCAAGGAGCAGTTGCGGATCGCCTCCGGCGAGGCGCTTGCCTACCAGCAAAGTGACATCGAGGTGCGCGGTCATGCCATCGAGTGCCGTATAAACGCCGAGGACCCGGACACTTTCATGCCCTGTCCGGGTGACATCACTCACCTGCATATTCCGGGAGGCCCGGGCATCCGGGTCGACACCCACATCTACGACGGCTACCGGGTACCGCCTCACTACGACTCCATGATCGGCAAGCTGATCGCCCACGGCGAAACACGCCACTCGGCGCTGATGAGGATGAAAACCGCGCTTTCCGAGATGGTGATCGATGGAATTCGGACCAATATTCCGCTGCAGATGCGAATCATGCAGGACGAGGCCTTTGCCAAGGGTGGTGCCAACATCCACTACCTGGAGAAGAAGCTGGGTATCAACTAACCGCCCTGACAAAGGATCACGGCATGCCCTGGATACAGGCCCACCTCACCACCGGCAAGCAACAGGCACCGCTGATCGAGCTGCTGTTTGAGAACCTTGGTGCTCTTTCCACCTCGCTGGCGGACGCCGAGGATGAGCCCCTGCTGGAGCCTGCACCCGGCGAGCTGCCGATCTGGCAGCGGACCCGGGTCAGCGGCCTGTTCGAGGGCAGCACCGACAGTGACGACCTGCGCCAGCGTATCAACCAGGCCCTGAACCGGGATGTGACCCGCAACCTGCAAATGGAGGTACTGCAGGACCAGGCCTGGGAGCGGGCCTGGCTGGACAATTTTCACGCCATGCGGTTCGGCCAGCGCCTCTGGATCTGCCCGAACGGGAAACGGCCGCGGCAGCGCGACGCGGTGATTATCGAGCTCGACCCCGGTCTCGCCTTCGGTACCGGCACCCACCCTACCACCGCCCTCTGCCTGGAGTGGCTTGATCGGCACCCCCCCGGGGGACTCAGGGTGATCGACTTCGGCAGCGGCTCCGGCGTGCTCTCGCTGGCCGCCCTGAAGCTGGGCGCAGAGAGGGTGTATGCCACCGACCACGACCCGCAGGCGATGCAGGCCAGTGCCGACAATGCCGACCGCAACGACGTCAGTGAACGGCTCGAACTGTGCCGGGGCGAACAACTCCCGCAACAACCGGTCGACCTGTTGATGGCCAACATCCTGGCCGGCACCCTGATCGAACTTCAACCTCTGCTGACCCGCCTGGTCCGCCGCGGCGGCAGCCTGATCCTCTCCGGCATCCTGGAGGAACAGGCAACCCGGGTGGCGGACGCCTATACCGGCCCGTTCCGGGTGGCTCCGCCCCGGCAGCGGGAGGAGTGGATACTGCTGGAAGCCGTGCGATGCTGAACGGGGCCCCCTGACCGATGTATACCCAGTGCCCCCACTGCCAGACCCTGTTCCGGATCAGTGCCGAACAGCTCAAGGCCGCCGCCGGAAAAGCACACTGCTGTCGCTGCGATCAGGTGTTCAGCGCCCTGGAAAACCTGCGGGAACCCGAACAGGAGGAGACCTGGCCGGAGTCCCGTCTGATTGACGATTATCCAGAACCACAAAACCTGGAGCTGCCGTTCGACCTGCCGGAGCGGGACAACGGGCCGGCAGACGACGAACAGGATATCAGCGACCTGCTCCAGAGCCTTACGTTCGAAGCCGGGCCCAACACCCCGCCGGAAGATGAAGGGAATCAATCACCCGCGCTGGCAAGCGACGACATGCGGGACCCGTTCGAGCCGATTTACGACCTCAGCGACACCGGCATGGACAGCATCCAGATCGGCCTCGACTCCCGCCTCCACGAGCTCCCACCAGACCCGCTCAGCAGCCAGCCGGCAGCGGGACCTGTCGAGCAACCTGACACTCCGTTGCAGACGACCGACCCCGAGTCGCTGGACCCTGACACGGAACCGGGAGGCACGGAACCGGGAGGAGATGAAGCAGATAATATTGAACCCGCCAGCCCGGATCCGGCGCCACCCCCGTTCCCGATCCCGGACAACCTGCCGGCACTGGAGCCCACCGAGCAGGAGCCGTTGGCCCCGGAGGAGGCACTGGCAGCTGCTGCTGAGGAGAGAAAGGGGATTGTCGGCTGGTCACTGGCGATCCTGCTGCTCCTGCTGCTGGCCGGCACCCAGCTGGCCTGGTTCGGACGCGATCACCTGCTACCCTACCCGGCAGGCCGGGCCCTGCTGGAGCACGCCTGCGAGCTGCTGCCATGCACCCTCCCGGTACGTCACAGCCCGCAAGATATCAGGGTGGTCTCCCGCTCCATAAGTAGTCACCCGGAGCAGGATGGCGCCCTGCTGGTACTGCTCACGATGCGCAACCAGGCGACTTTCGAGCAGGCCTACCCGACACTGGAACTGAGCCTGCTGGACGCCCGGGGAGAGGTACTGGCGAGACGCAGTTTCAGTCCCGATCTTTACCGTGGGGACGGCCGGGACCTGCTGCAGCCCGGGGTACCGGTATCCGTGCGCCTGGAACTGACCGATCCCGGTGAAGAGGTTGTCGGTTTCCGTTTCGACTTCTACTAGGGCCTGTCAGCCCACCCGGCCGGAATTGGGGCATTTCACACACTCCGCATCGAACCCGCCACCGACAGGCCTCCGGCTGCTTGTCGCCTGCTGGAGAACGTCGTACCATAACCGCCTCTTTTCGAGACCGCTCCTTAATCTGTCCGGCATGGAACGACTATGCGCATCGGCCCGTTGCAACTGGAAAACAATCTGCTGCTCGCTCCGATGGCAGGCGTGACCGACCGGCCTTTTCGCCAGCTATGCCGCGACCTCGGCGCCGCTATGGCGGTCTCCGAGATGATCTCATCCAACAGCGCCCTGCGCGCCAGCCGCAAGACCCTGCGCCGACTCGACTTCGAGGGTGAGAGCGGCCCGGTCTCGGTACAGATCATGGGCGCCGACCCGGCAACCATGGCCGATGCGGCCCGGGTCAACGTGGAAAACGGTGCCCATATCATCGACATCAACATGGGCTGCCCGGCGAAAAAGGTATGCAAGGTGGCGGCAGGTTCGGCCCTGCTGATGGATCCACCGCTGGTAGGTCGAATCCTGGAGGCCGTGGTGAAGGCGGTCGAGGTACCGGTCACCCTGAAGATCCGGACCGGATGGGATCCGCAGCACCGAAACGGGGTGGAGATCGCCCGTATCGCTGAGGCGAGCGGCGTCCAGGCCCTGGCGGTACACGGGCGCACCCGGGCCTGTGGCTACGCCGGCAACGCAGAGTACGAGACCATCCGCCAGATCAAGCAGGTGGCGGGAATACCGGTGATCGCAAACGGCGACATCGACTCGCCGGAGAAGGCGAGGCTGGTACTGGAGCAGACCGGGGCGGACGCCCTGATGATCGGTCGCGCGGCCCAGGGCAGGCCCTGGATTTTCCGCGAAATCCTCCACTTTTTGCGTACCGGGGAAAAACATTCCGCTCCCCAACCGGGGCGGATTCGCGCTATTCTATTGGGGCATCTGGAGAACCTGTACGAATTCTATGGCGAGTTTCAGGGGGTGCGGGTCGCACGCAAACATATCGCCTGGTACAGCAGAACCCAGCCGGGAGGGGCGCTGTTCAGACAGCGTATCAATAACACCGACTCAGCGGAAAAACAAAAAGCCCTGATTGACGAGTTCTTCGATCAGCTGGCAATAAACAAGGAGCGGGCAGCATGACAATGGAAGCCTTACTGGGCCAGGAACCGAACCAGCCACACTTCAGCGTAGCAAAGAACAAGACAACGGAACCCCTGCGGGAGTGCGTGAGGTCAGCCCTCTCCGGCTACTTCCGCCAACTGGACGGGCACAGCGCCGCCAATATCTACCAGATGGTGCTGGCCGAGGTGGAGCAGCCGCTGCTGGAGACGGTGATGGCGCACACCCAGGGCAACCAGACCCGTGCCGCGGAGATCCTTGGCATCAGCCGCAGCACCCTCAGGAAGAAACTCGCGCTCTACGACCTTGACTGAGGCGCCGGCCAACAACCGGCATTTTTAATAATACCTGACGCGGCCGGTTGGCCGCGTTTCCATTAATCATCCAGCAGAAGCAGGATCAGGATAATGACAGCAATCAGTCGCGCCCTCATCAGCGTCTCCGACAAGACCGGCATCGTGGAGCTTGCCCAGTCCCTCAACCAGCGTGGAGTGGAGATTCTCTCCACCGGCGGCACCGCCAGGCTCCTGGCCGACAAAGGGATACCGGTCACAGAGGTCTCGGCCCACACCGGTTTTCCAGAGATGATGGACGGCAGGGTCAAGACCCTGCATCCGAAGATCCATGGCGGCATACTGGGTCGTCGTGGCACTGACGACCAGGTGATGGCGGACAACGATATCGCCCCGATCGACATGATCGTGGTCAACCTTTACCCGTTCGAACAGACCGTGGCCAACCCCGATTGTGACCTGGCCACCGCGATCGAGAACATCGATATCGGCGGCCCAACCATGCTGCGGGCCGCAGCCAAGAATCACCGCGACGTAACCGTGGTGGTGGACGCGGCGGACTACCCCCGGGTGCTGCAGGAGATGGATGACAACAATGGCGCGGTAAGCGACGCCACCCGCTTCGACCTGGCGGTAAAGACATTCGAACACACCGCCGGTTATGACGGCGCCATCGCCAACTATCTGGGAGCCAGACTGGAGAGTGAGCTGGCAGACTTTCCACGCACCATCAACCTCCAGTACCGCCAGGTGCAAACCATGCGCTACGGTGAAAACCCGCACCAGAAGGCGGCCTTCTTTGTCGAGCGCGAGCAGGCTGAGGCCTGCATCTCCACCGCCCGGCAGCTGCAGGGCAAGGAGCTCTCCTACAACAACATCGCGGATACCGATTCCGCCCTGGAGTGCGTCAAGCAGTTTGACGAGGGCCCGACCTGCGTCATCGTGAAGCACGCCAACCCCTGCGGCGTGGCACTCGGCAGCAACCTGACCGAGGCTTACGAACGCGCCTTCAGCACCGACCCGGAGTCCGCCTTCGGCGGCATCATCGCGGTCAACCGGGAGTTGGACGGCGACACCGCCAGGGCGATCGTGGAGCGGCAGTTTGTCGAGGTGATCATCGCCCCCAGCGTCTCCGATGAGGCAGTTGAGGTTGTGGCGGCAAAGAAGAACGTGCGTCTCCTGACCTGCGGCGCCTGGGACAAGGAGTCGATCCACCGCCTCGACCTGAAGCGGGTCAACGGCGGCCTGCTGGTGCAGGATGCGGATCTGCAGCTGAACAACGAACTCAAGGTGGTGACCCGGCGGACACCCAGCGAGCAGGAGATGCAGGACCTGCTGTTCACCTGGCGGGTGGCCAAGTTCGTCAAGTCCAACGCCATCGTCTACGGCCGCGACGGCATGACCATCGGAGTCGGCGCCGGCCAGATGAGCCGGGTCAACTCGGCACGCATCGCCGGCATCAAGGCGGAACACGCCGGCCTGGAGGTCCCGGGTTCGGTAATGGCCTCGGACGCCTTCTTCCCGTTCCGTGACGGACTGGACAATGCAGCGAAAGCCGGCATCCGGGCTGTCATCCAGCCGGGTGGCTCGATGCGCGACGAGGAGGTGATCGCCGCTGCCGACGAGCACGACATCGCCATGGTGTTCACCGGCATGCGCCACTTCCGCCATTGATCCTGCCGGGCGGGCCCTGTTGTAACGAGTGCCCGCCCGGCCGCCAATAACCAATGAGCATCCATCCCACCGCCCTGGTCGACCCGTCCGCCTCGCTGCACCCCAGCGTCGAGGTCGGCCCCTACTCCATTATCGAGTCCGACGTGGTGATCGGCGCCGGCTGCGTTATCGAGAGTGGCGTGCGAATCTTTGCCGGAACCCGCATGGGATGCGACAACCGGGTCTGCCACGGGGCGGTTCTGGGGGCCGAACCCCAGGACCTGGGGTTCAACCCGGAGAACAGTCGACCACTGCTGATCGGCGACCACAACCGGTTTCGCGAAGGGGTCAACATCAGCCGGGGGGTAAAGACCGAGGGCGGCACCCAGATCGGGGACCACAACTACTTCATGTGCGGCTTTCACGCTGGCCACGACTGCCGCCTCGGCAGTCACAACGTATTCGGACCCAACAGCACGGTGGCCGGGCACGTCGAGCTGGGCGAGCATATCTTCATATCCGGCCTGGTGGCGATACACCAGTTCTGCTTCATCGGCGACCACGCCATGATCGCCGGCTGCGCCAAGGTGGTAAAGGATATCCCCCCCTACGTCACCTGCGACGGCAACCCGGCGCGGGTAGTGGGACTCAACTCGATCGGCCTGCGCCGGGCCGAGTTCCCGGGAGCAACCCGGGCCGCCATCAAGCGCGCTTACAAGATAATCTATCACCAGCAGCTCAACACCCGCCAGGCTCTGGAACAACTGGCCGAAACGCCGGCC
The DNA here is from genome assembly GCA_026196475.1 of Sedimenticola sp. Lineage (GTDB taxonomy): Bacteria > Pseudomonadota > Gammaproteobacteria > Chromatiales > Chromatiaceae > Sedimenticola. Next base: position 24,444 of record JAPHTA010000144.1, read on the forward strand.
GATGAAGAGACGAGGCGGATAATCGATTTTTTCCAGCAGAGCGAACGGGGAGTTACCACCCATCGCTGATCCCGGCTCTGCGGCGAAGCGAGATTTTGAACCTGAACAAGCAAGGTTGAACAGATGAACATCCTGATAATCGGCGGCGGTGGCCGCGAACACGCCCTGGCCTGGAAAGCGGCCCAGTCCCCCCTGGTGGAGAAGATCTACCTGGCCCCCGGCAACGCCGGCACCGCCCTGGAACCGAACATGGAGAACGTGGCGATCGGCGTCGAGGAGATCCCGGCCCTGGTCGAATTCGCCCGGGAGCAGAACATCGGCCTCACCATCGTCGGTCCTGAAGCCCCCCTGGTGCTGGGCGTGGTGGACGCCTTCAAAGAGGCCGGCCTGAAATGCTTCGGTCCGAGCAGGGGTGCCGCGCAACTGGAAGGTTCAAAGGCCTTCACCAAGGACTTTCTGGCGCGCCACAAAATTCCCACCGCCGCCTACGGCAACTTCACCGATATCGATCAGGCGATGGAGTACCTGCACCACGTGGGGGTACCGATCGTGATCAAGGCCGACGGCCTGGCCGCCGGCAAGGGGGTGATACTGGCCCACGATATGGAGACCGCCGAGGCGACGGTGCGCGATATGCTGGCGGGCAACAGCTTCGGCGAAGCCGGGCACCGGGTGGTGATCGAGGAGTTCCTGAGCGGCGAGGAGGCAAGCTTCATCGTCATGGTCGACGGCGAACACATCCTGCCGATGGCCAGCTCCCAGGACCACAAGGCGCGGGACAATGGCGACCAGGGACCCAACACCGGCGGCATGGGCGCCTACTCACCGGCGCCGGTTGTCACCCCGGAGATGCACGAGCACATCATGCAGCAGGTGATCCGGCCGACGGTGCAGGGCATGGCCGACGAGGGTCTGCCCTACACCGGCTTTCTGTATGCCGGGGTGATGATCGACAGCGAGGGCGTGCCCAAGGTACTGGAATACAACTGCCGTTTCGGTGACCCGGAGACCCAGCCGATCATGCTGCGCATGCGCTCCGACCTGGTGGCCCACTGCCTGGCCGCACTCGAGGGCAACCTGGACCGGGAAAAGGCGGAGTGGGATCCCCGGGCCTCCCTCGGCGTGGTGCTGGCCGCAGGCGGCTATCCCGACAGCTACCGCAAGGGCGACCCGATCAGCGGCCTACCGAAGGGTGAGCAGGAGGGGCGCAAGGTGTTTCATGCCGGAACTGCGTCCAGGAATGGCCAGGTGGTGACCGCCGGTGGCCGGGTCCTGTGCGCCACCGCCCTGGGCGAAAGCGTGGTCGAGGCGCAACGCAACGCCTACGCTTTGGCCCACAGAATCCAGTGGGACAACGTCTACTATCGCACTGACATCGGTTATCGGGCGGTGGCCCGGGAACAGGCCGGCTGATCGCGAGGCACCGGCCTATAGGCAGGATCCCGCCTTACCGTGCCCGTGGCTACAGGCGGGGCAGTACCCGGTCCCGGACCAACCGGCCCAGCCCCTCCAGCTCCGGGTAGCGCCCCGCAACCTCGACGATATAGCCCAGGGTCCGTGGAATATCCGCCAGGTAGGCCGACTTGTGGTCACGGTGCTTGAGGCGAGCGAAGATCCCGCTCGCCTTGAGGTGACGCTGCACCCCCATCAGGTCGAACCAGCGCAGGAAGCGCTCCTCCTGCACGGACTGCAGCACCCCCGACTGCAGCGCCAGCTCAAAATAGCCCAGCGCCCAGTCGTGAACCCGCTGCAGCGGCCACTCGACGTAGCAGTCCTTGAGCAGAGAGACCAGGTCGTAGGTGACCGGCCCCAGCACCGCGTCCTGGAAATCGATAATGCCTGGTGAGGGTGAGTCGGTGACCAGCAGGTTGCGGCTGTGATAATCCCGGTGCACGCATACCCGGGGCTGCTCCAGGGCACACTCCACCAGCAGGCCCATGACCTGCGACAGTATCCGTGATTCCGCGTCATCCAGGCTCAACCCGAGGTGCCGGGCCAGCAACCACTCCGGGAACAGCGCCATCTCCTGGCGCAGCAGGGCTTCGTCATATGGCGGCAACCCCTCCCGCGGACCGACCGACTGCAGAATCACCAGCGCTGCCAGGGCGTCGCCGTACAGGCGGTCGGCGGTAGCCGGACTCAGCACGTCCAGGTAGTGGGTGCTGCCGAGATCCTCCAGCAGGAGGAAACCCCGGGCCGGATCGGCCGCATATACCCGCGGCACGTGCAGGCCAAGCACGGAGAACCGCTGCGCCAGGTCGAGAAAGGGTCCGCAATCCTCGCGCCCGGGTGGAGCATCCATGGCGATACGGCTCTCGCCACCAGGCAGGGTCACGCGGAAATAGCGCCGGAAACTGGCGTCATCCGAGGCCGGCTCGATTGAGAAGCCGCCCCCCCCGATAAGCCCTTTCAGCCATTCCTGCAGTACCTGCTCCCGTTCCGCCATACCTCTCTCCGGATTGGTGGCCGCGCCACTCTGGCAAGCGCCCTGAAGCACAGGAAACGCCCTCTCAAAAGTGCGACGGCCATTGAAGAAATGCCGATTCTATGCGATTTTATGCGGTTCGTGCCACGGCTTCTCCGGTAAGCCTGTCAAGTAACGGCCGATCCCGCGACGGGGAGCGAAAAGGGGTCCCACCGGGACCACCCGTCCCAGGGACTGAACGCCGTGCAGACAGGTGTCCCGTAAACGAGCTTCCGGGGCAGGCCGCCACAGGGGAGCGGCACAGGGTGGGCCCGGCCGGTGCGGTCTCACCAACCCGACAAACCAGAATAATTCAGAGATATGTCGTGCCTGGAATAAGAAGGATTCTACCGCTTGCCATCAGTGGACTGCTGCTGATTCCGAACGTCCACGCCGCTGCCAAGTGGGATTGCCGGGCCACTGTCAGCGGCGAATGGGAATGCCTGAAAGACGGCATTCCGGTCGCCGCTGAAAGCGGGCCGGGCGGCACGATCACTCCCGAACGACAGGCGGACGAACCCGCCGAAGAGCAGCCGACCAGCCGCGAAGAGTCCATGGCCCTGCCTGGCCCGACCCCGCTGGTTGCCGCCGACCCCACTGCCGAAGCGGATAGCCAGGCAGATGCGGACGTTCCCTCGCCACCCCCGGGCGGGACCGGCAACAGCGATACACCAACTGCTGACACCACGGCCCAGCCGGCCACCGAAGCGTCCCTGACGGCACAGGAGACCGGCGAAGCCGCCACCGGAACGGAGACAGAAGCGCCGACCGAAACGCTGACGCCAGCCGCGTCGACAGATCGTGCCGGGCCCGGGAAGCGCGACACTTCAGACAACAGCGCATCCGTCAAAGCCGCCCGGGAAGCCCCAGCTCAACCCACCGCCGATGCAGGGGCAATCGAAAACGCGAAGCGAAGGGCTGAGCCGGAGATGACAGCCCCAACGCAGGCAACAATGCCCGAGTCGTCGACACTCCGGGCAGAGAACAAGAGTAGCGATACCACCGATGGCGGCGCGGCCGCCTCAACCACTCCGGCCGTCTCCAGCCAACCCGCCGCCGATGCCCCGTCAGCGGCCGTGGAAACCGGCAACCGGTCCGCCAAGGCGGCGAGCGAAACAGTGCCGCCTGCCATCGCAGCGCCGGCCAGCCCGGTCCTGCCTGAAGCCACTGCGGCCGATCCACGTCTCGACCGCGGCCTGAACTGGAACCAGTGCAGCGGCGGGCGCCTGCCGCTGATCGCACGGCCGGCACCGGCTGACGACGACAGCACTCGCATCGAGGCCGATGCCGCCGACCTCTACCGCAACGAGAACCGGGCCGAGTTTGCCGGTAACGTCCGGATCGAGCACGCCAACGAACGCCTCGAGGCCGACCGCGTCGACTACGACCGGAACAGCAATACCCTGGACGCCGAGGGCAGGGTCTACCTGGAGCAGCCGGGGCTGCGGATCAGCGGCGACCGGCTCCACTACCAGTTGGACCAGCGGTCGGGCAACACGCAGCAGGCCGAGTTCCGGCTCACCGACGCCGCGGCACGGGGCACCGCCGCCAGCGCCGAAATGCTCAACGCGGAGCAGTCCCGTTACAGCCAGGTCACCTACACCACCTGCCCGCCCGGCAACAGCGACTGGCTGATCAACGCCGGAGAGCTGGAGATCGACCAGGAGACCGGGGTCGGCGTCGCCCGCGACGCCAGCGTCAGCTTCAAGGGGGTACCGTTCATCTACCTCCCCTATGCCACCTTCCCGATCGATGACCGCCGGAAATCGGGCTTCCTGCCACCCTCGATCGGCACCTCCGAGAATACCGGTGCCGACATCTCGATCCCCTACTACCTCAACATCGCCCCGGCCATGGACGCCACCCTGACCCCGCGCATCATGAGCAAGCGGGGGCTGATGCTGGGCGGCGAGTTCCGCTACCTGACCGAGAAGAGCAAGGGGGTCGTCCAGGCCGAACTGCTGCCCAATGACAGCGAGCGGGCCACGGGTCAAAGCAGCAGCCGGGGCGCGCTCAATATCAAGACCGACGGCAGGCCGGGAGACCGCTGGTACTACGACGTCGATCTAAACTATGTTTCGGACGATGACTACCTGGACGATCTGGGCAACAGCCTGGCCGCCACCAGCGCCAGGCACCAGGAGCGGCGGGGCGACATCCGCTACCAGGGGGATGGATGGAGCCTGCTTGGCCGCGCCCAGCACTTCCAGACCATTGACCGCTCAATCGCCATCACAGACCGTCCCTACTACCGGCTGCCGCAGCTGCTGCTGAACCTGGAGAAGCCGGACCAGGCCATGGGACTGACCTACCACCTGCAGTCCGAGTACGTGCAGTTCGATCACAGCTCGGAGAGCAAGGTGAAGGGACGTCGCCTGGACCTGCAGCCCGGGATCAGCCTGCCACTGCGACAGCCATGGGGTTTCATCACGCCCAAGCTGAGCCTGCGCCATACTCGCTACGACCTGGAGAACCAGACACCCGGACTGGACAGCAGCCCGAGCCGCACCCTGCCGACCCTGAGCCTGGACGGCGGGCTCTACTTCGACCGCCCGGCGAACTGGTTCGGTAACGCCATCACCCAGACCCTGGAGCCGCGCCTGTTCTACCTCTACACCCCATACGAGGACCAGAACGCGATCCCCGACCTGGACACCAGCGAGCTCGGCTTCAGCTTTGCCAACCTGTTCCGCGAAAACCGATTCAGCGGTGGCGACAAGGTCGGCGACGCCAACCAGCTGACCACCGCCCTCACCACCCGCAGCCTGGACCGCGCGAGCGGCGAGGAACTCTTGCGCGCCAGTATCGGTCAGATCTTCTATTTCAGGGACCGGGACGTACAGCTGCAGTCCACGGGAGCGGCCGTTAACGACGACAGTTCGGCCATCGTCGCCGAAGCATCAGCCCGGCTGAGCCGGAGCTGGCGACTGCAGGGCGGACTTCAATGGAATCCCCACGAACTGGGCGGCAGGACCGAGCGGAGCGCCCTCGGTTTGCACTACGACGACCGCAAGGGGCGTATCCTGAACCTGACCTACCGCTACACCGAGAGCTCGATCGAGCAGACCGACCTTTCGGCGCGCTGGCCGGTCAGTTCCCGGGTACACCTGGTGGGACGCTGGAACTACTCACTGCTGCATGAGAAATCCATGGAGCGCTTTGCCGGCATCGAGTACGACAGCTGCTGCTGGATCACCCGTTTCGTGGTCAGGGACTACCGCTCTGATGCCAACAGCGAGGGCAACCTGGCGCTGTTCCTGCAGCTGGAGCTGAAGGGACTGACCAGCCTGGGCGACAAGATTGACCAGCTCCTTGAGCGCGGCATCCTCGGCTATCGCAGCGACGACTGATTCGCGGTGCCTGTGAACACCATGCAGCCATCAACTGACAGAGACCAATCCAGAACTCCATGACCATCCGACTTCTACTGGCCAAAGCTTTCACTACCCTGCTTGCCGGCCTCATCCTTGTGCAAGGCCCCGCACTCGCCCAGTCCACAGCGGTAGAGCCGGTGGACGAGATCATCGCAGTGGTGGATGAGGATATTATTGTGCGCAGCGAACTGGAGAGCGCGATAATCAAGATCGTGACCCAGCTGCGCCAGCAGGGCCAACAGCTGCCACCGCGCACGATTCTCGAAAAACAGGTACTCGGCCGGCTGATCCTGAGAAAACTGCAGATGGCCGCGGCGGCACGGGCCGGTATCACCGTGGGCGAGGAGATCGTCGCCCAGGCGATCAACAATATCGCCCAGAACAACAACCTGAGCCTGTCCGAATTCCGCCAGACCCTGGAGCAGAGCGGCATCAGCTTCAAGCATTTCCGCGAGGACATACGGGAAGAGATCACCATGCAGCGCCTGCAGGACCAGGAGGTGCGCCGACGTATCCGGGTCACCGACCAGGAAGTGGACACCTACCTGGCACGCCAGGCCGGGGAGCTGGGCAAACGCTCCGCCTACCATCTGCAACACATTCTGATCGCCACCCCCGAAGCCGCCTCACCGGAGCAGGCGGAAGAGGCCCGGCAGCGGGCGGAATCGATTGTTCGCTCCCTGCGTGAAGGAGCCGACTTCGCCAGCACCGCAATTGCCGAGTCTGACGGTCGCCAGGCGCTGGAGGGTGGCGACCTGGGCTGGCGACCCGCCGACCAGCTACCGACCCTGTTTGCCGACCTGGTGATCAGCATGGAACGGGGCCAGATCAGTGACCCGATTCGCACTGCCAGCGGCTTCCACATCATCAGGCTCGACGACTTCAAGGGGGGTGAGCGCCAGATCATCACCCAGAGCCACGTGCGCCATATCCTGATCAGCACCAACGAGGTCACCTCCAACCAGGATGCCCGGACCCGGCTGGAGCAGCTTCGCCAGCGCATCGAGGGAGGCGACGACTTTGCCGCACTGGCCCGCTCCCACTCCGACGACAAGTCATCGGCCATCAAAGGCGGAGACCTGGGCTGGATCACACCCGGTGCCCTGCTGCCGCGCTTCGAGGAGGAGATCGACAAGCTGGCTCCCGGCGAGCTGACCCAACCGTTCCGCACCGAGTTCGGCTGGCACCTCGCCCAGCTGCTGGAACGGCGGGACCATGACAGCACCGACGAGGTACGCCGGGCCGAGGCCCGCAAGGCGATCAGCGACCGCAAGGTAGCCGAAGAGAGCGAGCTCTACCTGCGCCGCCTGCGGGACGAGGCATATATCGATATCCGCCTCTCCGACTCCTGAGGCCACCCGATCGATGGACATCATGCCGGCACCACTGGCACTGACCCCCGGCGAACCGGCTGGAGTCGGGCCCGACCTGTGCATCGAACTGGCCCTGTCTGACCGTGACTACCCGGTTGTCGCCGTCGCCTCTCCCGACCTGCTGGAACAGCGGGCCGCCCTGCTCGGGCAACGCATCGAGCTCCTTGTCTACAACGGCGAAAACCCCGTAACCACCCGCGCCGGCAGCCTGAGCGTACTCCCGGTGGAGATGGCAGCGACGGCCGAACCCGGCAGGCTGGATCCGCGAAACGCCCACTACGTCCTGGAGTGCCTGAGCCGCGCGACAGAAGGGTGCCTCTCGAAGCAGTTCGGTGCACTGGTCACCGGCCCCATTCACAAGGGAATTATCAACGACGCCGGGATCGGATTCTCCGGCCACACCGAGTTTCTTGCCACAATCACCGGTGGCTACCCGGTCATGATGCTGGCCTGTCCCGGGCTTCGGGTAGCGCTGGCCACCACCCACCTGCCATTGCGGGAAGTCAGTGACGCCATTACCCGGGAGACGCTGGAACGGGTGCTTCGCATCCTGCAGCAGGACCTGCGCGACCGCTTCGCCATCGCCAGACCAAGAATCCTGGTCTGCGGACTCAATCCCCATGCCGGCGAAGGGGGTCACCTCGGCCGGGAAGAGATCGAGGTAATCACTCCGGTTCTGCAGCGCCTGAGGCAGGAGGGGATGCACCTGGAGGGGCCACTGCCGGCCGACACCCTGTTCACGCCGCCCCATCTCGAACGGGCTGATGCGGTCCTGGCCATGTATCACGACCAGGGCCTGCCGGTGCTCAAGCACCTGGGCTTTGGCAAAGCGGTGAACATCACCCTGGGCCTGCCGATCATTCGCACCTCGGTCGATCACGGCACCGCCCTGGATCTGGCCGGTAGTGGGCGCGCCAGCAGCGGGAGCCTGCATGCCGCGTTGGAATGTGCCCGCCAGCTGGCCGGCAACGGGTAATCGTCCGCGCCTATGCCTACTCCGGACCACCGGATCCGCGTGGGCACAAAAAACGTGCCCACCCCACCTGGCCTGGACCCAGGGGTTTCGCAGGTTGGGGTGAATGAAACGAACCCCAACGGACCAGGTAGAGAGGCAAAACCAGATGCCTCATTATTCCAGTCCCACCCCAGCCTGTGGACTGTTCTACTTACCCGTATTCAAGGCACGGCTGGACAGACTCCGGCCAAGGCCGGCACCCGCAATGAGATAAAAAAAAGCCCGGACGAACCGGGCAAAGGGAGGTATAACTCGGTAAAGGGCAGTGCCCTGAAACTGTCTCTGCCTTGCGGCAGTCGGCTCACGCTGCTGGGCGGAACCGGATTATTCAATCAGGCCATGTAGGCCTTGGCTTCCTCACCGGGATTGGGCAGGCCGGCAATCCTCCAGACCTGGAGGCAGCCACCAAACAGGGTCCTGGCCTCCTCGGCCGAGAGTTCGCTGCTGCGGCAGATACTGCGTATCGGCGGTATCGCCCGCAGGCGATCGTAATGCCCGCGCACGAAATCGATAACCCGCCAGTGCGCGGCACCCAGTGGCGAAACCCCCTCCTGCGCGGCCAGCGTCTCCGCCAGCTGCCGGTTCCAGTCCTCCGGATCAAGCAGGAAGCCATCCTCGTCGAATACCACGCCACCCCGGGGGATCGACTGTTGATGGAACGTGTAACCGGTCTCTAGTGCACTCATCGCTATATTTCCTACAATCTCCAAGAGTGGCCACCCCGAAGGAATGCTGCATGTATTTCGAAGGATGGAGTTGCAAAGAACTATAGCGGGGCGTGACAATACATCAAAATAACTTTTCCGTCTATAGAAATAGTTGATTGTTATAAAGGTAATGAGAATTATTCTTTATACTGGCAGGCCATATGAAACTACAACAGCTGCGCTTTCTTCTGGCGGTCGCCCAGAACGACCTCAACATCACCGCCGCTGCCGAGCGCCTGTTCACCTCGCAACCCGGGGTCAGCAAGCAGATCCGCCTGCTGGAGGAGGAGCTGGGCGTTACCATCTTCGAGCGCACCGGGCGCCAGTTGACCGGGGTTACCGACGCTGGCAAGGCAATACTGGAGCGGGCCGAGGCGGTTCTCAGGGAGGTTGACTCGATCCGGGACGTGGCCAGCGAGTTCAGCGATCCGAGTGCCGGCAGCCTGTCGATCGCCACCACCCATACCCAGGCAAGGTACGTGCTACCCACGGTAATCAAGGCGTTTCGCGCCCGCTACCCCGCCGTGGACCTGCAGATGCACCAGGGCAACCCGGAACAGATCTCCGAAATGGCCGCCGGCGGAGCGGTCGATTTCGCAATCGCCACCGAGGCCACTGCCGATTTCGGCAATCTCATCATGATGCCCTGCTACCACTGGAACCGGACCATCATCACTCCATGCGATCACCCTTTGCGAGAGGTCCGGCCCCTGACCCTGGAGGCGGTCAACGAGCATCCCATCGTCACCTACGTGTTCGGCTTCACCGGCCGATCCCAGCTGGACAAGACCTTTCGCCGCCGCGGACTGGAGCCCAACGTGGTGTTTACCGCCACCGATGCGGACGTCATCAAGACCTACGTCCGGCTTGGGGTAGGGATCGGGATTCTTGCCCGCATGGCCTACGACCCGGCACTCGATCCCGACCTGTGTGCACTCGATGCGACCCGGCTGTTCCCTCCCAGCACCACCCGCCTCGGGTTCCGACCCGGGCTGTTCCTGCGTAGCTACCATTACGATTTCATCGAACTGTTTGCCAGCCACCTTACCCGGGAGGTGGTACAGAGCGCCGTCGAGGCCGCCTCTGAGCAGGAGCGCAACGCTCTTTTCAGCGACCTGGAACTGCTCGAATACTGACTCTGCCAGCCACCGGGTATGGCCACGTCGCCAGCTCAAGCCACCCACTCTCAAATGCCCGCAACCGGGGTTGATCAGGCTATTGTCGAAAGAATATTTTTAAAATAAGATCAGGCCGTCTCAAGTCGTTCGAACGGCGGCTGAAGCGGGCCTCTCGAACGCCTCTTCCGCGCTTGCCGGAGCCGGCTCGTTGATTAACTTTTTTCGCTGACGTGTGTGGATAAAATGGCCAAAAAAAACTACTGGCACGGTTACCTGGAGGCCGGGAAAAAGAGCTCCCCGGTGTTGCGTGACCTGAACCTGGAGACGGGCAGTGACGACACCATCTACCTCTACTCGCTGAACCGGGACAGGATCCTGGAGTACCAGATCGCGATTGTCGAATCGAAGCTGCGCGAGCTGAGGGAGGACGAGGCCGATCTGGTATCCTCCCTCAACAAGAGCTACACCAAGGCGAAGAAGGATTTCACACCGCGTGGTTCGTTGCCGTTAAAACAGGTGGAGATCACGCCCCAGGCGAGCGGCGACAAGGAGCCGGACCTGTCCGATCTGGATGATGACGATATCGACGACGACCTGGACACGGACCTGGATATCAGCATCGATGATGACGACTGAGTGAAGCGGCCGCTGACGGCCGCTTCCCTTCAAACCGAAGCGACCAGTTCACACACCCGTGCCACCTGCTGTTCGCTGATGGCGGGATAGATCGGCAGCGAAAGCGTCTCTCCACAAATACGGTCAACCACCGGCAGATCCCCGGGGACATAGCCCAGCGACGCAAAAACCGCCTGCAGATGCAGCCCCAGGGGGTAACACTGGCTGTTGCCGACCTTGTGCTCGTTGAGGCAGGCACGCAGGGCGTCCCGGCGCGGATGCCTGACGGTGTAGAGATTGAACGCATGGCGCCCGCTTTCCGGTCTCTCCGGCAGGGCCAGATCGAGCCCCTCAAGGCGCTTGTCGTACCAGCCGGCGACCCGGTTGCGTGCCGCCACGTCCTGCTCCAGTTTCTCCAGCTTGAGCCTCAGCAGGGCTGCCTGGATCTCGTCCAGACGGCTGTTATAGCCGAGTTCATCATGGGTAAAGGGGGCCGTCGCACCATGGTTGCGCAACTTGAGGAGTCGCTCATACAGGTCATCATCGCTGGTGGTCACCAATCCCCCGTCACCGTAACAGCCCAGGACCTTTGTGGGGTAGAAACTGAAACAGCCTGTATCCCCGAGACTGCCCACCACCGCCTCGCCACAGCGAGCGCCGAAGGCCTGGGCAGCGTCCTCGACCAGCTTCAGTCCGTGATGATCGGCCAGGCTGCGCAGACTTTCCATTGGCGCCGGGTTACCGAAAATATGCACCGGCAGCAGCGCCCGGGTACGCTCACCGATACGCTGCTCCACGCTATCCGGGTCGAGGTTGAAACTGGCCTCGTCGATATCAGCGAACACCGGCGTTGCGCCAACGATCGATATCGCCTCGGCGGTGGCGAAGAAGGTAAACGGAGAGGTGATCACCTCGTCGCCGGGACCGATATCCAGTGCCCGCAGCGACAGGACCAGTGCGTCGGTTCCATTGGCCACTGCCACCGCATGCCGGGTGCCCACATAGGCCGCCGCCTCCTGCTCAAAGGCGCGAACGTTGGGACCCAGAATGAAGGCGCCCGAGGCCCCGATCTCCTCAATACGGCTGAACCACGCCTGCTGCAACGAGTGAAACTCCTCCTGCAGACTGAGGTAGGGTACGCCTTCCAGGGGTTTTGGTTGTGTCATGACTATCCAGAATTTCCCAACAATTCGGTGACGGCGCGAGTGCTTCGCGCCGGTATCGGAGACAAAAAGGCCCTCAGGACTCCAGCCGCTGCATGATCTCCCGCTTGACCCGCATGGCAACCTGCAGCGCCTCCTGACCGACCCGCCCGTCAACCAGTGGTGGAGTACCGGTGGCAACGGAATCGACAAAGGCGGCCAACTCCGCATCCAGCGGCTTGACCGGCTCAATATCCAGTGTCTCCATCACCACCTCGGGCCAGGTTTCACCGGGGCGCGGTTTGGGGTAGGCGGTTTCGATACGCTGATCGATGAAATCGAGCGACTCGTAGCGATTCTGCTCGAACACCCGGATCCGGCGCATCTTCTTTTCCGACACCCGGCTGGCGATCACGTTGGCGACGGTGCCGTTGGCGAACTCCAGCCGCGCATTGGCGATATCCACGTGCTCGGTCAGGACCGGCGTGCCCACCGCGGAGATGGCGGTGATATCCGACTTCACCAGGGAGAGGATGATGTCTATATCGTGGATCATCAGATCCGACACCACGTCCACATCGGTGGCCCGCTCCACGAATCCACCCATCCGATGGGCTTCAATGAAGCGCGGTTTTCGAATCCGCTCGGCCAGCGCCATCACACCGGCATTGAACCGCTCCAGGTGCCCCACCTGCAGGATCACTCCTGCCTCATCAGCCAGCCTGACGATCTCCTCACCATCCTCTACAGTGGAGGCAATCGGCTTCTCCAGTAGCATGTGGACACCGGCCCGCAGAAAGGGGCGTGACTCATCCAGGTGCGCACTGGTCGGTACCACGATGCTGACCGCGTCCACCTTGCCCAGCAGCTGGCCGGCCTGCTCAAGGCCTTCACAGCCACACTCTCCAGCCACCCGCAGAGCGGTTTCACGGTTGCTATCCACCACACCAACCAATTCCACGTTCGGCATGCGGGAGTAGATCAGGGCATGGAAGCGACCCAGGTAGCCGACCCCCACCACGCCCACTCGAATTTTTTTACTCATTGGCCACCCGGCTTCAATTGTCCGCCCCCGCGCTGGGGAGCGAAGCGAAAAAACCCGGCAATTCTAAACCATCTTGGCACCCGGTGGCAGCCGCAAGGGGTGAATCAGAAGCGCTGTTCGCTCAGCAGCTGATGCGGGTCAACTCCTGCTGGCTGGTCCAGCAGATGGAAATGGACGCTCAGGGTCGCCAGCAGGGCAACACCGACCAGGGCGAACAGGATGGAAAGCAGGTCAGGCCGACGCCGGCCATGGGAAAGTTTCAACACTTGACACCTCCTCCCGCTGCAGAACCGGGGCGAGAGAACAAAAGGGGATGATCACCGGCTGAATAATGGCCTACCTGAAACGCTCCGGACCGGACTTGATTCACACTGCACGTTGCGCCTCCCGCGCCGCACCTGAAAACGAGAGCCCGGCCACAGACGGGCCAAACCTGGCGCACACCCGCGGCGACATCACTCAGCCGCTTCCTCCGTGGCCCCGGCCTCCTCCAGCAGTTTCGCCACCCCGGCATGGCGCCCCAGGTTGGCCCGCTTCAGGGCGCCGAGACCCGCCTGGTTCTTCAGGTTGACATCGGCACCGGCCCTGATCAGCGCCTCCACCGCCCCGCCATGCCCGAAGGCAGCCGCCTCCATCAGGGCCGTGTTGCCGACACCATCCGCTCCGTTGACATCGGCCCCGGCCGCCAGCAACGCCTTTACCGTGCGCTCGTTTCCGTTGAAGGCCGCCATTACCAGGGCCGGTCGACCGGCCGTATTCCTGGCATTGGCATCGACACCCTGGGCCAGCAGAGCCTTGACCTGCTCCACCTGCCCCAGGCTGGCAGCGGAGAGCAGCATCTGCTCGGAACCGGCAGCCGGCAGGGCGATGCTGGACAGGACAAACAGCAGAATTCCCACGCGCATTGTCATCGGCATCTTCACTCTATTCGTTCTCATTGCTGATCCTATCCTAATTGCAGCGACCGGCCCGGGCAAAGCTGAAGCAAACAGGCCGTGCCACTGCGATCCGGATTCAGCTAGAATTGCCGCTGTTTTTTCTAGCGGGCAGAATACACGTCATGAGCGACCAGAACCGTATCCAGGTGGACGTGGAGACAACCTACGTGGAATCACAATCCGATCCGGCAGAGGATCACTACGTCTTCGCGTATACGATCACTATCCGCAATACCGGCAAAACGGCCGCACGACTGATCAGCCGGCACTGGCTGATCACCGATGCCAACGGTGATGTACAGGAGGTATTCGGTGAGGGCGTGGTCGGGCAGCAGCCCTTCCTGCAACCGGGGGAGGATTTCAGCTACACCAGCGGAACCACCCTGCCCACGCCTGTAGGAACCATGCAGGGCAGCTACCAGATGCGCAACGAGGCGGGGGTCCATTTCGACGCCACCATCGAGCCCTTCTCGCTGGCCATCCCCGGCATGCTGCACTGAGCGGGAGGCCCCATCAATTCCGTCACCCGCTCCCCGTCGGAACCCGCACTGCTGCTGGCGGCAGTCACCCTGATGCTCCTCCTGAGCGCCATCGACCCGGTCGCCGACCGCTACACCTGGTTTCTCGAGACCGCCCCGGTGATGATCGGCATCGGCCTGCTACTGTGGAGTCGTACCCGTTTCCCCCTTACCCCCCTGCTCTACCGCCTGTTGGCACTGCACGGAGTGATCCTGATCATCGGCGGCCACTACACCTATGCCGAGGTCCCCCTGTTCAACTGGTTGCGCGATACGCTCGAACTGTCGCGCAACCACTACGATCGGGTCGGTCACCTGGCTCAGGGCTTCATCCCGGCCATCCTGGCCCGGGAGATCCTTCTGCGCCGCTCCCCACTCACCCGGGGCGGCTGGCTGACGCTCTGCGTAACCAGCATCTGCCTTGCCTTCTCCGCCTTCTATGAGATGATCGAGTGGTGGACCGCACTGCTCAGCGAAGAGGCCGCGGCGGCATTCCTCGGCACCCAGGGAGACGCATGGGATACCCAGTGGGACATGTTCCTGGCCCTTCTCGGTGCCCTGTCGTCACAGTGGCTGCTGGGCCGCATCCACGACAGACAACTGACCGCGTACAGATGAACCAGAGGATCCGAAGATGGCCGTCTACGCCATAGGAGACGTCCAGGGCTGTTACCGTGAACTGTTGCAGCTGCTGAAAAAGCTCAACTACAAGCCCGACCGGGACCGGCTCTGGTTCGCCGGCGATCTGGTCAACCGGGGACCGGAATCGCTGCAGACCCTGCGCTTCGTCAAGGGACTGGGGGATGGCGCCACTGTGGTACTGGGCAACCACGACCTGCACCTTCTGGCAATGTCCCAAGGCAACCTCAAGCACGCCGACAAGGACCACACCCTGGACGATATCCTGCAGGCCCCGGACCGGGATGAGCTGCTGGAGTGGCTGCGACAACAGCCCCTGATGCACCACTGTACGGAACGTAACTTCAGCATGATTCACGCCGGACTGCCGCCCCAATGGGACCTGCAGAAGGCGCTGGACTGCGCCGCCGAGGTGGAAGCGGTACTGCGCGGCGACCAGCTGCACGGATTCTGCATGGCCATGTACGGTAACCAGCCGGAGCGCTGGTCCGAGTCGCTGCAGGGGATGGACCGGCTGCGCTTCATCACCAACTGCTTCACCCGGCTGCGCTACTGTGACCAGGAGGGCAACCTGCTGCTGAAGGCGAAGCAGGCGCCGGGGCAGCACGATCCGGCCTGCCAGCCCTGGTTTTCCCTGCCGCAGCGGGCCAGCCGGGACCAGCGCATCGTCTTCGGGCACTGGTCCACCCTCGGTTACCACGTCAGTCACAATACCTGGTGCCTGGATACCGGCTGCCTGTGGGGGGGGCAGCTGAGCGCGCTGCAGATCCGCCGGGAGAAACCGCCCCGGGAGACCCACGTGGATTGCGCCGGACACCGGCAACCGTAGTGCCCCGAACAGAAGGGGACCGGGCAAGCGCCGCCACGAAGTGACTACCGGACAGACGAAATCGACTCAGCGAACCCGCTCGTAGGTCAGGAAGCTGTAGTCGAACGGGTTGCGCTCATCCGCAGGATGGTCACTGCGCGCGACCTCCTGCCACTCGCTCCGGTCAAACGCCGGGAATCGGGTATCACCACCCTCAACCCGGGTGCACACCCGGGTCAGGTAGAGCCGGTCGGCCAGCGGCAGCAACTGGGCATAAAGGTTGGCGCCGCCCACGATCATCACCTCGTCCACATCCCCTGCCGCGGCCAGCGCCGCCTCCACCGAGGAGACCACCCGACAGCCGGGCGCCCGGTATTCCGGATTGGCGCTGATCACGATATGCGGCCGGTCCGGCAACAGGCCGGGCAGGGACTCCCAGGTCTTGCGCCCCATGATGATCGGCTTGCCCAGAGTGAGTCGCTTGAAGTGCTGCAGGTCCGCCGGCAGGCGCCAGGGCAGCCGATTGTCAACACCGATCACCCGCTCCTCGTCCATCGCGGCGATCAGTGAAATAGTGGCTCTGTGGGTCATGGCTGGCACCTCTGGACCTGCCTCATACCGCCACCGGCGCCTTGATGTGGGGGTGCGACTGGTACTCCTCAAGGGTGAAGTCATCGTAGACGAAATCGAACAAAGAGGTGACATCCGGGTTCAGCTTCATCCGGGGTAGCGGGAACGGCTCACGGGCCAGCTGGGTCTCTACCTGCTGCATGTGATTGCTGTACAGGTGGGCGTCACCAAAGGTGTGAATGAACTCTCCCGGCTGCAGCCCGGTGACCTGGGCGATCATCAGGGTCAGCAGGGCGTAGGAGGCGATGTTGAACGGCACCCCGAGAAAGATGTCAGCGCTGCGCTGGTAGAGTTGGCAGGAGAGCCGCCCATCGGCCACGTAGAACTGGAACAGGCAGTGGCAGGGTGGCAATGCCATCCGCTCCACTTCAGCCGGGTTCCAGGCCGAGACCAGCAGGCGGCGTGAATCGGGATTGTTTTTGATCTGTTCGATCAGCCCGCTGATCTGGTCAATACTCCCACCCCGGGGGTCGGGCCAGGAGCGCCACTGCGCACCATACACCGGTCCCAGGTCACCGTTCTCATCCGCCCACTCGTCCCAGATACTGACCCCGTTCTCCTTCAGGTAGCGGATATTGGTATCCCCCTTCAGGAACCACAACAACTCGTGAATGATCGAGCGCAGGTGAACCTTTTTGGTGGTGACCAGGGGAAAGCCCACGGCCAGATCGAACCGCATCTGGTAACCGAAAACACTGCTGGTTCCGGTACCGGTCCGGTCCTCCTTGCGAATACCGTATTCCTGTACGTGGCGCATGAGATCGAGATATTGGCGCATGATTCAGCCTGTCCTTTCG
>JAPHTA010000128.1 GCA_026196475.1 Sedimenticola sp.
CGCTCATTTAGAGTCACTAAACTTCGCTCCTTTCGCCTTGCTGGACAAAAAAATGACGCCAGCGACGATAATCAAATTAGTGTTAACAGGCCCTAGGGCAGCAGGCGAAAGTAGAGCAGCTGGGTCTGCGCCCAGGGCCGGTTTCCGTCGTCACTGACCATGAAGAATCCCTGCTCGCCGTGCCTGGCCAGCCCCTCCATGTTCTGGGTTAACCACCCCTCACTGCTGTCCATGCGGGCTACCGGTTCAATCTCGATGCTCCGTTGGTCACTCAGCAGGGCAGGGAGGGGGATGCGGCCAAGGCTGATGATCCAGGGCGAGAATATGGAGGTGTAGGCCCGCTCCAGGAGCAACAGGTCGCCGTTGGGCAGGGTTTCCATTCCCACCACCGAACCGTTCTCCTCCTGGGGTACGAAGTTCCAGCTGCGGCCCTGGCTGCTGGCCAGGAAGTGAGACTCTCCCGCGGGCGGCAGTTCGGGCGCCGTGACCACACCCAGTTGCGGATGCCGGGTCAGTGACTCCAGGCCGCGATTGCTGCGTAGCCGGATGTTGCGCAGGGGCTTGGGCAGGGGCAGGGTCTGCAGCCAGCGGCCGTTGTCCCGGTAGCGTTCGATCCGGTGCTGGCGCTCGAACGAGATCAGCAGATGGGTGTCGCCGCGGATTCCGTTTTCGGCCCTCTCCAGGGTCAGTCCCTCGGCATCGCGCCAGCTTCCCTCCAGCGGCAGCCCGCGGCGATTCAGTAGCGGATAGGTCTGCAGCAAGTCGACCCCGACCAGCCGGCCCGCCTCGAAGTGTGGCTGCAGATGGAGCAGCAGGCCCCGGTCCGAAACGGCGAGAAGTCGCTGCTCATCCTGGTCCCAGGCCAGGCCGGAGAGCTCGGCCAGTGCCGGGTCACCGCGCAGGGCCACGCTGTCGAGCAGCTGGATGCCCATGAATCGGTCGCCGCTGTTTACGTGGTCTGCGATGCGGATCGGTTGCCCCACTGGCCCGGCAACCAGGTGCGGGGATCCGGCAAAGAGGCCGGCAACAAGCAGTAACAGGGCAGGTGAGGGCAGCATAGCGGGCCACGATAGGGGCCGTTGTCAGTGACTGTCAAGAGATCCGGTGGCGTTTCGGTAGGGCGTTTCAGGATGCTCCCGATTTGTAATTCATCCCATATGACATTATCTTTCGCCCTCACTTCGAAGCGATTGAGAGTCGATCACCGTGCCACTACCAAAACCTGCCGATCGGGAACATCTGCACACCCGCAAGATCACCTGCGAGGGCTACCTGAGAAAGGATGGACTCTGGGACCTGGAGGCTCACCTCACGGATACCAAGACCTTCGGTTTCGATACCCGGCACCGGGGCTACATGGAACCGGGCGCGCCGGTGCACGGTCTACACCTGCGGGTGACCATGGATCTCGATTTCTTGATTCATGACGTGGTGGCGGTTTCCGATGACACACCCTACCCGGTGTGCAAGCAGACTGCCGAAACCATGCGCAAGCTGATCGGGATAAGGATCGGGCCCGGCTGGATGCGCGAGGTGCGCAGCCGGGTGGAACGCAACGCCAGCTGCACACACCTGATGGAGCTGCTCGGACCACTGGCCACCACTGCTTACCAGACCATGCATTCGGCGTTGGAGGAGCGGGCCAACCAGCAGGCGGTGAAGAGCCGGCCGCGGATACTGGACACCTGTATTGCCCTGCGCAGTGACGGACCCGAGGTCAGGGAGCGCTGGCCGGAGTTTTACACGGGGCCGCAAGATGTGGAAGCCGGTGAGTCGGGGAGCAATTGATTTCGAGCAATTACCCGCCCCGGGTCAGCAAACTATAATCCAGTCCGTTTTTGACGATCCGATCGGGTCCGGACAACACGACCCAGAGAGAGTTCAATGCGAATTATCCTGTCAAGCATCTTTTTACTGATCGCATTCGTATCCCCGGTGCAAGCCCAGGGCTACTCCGACGAGCAGTTGGAGTCGATCCGTCAGCTCGGAAGGCTGAACGGTGTGGCCCTCAACTGCCGGTATGTGGACGAGACCCGGCGCATGAAAAAGGCACTGGTGCTGGCTCTCCCCAAGCGACGCCAGCTGGGCGAACTGTTCGATACGGAGACCAATGACGCGTTTCTGAAGTTCATCGAGCAGAGACGGGAGTGTCCTTTGGAAGCAGAGCTCAACCAACAGGTGGACCAGGCGATAATGGACCTGGATAAAGCGTTTGCAAGAGACTGACCTGATTACAGCAACCCCGACGAGTCGTATCCCGTGAACAGACTGAATTGCGTTGTATTCCGCCCTGGCCTGGTCCTGTTGCTTGGACTGGCTCTGCTGATAGCCAGCCAGAACCTGTTGGCCGAGCAGCGGTTTCGCGTTCTGGCCACGATCAAACCGATTCACTCGATCCTGGCAGGCCTGATGATCGGGACTGAAGGACCGGAGCTGCTGCTGGGAGAGGCGGAGACCCCGTTCGATTACCAATTGAAGCCGGAACAGGCCGGGACTGTTTCCGGGGCGGATCTGCTGGTCTGGGTGGGACCGGAACTGGAGACGTTCCTGGTGCAGCCGGTGCGGACGGCGCAGCAGGCCGGGGTTCCTGTGGTGACACTCCTGGATAATCCGGAGTTGAAGATTCTCCCCTCGCGCTGGAACAAGGATGAGGCCGGCGAGGCGCGAGATCCGTTTTTCTGGATGGATACGCGCAACAGCATCATACTGGTTGACGAGCTGGCGAGAGTGCTGATGGAGGTGGATCCGGCACGAGCCCACCTCTATCTGCGCAACCGGAACGATCTGCTGGCCCGGCTGGCCGAGCTGGACCGGCGTCTCGAGTATGGCTACCGGGGGCTGAAGAGTGGCGTCGGCATGGCCTACTATGACACCCTGCAGTATTTCGAGCAGGCCTATGCGCTGAAGATTCGAGGAGTTCTCGCACAGTCGCCTCGTGATCCGGCGCAGGCCGGCAGCCTGTTGCTGAACCGGGTCAAGCTGAAGGAGGGGTACTACGCCTGCCTCCTGACCGAACGGGGGATGCCGATGCCGGAACTTGCTCTTCTGAGCGAGGGCGTGGATGTCAATGTCGGCGTTCTGGACAGCTTCGGGACCGGTATTGCTGCCGGACCCGATCTGTACTTTGAACTGATGGAGAGCAACACCCGCACGATCAAGGAGTGCCTGCAGTATAGCGGCAAGGCACAGGCAGCGCCGGTGGAAGCGGTATACGAGCCGGAGACAGCACGTATCGGCGGCAAGTTCATGCTGATCGACCACGACGGCAAGCTGTTCACCGAGAAGGACATGCAGGGCAAGTTCCAGCTGATCTATTTCGGCTACACCTTCTGTCCCGATATCTGTCCCACGTCGCTGCAGGTGGTCTCGCTGGCACTGGACATGCTGGGTGACAAGGCGAAGAAGATCCGCCCCTATTTCATCACCGTGGACCCGGAGCGGGACAACGCCAAGGTGATGAAGAACTACGTCAAGTATTTCAACGAGGACCTGGTGGGCCTGACCGGTACCACCAGCATGATCGAGCGGGTGGCGAAACAGTTCAAGGTGCGCTACGAGAAGGTGGTGGAAGAGGGCGCAGACCCCGACATGTACATCATGGATCACTCGGCCAGCGTATTCCTGATGGCACCGGATGGCGAGTTCATCACCAAGTTCGCACACGGTATCTCGGCCCGGCAGATGGTCGACGGCTTGTTGCCCTACCTGCGCGACTGAATGCGGAATCGATCGACGCCGGCCCGGTGCCGGCGTTTTTGTCTATCGCGGGTGTTGGTCCCGCATCCAGGTCTCTATAAGGCGCCAGGAGATTGAGTCACGGCGCGGCAGGCGGAAGGTCTCGTCCTCCGGCGAGGCGATCAGCCGATCCCGGTGGTACCAGCCGGCACTCTCCAGCTCAATTCCGTCCACCGCGATGTCAGTGGTCTTGGCGCCGGCAAAGAATCCCAGCATGATGGAAGAGGGGAACGGCCAGGGCTGGGAGGCGAAGTAGCGGATATTTCCCACCCGGATACCGGCCTCCTCCCACACCTCCCGGGCGACTGCGTTCTCCAGGCTCTCGCCCGGCTCCACGAAACCGGCCAGGTTGGACTGCATGCCGGGTGGCCAGGTTGGCTGTCGTCCCAGCAGGCAGTGGTCACCATCGTGAACCAGCATGATCACCGCAGGGTCGGTTCGCGGATGATGCTGGCGTCCGCAATCCGGATTGCTGCAGATCCTGAGATGCCCGGCCCGGGCGGGCTCGGTCCGGCTGCCACAGGCGCCGCAGAAACGGTGCTGGCGATGCCAGTACAGCATAGCCCGGGCCTGCGCCAGAAGCGCCGCACTCCGGCTGTCCACCAGGGGCCCTACCGCGCGCAGATCCCGCCATAGGTCCGGCTCAGGCAGGGACGGCTGGTGGGCCGGTTGCTCCAGGTGAGAGAGATCCAGTGCAACCCATACCGTCCCTTCGCTGTCACTGCCGAGCAGGACCTGCTCCCGGGCCAGTTCCAGTAGCGCAGGTTGCCGGTCGGCAGGAAAGGAGAGGGGTTTCAGTCGCCTGTCCACCGGGTGCCGGTTGCGCCACACCGGCAGCAGACGGGTGCTGCCCTGGCCCAGGATACGGGCCAGCCATTCAGCATCGTCACGGTAGCGATCAAGTCGGTCCAGCTCCTGGCTGGTGTAGAAGTTTTGCCTGTTCATTGAGTAAACAGCATGGTCAATGCCGGGGGCAAAAGCAAAGTATTCATCCGGCAGGACCTGCTTCGCCCAGTCCCATAAGGTAGCGCGGATCGGCACCGGGCAGGGATTGGCAGATCTTGCTGAAGTTGCGCAGGCTGGGCAGCCGCCTGCCGCAACAGAAGTGGTTGATCTGGCACGGAGTGAGTCCAGTGCGCCTGGCCAGTTCAAGCTGCGAGACACGGGCCTTGCTGAGACAGTTGTTGAGACGCGCTGCAAACGCTTCAGGGTGACTGAAAGGCATGAAACATCTTCCTCTGATTCCGTGTTTGAAGTGTCAGTGGCGGCGAACGGACGGCGCTGCGGGTAGCTGTTTTTGCGCTGGAAACGTGGAGGTCAACGAGAGGGAGTGACCGGTCGGCCTGTATTGAATGTTCATCTGGCTGTTCCTTCGGGGCGCCCCGCCCCAGTAAAAGAGTTGAGTGGCTGATGGCAGGTCTCCTGGCTTGCGGGTCTTCGTCCAGTGTCGCCTTCCCGGATCTCTCCAGTGGCCGGATGACATGAACTCTCCGCCTACAGTTGCGGGGGCAGCCACGGCTCGGTATCAACCTTCCCGTGTTCCCGTTTTAATCCTGGCGGCGTTACCGCCCGGAACCATCGGAGGCCATTCTATCGGCACCACTCCGGCTCCTGCAAGCGGGAGGGTCGAGGAGGGGTAACCGCCCCGGCTTATTGCGGAAATAAATTAATCGAATGTTAATATTGCCGCTGTTCTGCTAGATTTCCATCCACGCACAACCGTGTGCTGATAACAGAGGCCTCTCGTAAAGGGGCCCGCCACCATATCCTTGGGAGGAATCTATGCGATCTGTTCAAATTGCAGCCCTGCTGCTGTCACTGCTGCTGGTCAGCGTCTCCGTGGTCGCCCAGGAGGCGAACCGGGTGCGGCCCTTCGTTCTGGCCGAAACGTCCAGTACCCCGTTGCAGGAGAAACTGTCGGCGGTAACCGGGGCCCTGACCGGGGCGGGCTTTAGCATCGCCGGCGAGTATGTGCCCTACGATGGCGCCCATATCCTGATCATTACCGATGAGGCGCTGCGCAAACACGCGGCAGAATCACCGTTCGGCGGTTACGGAGCAGCGCTTCGGGTCGCTCTCACCGAGCACAAGGGAGCAGTGCAGGTCAGCTATACCAATCCGGAATGGATGGGCAACGTCTATCGTATGACGGGCAGTTTCAAGAGCGTTCAGCAGCGGCTCAAGGACGCGCTTGGCTGGGAGCTCGATTACGGTTCAGCTGGTGGCCGCACGGTGGAGAACCTGCGCGAGTACCACTACATGATGTTCATGCCCTATTTTGATGATCATGTCATGCTGGCCAGCTACGACTCCCACCAGGCCGCCCTGGATGCGGTGGAGGCAGGGCTTGCGGCCGGCAGGGGCGGGGTCAGCAAAGTCTCCCGGGTGGACGTGATCGGCAAGGACGAAGTGCTGTTCAATGTGGCGATCAAAGAGGGCGCCGGTGCGGATGCGCCGGTCATGCAGATCATCGACCAGGCCGAGACCCGGCATACCGCCCACCTGCCGTACGACTTGCTGGTCTCTGGTGACAGTGTCTATGCCCTGCATGGCAAGTTCCGCATTGCGCAGAGTTTTCCTGACCTGACCATGACCACCTTCATGAAGATATCCGACGCGCCGGATGGCATTGAGGCGGCATTGAAATCCGCTGCGGGTGGCAAGTAGCTGACGAAATCGGACCCGGGGCGGGGTCGTCGCAGGCGACCCCGCCCCGTCAGCCGTTGGCCAGCAGGATTGCCCGACGCGGGGCGGGATAGCCCTCGATGGTGCGCCCGGGATCGTCCGGGTCCAGGTAGTCAGCCAGGGACTCGAAGCGCATCCAGTCAGTGCTGCGCTGTTCACGGGTGCTGGTGGGGGTCACGTCCACCACCCTGACCCGGTTGAATCCACAGCGCTTCACCCAGCCCACCAGGGTGTCCGGTGTCGGGATGAACCAGACGTTGCGCATCTTGGCGTAGCGCCCCTTCGGTAGCAGGGCCTCACCCTCTTTCCCCTCGATCACCAGGGTCTCCAGGACCAGTTCTCCACCCGGCTTCAGAGTGGACTTCAGCTCCAGCAGATGGTCGATGGGTGAGCGGCGGTGGTACAGCACGCCCATGGAGAAGGTGGTGTCGAAGGCTCGCAGATCCGGCGGCAGGTCTTCGATACCCAGCGGCAGCAGGTGCACCGGCCACCGCTCTCCCAGGAAGTGGCGCAGTACCAGGAACTGGGCCAGGAACAGCTGGGTCGGATCGATACCGATCACCAGGCCGGCGCCGGCGCCGGCCATGCGCCAAGCGTGGTAGCCGTTGCCGCAGCCGATATCCAGTACCGTGCGTCCCGCCAGGGGGGCGATATGGGGGGCGAGCCGGTCCCATTTCCAGTCGGAACGCCACTCGGTATCGATGTGTATGCCGTGCAGCTGGTAGGGCCCCTTGCGCCAGGGGTGTAGCTGTTGCAGCAGGGCGGTGATCTTTTCGCGCTGTTCTGATTCTAGTGGCCGGGGACCTGCCACCGAAACCTGGCTGCCACCCAGGTCGACACCGGTTACCGGCAGTTGCGGCAGCGCATCAAGGACCGATCGCCAGCGATCCAGGTCACCGTGGGCCCGCTCCTGTTCCACCCGTGCCAGTTGTCCGGGGAGCTGTTCCGCCCACGGTTCCAGACCGTGCCGGCGCATCTGCTCCAGCAGAGGCCCCGGGTCGATCATGCGTGAGCCACCAGGGAGATAAAGTTGAAGCACTGGAACCACAGGTCTGCGCGGCGGAAACCGGCCTCCCTGAGCCGTGCCTGATGCTGTTCCAGCGTCTCGGGTATCAGCACGTTCTCCAGAGCGCTCCGTTTCTGGCTGATCTCCAGTTCGTTATAGCCGTTGGCCCGTTTGAAGGCGTGGTGCATTTCGATCTGCTGCCGCTCCTCCTCCGGGTCCTCGAAGCGGATCTTTTCCGAGAGAATCAGGATGCCACCGGGTCTGAGGCCGCGCCGGATCCGTTGCAGCAACAGTCCGCGCTGTTGCAGCGGGATGAATTGCAGGGTGAAGTTCAGGGTCACCAGGGAGGCGTTTTCGATCCCGATATCAGCGATGTCGGCGCAGACATAGTCAATCGGGGTGGTGTGGTTTCCCGCGGGTGCCAGGGCGACAGCCTGTTCGATCATCGCCGCGGAGTTGTCGACGGCGATGATGCGGCAGTCCTGGGCCTGGATGCCGCTCTGAATGGAGCGGGCGGTGGCGCCCAGGGAACAGCCCAGGTCGTAACAGAGGCTTTTCGGTTGCACGTACTGTGAGGCCAGTACGCTGCTCATGCTGATGACGGCGGCGTAGCCCGGTACCGAACGCTGGATCATGTCCGGAAAGACCTGTGCCACCTGGCGGTCGAAGACAAACCGGTCTACCGAAGCCAGTGGTTGAGAATAGACCCGGTCCCGGTCCCGGTCGCTGTCCTGCTGCATGGATGTGTTTCGATCGCTGGTTGTAAGGAGATGCCTGCTGGTTCTCAGTGGCAGCATTATACCTCCAAACCGTGGCAGAGCGCA
>JAPHTA010000299.1 GCA_026196475.1 Sedimenticola sp.
ATGGAGCTGCCGGTCACCTTTGCCGACTTCGCCTTCAGCGAGGGCCGTTTCCGCAAGCATTTCCGGGCCGTGCCCCAGGATGCCTGGAACGATGACATGATCGAGCTGCACGAGTTCCTGCAGCTGGATGAGGACGGCCGTGACGGTCGCTTCCCCTTCATCTGGGCGGTGAACAAGCAGGACCGCCTGATGCGGGTGCTGGTGGCCCAGGAGATCGTCAAATCCTGCGAGGAGCGGCAGGTTTTCTGGCACCAGATCCGCTCCCTGGCCGGCGAGGGTGAAACCGTCAACGAGGAGGAGATCGCCAACCGCACCAAGGCGGAGATGGCGCAGAAGCTCACCACCAGCCTGCTGTCGCTGGTCAACAACGGCGATATCTCTGCCCTGACCGGCACGGTTCCGGCCAACGGCGGGGGCAACGGGGCGACCGCCCTGGCCTCCCCGGCGGCGGAAGCGGCGGACTACGAGCCGGTCTGGATCGAGACTCCGGAGTGCACCGCCTGTGACGAGTGCACTGACATTGCACCCGGAATCTTCAAGTACAATGAGGATAAGCTGGCGGTGGTGGTCGATCCCAAGGGCGGTACCTACAAGGATATCGTCAAGGCGGCCGAGAAGTGCACCGCCGGCTGTCTGCACCCGGGAACCCCGTGGAACCCGAACGAGAAAGATCTGGAGAAGCTGGTCAAGCGTGCAGCCAAGTACCAGTAACCAATATCGGATTAAGGAGAGAACATCATGGCAACAGTGACACTGAAGGGAAATCCTGTACACACCAATGGCGAACTGCCCGCAGTGGGCAGCAAGGCACCCGATTTCACACTGCCGAACAAGGCCCTGGCGGATGTCAGCCTGGCCGATCATGCCGGCAAGAAGCGCCTGCTGAACATTGTACCGAGCCTGGATACGCCGACCTGCGCCATCTCGACCAAGAAGTTCAACGAGTCGTTCGCAGGGCGCGATGATGCTGTGGCGATGGTGATCTCGGCCGACCTGCCATTCGCCCAGGGCCGTTTTTGCGAGAGCGAGGGGCTGAAGAACGTGGAGACCCTCTCCCTGATGCGTGACAAGCAGTTCGCCAGTGACTACGGGGTGCTGATCGAGGATGGTCCGCTCAAGGGACTGACCTGCCGCGCCGTGGTGGTGATCGATGGCGAAGGCACCGTGACCTATACCCAGCTGGTGTCGGAGATTGGCGACGAGCCGGATTACGAGGCGGCGCTGGAGGCGTTGAAGTAAGAGCGTTTCGGTACCGACCCGGTGGCGATCGGCCACCGGGTCGGAAACCGGTAGCGGTCTGTAAGTTGGTTTCAGCGGAGTCGGTATGGGGTTATTCAATCTATTCAGGCGCAGCAAGACCTTCCGCCACGGGGTACACCCGGTGGCGCACAAGGAGCAGACTGCGCACCTGGCGATCCGGCGCCTGCCGTTTGCGCCGAAGATCGTGGTGCCCCTGTCCCAGCACACCGGTGCTCCAGCGGTGGCCCTGGTGAAGCCGGGACAGGAGGTGGTTCGTGGTGAGCCGATCGCCGAGGCAGCCGGTTTCGTTTCGGTACCGATGCATGCGCCGGTCACCGGCGTGGTGCGTGCCGTTGACGCCCTGGTACCCACCGCGGCCGGACCCAAGACCCCGGCGATCATTATCGAGACCTACGAGGCGGCCACCCAGGCGGTGCTCTACGGCCTGGACCAGGACATGGAGCAGATGAGCCAGCAGGAGCTGGTGGAGGCGGTGCAGAAGAGCGGCATGGTGGGACTGGGCGGTGCTGCTTTCCCCAGCCACGTGAAGCTGATGCCGCCGGACGGCAAGGTGATAGAGACCCTGATCATCAACGGCTGCGAATGCGAGCCCTATCTCACCTGCGATCACCGGGTGATGCTGGAGCAGACCGACAGCATGATCGCCGGCATCCGTGCCATCCTCAGGGCGACCGGCGCAAAACGGGCCATTATCGGGGTTGAGGACAACAAGCTGGACGCAGTGAGCGCGATCCGGGAAAAATTGCCCGACGACGGCGTGATCAGCTGCGAGGCGGTGGAGACCAAGTATCCCCAGGGCGCCGAGAAGATGCTGATAAAGAGTCTGTTGGGCAAGGAGGTCCCCTCCGGTGGGCTGCCGGCGGATATCGGCATAGCGGTCTACAACGTGGGTACCATGGCCCAGCTGGGAGAGCTGATTCCCCGCAGCCGGGGACTGATCGAGCGGGTGGTGACCGTCTCCGGGCCGGGGGTGGAGAAGCCGGGCAACTACCTGGTGCCGATAGGTACCCCGCTGCGCTTCCTGATGGAGCAGGTCGGCTCCACCTCGGAGGCCAACGAGGTGATTATCGGTGGTCCGATGATGGGAATGACCGTGGCCTCCCTGGAGGTGCCGGTCACCAAGGGGGTCTCCGGCGTGGTGGTGTTGGAAAAAGAGGCGGAGGACCAGCAGGATCGCCCGGTCTACCCCTGTATCAAGTGCGGGGCCTGTCTGGATGCCTGCCCCATCAACCTGAATCCGTCGATGCTGGGACAGTTGGCCAGCGTTCGGCAGTACGAGGTCATGGAGTCTGATTTTCATCTCAACGACTGCTTCGAGTGCGGCTGTTGCAGCTATGTCTGTCCCTCCAATATCCCACTGACCCAGTATTTCCGTATCGCCAAGGCGATCAACCGGGAGACCCGGGCGCAGGCCGCCTGATAGTTGAAACGGGGAGGGTGTAGCGGTCGTATCAACGTCCGCTCCTTTCCGGGTAGTCATCGGGAAAGGATACCCCCGCAGGGTAAAGCATGAGCACAAAACAGAAAAAAGTAGTAGAGATCCGCACCTCGCCCCATCTCAAGAAGGCGATCTCTGTGGAACAGATCATGCGCAACGTGGTGTATGCCCTGTTGCCGGTGTGTGCCTGGTCGGTGTACCAGTTCGGTATCAGCGTGCTGGCCCTGATACTGGTCACCACGCTCACCTGTATTCTTACCGAATCGCTGTTCTGCAAACTCTCCAACCGCCCAAACAGCGTGGGGGATTTCAGTATTGTCATTACCGGACTGCTGCTGGCTCTCACGCTTCCGCCCGGGTTCCCGTTGTGGATGGCGGCAGTGGCCGGCTTTGTTGCCGTCGGTCTCGGCAAGTCGCTGTTCGGTGGCCTCGGCTACAACGTGATGAACCCGGCCCTGGTAGGGCGTGCCTTCGTGCAGGCCGCGTTCCCGGTGGCGATCACCACCTGGACTCCCGGTTTCGCCGCGGGTCGGTTCGTGGAGTTCATCCCCTCCACCCTGGCTCTGCCCTTCATGTCGCCGGTGGATACCAGCGACTGGGTGACGCAGAAGGCCGTGGACGGTTTTACCGGCGCCACGCCGCTGGCCCTGCAGAAATTCGAGAAGGTGACCGTGGACAGTATCGACCTGCTGACCGGAGCGGTGGCCGGCTCGGCCGGCGAGACCTCGGCCCTGCTGATTTTCGTCTGCGGTCTCTACCTGGCGTTTCGAAAGATGATGGACTGGCGCATCCCGGCGGCGATCTTCGCCGGTGTCTTCATCGTCTGCATGCCGCTTAACCTGTACAACCCGGCGCTGTTTCCGACACCCCTGTTCATGATCCTCTCCGGCGGCCTGATGCTGGGGGCCATGTTCATGGCCACCGACATGGTGGTTTCGCCCATGACCCCGCGCGGGGTCTGGCTGTACGGGCTGGTGATCGGCGTGCTGACGGTACTGATCCGGCTCTTCGGCGGCCTTACCGAGGGGGTAATGTACGCCATCCTGGTGGCCAATGCCCTGTCACCGCTGATCGCCTCGGTCAGCCAGCCCCGTATCTACGGTGCGCGGAAAGAGGAGACGGAGTCATGAACAGCGCCGAGCAGACGCAGATTCAGCCCACTACCCCCAGTTTTGCGATGCTGCGTACGCTGGCCGGCATCGCCATGCTCTCCGGCCTGCTGGTGGTCATGGTGTTCCAGTTCACCAGGCCGATCATCGAGGAGAACAAGCGCATCGCGATCGAGAAGGCGGTCTCCCGGGTAATCCCCGGGGTGGTCAGCAAGAAGGACTACCTGCTGGGTCCCGATGGGCTGTTCCCGGCTGTGGCCGGGGAGGGTAATCCAGGTGAGAAGATCTACGCCGGTTACGATGCCGACGGCAAGCTGAAGGGTATCGCCCTGGAGGCAGCGGCCACCGGCTACCAGGACGTGATTCGCATCCTCTACGGCTATAACCAGGATTGCCAGTGCGTCACCGGGATCAAGGTGCTGAAGATGGCGGAGACCCCGGGACTGGGCGACAAGATCGCCTTCGATCCCGAGTTCCTGCGCAATTTCGAGGCGCTGGATGCGCGTCTGAATGCAGATAAAACCGGGCTTGAGAACGCCATCGTCACGGTCAAGCACGGCAGCAAGCGGGAGCAGTGGGAGATCGACTCGATCTCCGGTGCGACCATCTCGTCCAAGGCGATCGGGCGCATGATCAACGACAGCGGGCAGCGTATGTTCCCGCTCATCATCAAGCACCTGGATCGCCTCAGAAGCGGACAGTAACAGCGGGACAGAGGCTATGTCACAACTACCCAATCAACAGGAGAAGGTGACCCTGGACACCTTCATGCGAGGACTCTGGGAAGAGAATCCGGTGTTCGTCATGCTGCTCGGCCTGTGCCCGGTGCTGGCGGTTACCAACTCCACCATGAACGCCATCG
>JAPHTA010000007.1 GCA_026196475.1 Sedimenticola sp.
CAGGTATCCCCCCTCGCCCCGGACGCCCTCGGTGATCAGCATGCCACGACCGGCAATGCCGGTCGGGTGGAACTGGAAGAACTCCATGTCCATCAGGGGGACACCTGCACGCAATGCCATCGCCATGCCGTCACCGGTGTTGATATGGGCATTGGAGGTGGTACGGAACACCTGGCCGCAACCGCCTGTGGCCAGGAGCGTGGTCTTGGCCTCGATCAGCAGTGGTTCGCCGGTCTCGATCTCCAGGGTCAGGGCACCGAGAATGGCACCCTCTTCGTCGCGCAGAAGCTCAACACCGAAATACTCATCAAAGAAGTGCGTCCTGGCACGGATATTCTGCTGGTAAAGGGTGTGCAGGATGGCGTGACCTGTGCGGTCCGCCGCGGCGCAGGTACGGGCCGCCTGGGGACCACCGAAATTCTGGCTCTGGCCTCCGAATGCGCGCTGGTAGATACGCCCGTTGTCGAGACGGGAGAACGGTACACCGTTATGCTCCAGTTCGTAGACGGTGGGGATCGCCTCGCGACACATGAATTCGATGGCATCCTGGTCGCCCAGGTAGTCCGATCCCTTGACGGTGTCGAACATGTGCCAGTGCCAGTTGTCGTCCAGGACATTGGCCAGGGCCGCATTGACGCCACCCTGGGCGGCCACGGTATGTGAGCGGGTGGGAAATACTTTCGAGACCACCGCAACCCTGAGGTTTGCGTTGGCAAGCTGTAGCGCCGCATTGAGACCGGCGCCGCCGGCACCGATAATCAGCGCATCAAAACGTCTTCTGGCTAGCGTCATGATAAACCTTTGATATGTATGGGAGTCAGGCAGCCACGCTGGCGAGGAAAATGGTCTGTGCGAACCAGAGTCCGCAACCGATCAAACCGATTGCGAACAGGCTTAGCAGACCGACCCTTGCCGTGATGGGGTGAACGTAATCGATCAGGACGTCACGAATGCCCACCCAGGCGTGTATCAGCAGCGCCACCACGAACAGCAGCATACCGAATGTGACCCCGGGATCGGCGACGTAGGTTCGCCACGCCTCGAAGGTTTCGGGCGCATTGAAGCTCAGGTGCCCGAGCATATATATAAGGTACAAGCCCAGATAGGCTGCACTGATACGTTGCAGCGCCCATGCGCGCAGTCCGGATGCTTGACGACTCATAGTACTAACCCGATCAGAATGGCGAGAACAGGAGCGGCAACGGTAACGGCCTGGGCCGATTTGGTCGCCACCTCTTTCTCGACGCCCAGGTGGAAATCAATCAGCAGGTAACGGATACCTGCCAGCAGATGGTGCAGCATGGCCCAGAGAACGACGAACAGGACCAGCTGGATGAACAGGCTGTCGAGGATCGCCGTCGCTTGTGCAAAACCTTCCACTCCCGAAAGTGACAGGTCGAGCATGTAGGCAAGAAAGGGTATGGCCAGGATCATCAGAACTCCGCTGGCCCGGTGGCCCACTGACATAATGGCAGCGATGGGGAAGCGAAATTGCTTAAGGTCCAGATAGACAGGCCGGTTTTTAGTCGTCATACGGATAGTCTCGTTGTCTCAGCCCAAGTTTTTTGATCCGGTGTCAGCTTTATTGGCAACCGCCGACCGAACCGAACCCAATTATAGCGATTTGCTGCGCGTTTAAAAGGAAATATTTTATACAGCCATTAAATTTACTTGGTAGCGAAACTTCCGTTAATAACTTTTCAGTTAAACACCTATCTCCCTGAGATACTTGAATAATTTTCTCTGGGACGCAGGCGGTTTCTGCAATTCCAACTCCTTTTTACTGTTGCGAATTAACTGCCTGAGACGCTGCCTGTCCGCATTAGGACAAATATCCAACAGTTTTGACAGAGTGTTTTCATCACCCTCTACCAACCTGTCACGCCACTGCTCCAGCCTGTGGAATCGCTGCCTCTCTTCCCGCGCCTGGTTGTCCGCACGCTGAAACAGCTGCTCCACCTTCCCGATATCCTCCTTGCTCAGCAGCTTTCCGAGTCGGCGCACGTGTCGCCTCATGGCATTCTGGCTCTTGATGCGTTTCGACTCACGCAGTGCCTCAAGCATCGTCTCCGAGAAGCCAAGCGTCTCCCATTGCGACTCCTTGAGCGAAAGCAGCCGCTCCCCAAGGTCCTGCAGGGCGAGCATCTGCCGCTTCAGTTCGCTGCGCGAAGGGGCTGTATCCTCTTCATTTCCAGGAAGGAAATCATCGTTTTCATTCATCACTGGTCACCTTGAAGTGGACAATCTGTAACTGCATCTGCCGCTCCCCCCTGTATCTATTGACTGTCAGCCGGTATACGGCATGGATATCCGCCCCGGGTCGATCCGGGAGACCTTCCGCCTGGTTGAACGCGATAGCGTTGTACTCCGTACCCGGGCAATCTTGCAGTACCAGGCGGGCATGTTCGCCCCCTACCCGGCGTTGGGACAACACCCTGAAATGGCCATCGAACAGTGGCTCAGGGAAACCCTGCCCCCAGGGGCCACCCCGGGAGATCTGTTCAGCCAGGGGCAGTGTCATATCTTCACGAAGGAGTGGCCCGTCCGAGAGATACTCCCCGGCATGAACCTCCCCTTCAAGCCTGCGCAGGATCTCTTCGTCGAAGCAGCGCCTGAAATGTGCCAGGTCCTTCTTGGCCAGGGACAGGCCGGCAGCCATGGCATGACCGCCAAATTTTTCCAGAAGACCGGGGTTGGCCGTGGCGATGGCATCCAGCGCATCCCGAATGTGCACCGATGCAACCGATCTGGCGGACCCTTTCAGGCTGGTTTCATCATCCTCCGCGAAGGCGATTACGGGCCGGTGATAGCGCTCCTTGATGCGGGATGCGAGTATACCGATCACTCCCTGGTGCCACCCCGGGTCGTAGACGCAGATCCCGCCGGGAAGTTCGCCCTCCAGTTCAAGAGTATCCAGCAGCCGGGTCGCCTGCTGTTTCATTCCCTGCTCGATTGAACGGCGCTCCCTGTTCAGCTCATCCAGCAATTGCGCGGTTCTGGAGGCCTCCACCATTGAATCGCTCAAAAGGCCGACAATCCCGACCGACATATCGTCAATACGGCCGGCGGCATTCAGCCGAGGGCCGACCACGAAGCCGAGATCTGCTGCAACAACTTCGTCTGGATGCCTGTTGGCTCCCGTCAGAATGGCCCGTATCAACGGGCAACACTGCCCGGCGCGTATTCTTTGCAACCCCTGCTGGACCAGGATCCGGTTATTCCTGTCCAACCTCACCACGTCCGCAACAGTGCCCAGTGCTACCAGATCCAGAAGTTCAGCCAGGTTGGGCTCCCGAATCGAGCCCTGGTCAAACCAGCCCTCCTCTCGCAAAAACGCACGAAGAGCAACCATGACGTAAAACACCACGCCCACACCGGCCAGGTGCTTGCTTGGAAATTCCTCCCCGGGGCTGTTCGGGTTCACGATCACGGAGGCCTCGGGAAGCCTTGGCCCGGCCAGGTGGTGATCGGTAATCAATACCTCCACCCCCTGTTTTCGCAGCAGACTGACCCCCTCCAGGCTGGATATTCCGTTGTCGACCGTGACAACCAGGTCCGGATTCCTGGACAGTGCCTTTTGCGCAATCTGTACGGTAAGTCCGTAACCGTCAACAAATCGATTTGGCACCATGAAAGAGACATTTTGAGCACCCATCTCGCGCAGTGCTCGTGTTGCCAGCGCGCAGCTGGTTGCTCCGTCGGCGTCAAAATCGGCCAGTATGAGGATGTGGCCATTACGCCGTAGCACATCGGCTATCAGGCGTGCTGCGCGGTCGGTATTACCCAGTCTGGAAGGAGGTATCAGCGTATCCAGTGAGTAGTTGAGCTGTGCCGCCCCGGAGATGCCACGAATCGCGTAGACACGCTGCAACACCGGGTGAATTCCAGGCCCCAGTTGCAGCTGCTGATCGGGCAACGGAGCCCGACGAATGACAGGATCGGCCCTGATCACGGTGCCGGGTCACCCTTCAGACAGGATGAAGGAACCCTTGCTTCTGCCGAAGCTGACAAACCGCTGACTGAAGTCATCAACCACCGAGTCCTGTACCGAGGGTCGCGCAAGCAGCTGCTCACTCCAGGAAGCGAGCCGGGTCGGGAGCAGATCCTCAAGATCGTCCCGGTACTCCTTGAGAATTTCGTATCGCATGAAAAACGGGGCGTAGGCTGCGTCGACCATGGAGAAGTGCTCCCCCATGAAATAGGGTTCATCACCGATTGCCTGCAGAAGCCTGGCAAAACCACCGCCGAGCGCCTCCGTCTGTTGCAGAAAACCGTCCTCATCCTGGGCCAGCATCGCCCGGGTCTGCTCGACCAGCAGGTTGGAACCGAATTCAATCCAGCTTCTGTGCCTTGCTCTCAGCAGCGGATCCCGCGGGTGGAGTGCCGGGGGATAGACCTCGTCCAGGTACTCGGTGATGATTGCCGACTCAAAAAGCACCTCGTCATCCACCTTCAGAAGAGGCACCTTGCCTAGGGGAGAGATATCCCTGAACCAGGATGGCGGATTGTCCAGCTCGATATAGGTGACATCAAACTCAACACCTTTCTCTTTCAGCGCGATCACGGCGCGCTGCACATAGGGGCAAATGGCAAAACTGACCAGCTCCAGACCCATAACTCATGCTCTCCGGGAAATCTGTGTGACTATCGTTTTTGATCGTGAAAGAATACCACGAAGCGGTAGCCGATAATCAGACAAACCGCACTCCGTTGCCTACACCCTTTTGCCACAAGCCATGTTGCGTATCGATCACTGGGAAACACCCGACCGTATGCCCGAACCACCATCTCCCGGTGAGATCGATCTGTGGTTGATCGAACTTGATTCGGCGGGTAACCGCGGGCCTGACATGCTCTCGGAGGATGAAAAACTTCGCGCACAAAAGATCGTCCATGACAGGGATCGCGGTCGCTTTATTGCTGCCCGCCGCGCGATCCGCAGCATCCTCTCCGCCTATCTCGGAGAAGCGGCCGAATCGATCCGCTTCAGAACCGGCGAAAGGGGTAAACCCTATCTGGATTTTCCGATCACGCCGCTCCAGTTCAACCTCAGCCATTCATGCACCCGGGCATTGCTGGCGATAAGCAGTGACCAGGCTATAGGGGTGGACCTGGAACGGGTTCAATCCCGGGCCAGTCTCCACCGGATCGCTCTCAAGCTGTTTGACGAAACCATCCTGAACCGGCTGGCGGGTTTGCCGGATGAGGCGTTCACGGAGGCCTTTTTTCGACACTGGACGGCACTGGAGGCAAGGGCCAAGGCGGTAGGTGAAGGGGTGTTTACCTTCCGCCAATCGAGAAAGGATATTCACTGTGCCAATTTCGAGCCGCTGCCCGGGTGGTGTGCCGCCATCGCCACGACAGGTATCCTGCTCCCGGGAAATCAGTGGCGAACCTTCCTCTTGGCCCCGGAAATCAGTCGGGAAATCGGTTAGAATGGCGCCCTTCTTACGCGACAGCGCTCTTTTTCACCGCAGGAACACCGTATGAAGAACAACCCCGCCACCGGTTTCAACCATCTGTTCCAGGGACTGGGGATGCTCGCCATGCCCGGCCTCAGGCGCTACCTGCTGGCACCACTGGCGATCAACATCGTGGTGTTCCTGGTCATCGGCTGGATTGGCTACAGCCAGTTCGATAGCCTGCTCAACTCGTTCCTTCCGGAAAACGGGTGGCTGAGCTTCCTGCGCTGGCTGTTGTGGCCACTGTTCGCCCTGAGCGTTCTGCTGGTCACATTCTATACCTTCACGGCAGTTGCCAACCTGATCGCCGCCCCCTTCAACAGCCTGCTCTCTGCCAAGGTAGAGGAACTTTTGACCGGCAACCGGCCGGAGCAAAGCCCACAGTCGTTTGCGAGCACGATTGTTCCCGCGATCCTTTCCGAGTTGCGAAAACTGGTCTATTTCCTGGTACGCGCACTGCCGCTGCTTTTACTGTTCGTGATACCGGTAGTCAACGTCGCCGCTCCGTTTCTCTGGTTGCTGTTCAGCGCCTGGTTCCTGTCGGTCGAGTATGCCGACTACCCCATGGGCAACCACGGACTCGATTTCCGGTCACAACATGCGAGGCTGAAGAAGGCCCGGTTATCCGCGCTCGGTTTCGGTGGAGGGGTTACCCTGATGATGATGGTCCCGATACTGAATTTCGTCGCCATGCCGGCCGCCGTGGTCGGAGCAACCCGGCTCTGGTGCGAGATGGAGGGGCACACCCCGTCCAAATGATATCCCGTTCCTTATCCTGCCCCACCGTACCCCGGTAAAAAACTACCGCCAGTCAAGCCACGAGTCTTGACGACCGGGTTAACCGCGAAGGCCGCAAAGAGAAACTATAACCTACTGGATTTCATGCCAAATCGGGCAGATCATGTGTAGAGAGAATACCGGTCAGTGCGCTCCTTCGTGTTGCTTGCACCCTTCCCGGTCAAACTGATTTTCCTGGATGACGCCACCATCCAGAAACAGCGGGTCCTGCCAGGATCAGCAAGTCAGGGGATGACAATGGCACGGTGCCGCTGGCTTATCCTTGATTCAGGAAACGCTCTATCCGGACCACGCCCTCTTTCAGTTTCTCCATCGAGGTGGTGTAGGCAAAGCGGACATGCTGCTCCGGCAGGTAATCACCGAAATCTTTACCCGGCGTGATCGCCACACCTTCCTGTTCAAGCAGGTCATGGGCAAACCGGGCACTGTCATCAGTGATACCGCTGACGTTGGCATACAGGTAGAACGCCCCTTCCGGGACCCTGGATATCTCGAATCCCAGGCGCCTGAGTTCGGGCAGAAGGTAATCCCTTCGCTCCCTGAATGCGTCACGTCGTGAAGTGACGATCGCCTGTGTCTCGTCATCGAATGCCGCCAGGGCCGCATGCTGGGCCGGTGTCGATGCGGCCAGGAAGATATTCTGCGCCAGCCGATCGGCAGCCCCGACATAGGAAGCCGGCGCCACCAGCCAACCGAGACGCCAGCCGGTCATGCCATAGAACTTGGAGAAGCTGTTGATGATGAACAGGTCATCACTGATCTCCAGCGCCGAAAAAGGAGTGCCATCGTACACCAGGCCCTGGTAGATCTCGTCCACGATCAGGACGCCACCGCGACTCTTCACCACGCGGTGTATTCGCTCCAGCTCATCTCTCTTCAGCAGCGTACCGGTGGGATTGGATGGTGACGCCACCATCACCGCCCGGATATTGTCTCGCCAGCTCCTCTCCACCATCTCCGCGGTCAGCTGGTACCCGGTTCCCGCATCTACCGGAATGGTCACCGGCTCACCGGAAACCAGGTGCACGAAATTCCGGTTACAAGGGTAACCGGGATCGGCCATCATTACCCCCTCGCCAGGATTGATCAGGATGCTCATGACCAGTTGCAGAGCGCCTGATGAGCCGGGTGTCACCAGGATTCTCGAGGGATCCAGCTGGACACCAAAGCGCTTTCGGTAGTCATCGGCGATGGCCCGTCTGAGCTCGATGATACCCGCCGCGGGCGTATAGTGGCTGGACCCGGCATCCAGTGCCCGCTTGCCCGCTTCGACTATAGGCCCGGGGGTTTCAAAATCGGGCTCGCCCACCTCCATATGAATAACCGAACGCCCCTCCTGCTCCATGGTCCTGGCGCGGGCCAGCAGTTCCATTACGTAGAAAGGCCGTATCGACGCCATTCGTTCGGCAACCATCTCTATAACACTCCCTTATCAATAGTCTGCCGGTCACCCACGGTGACAGGCGAGACCCGGTCCGGAACGGAATGACTCAGACCCCGCCCCCGGCTTCGGCATCCTGCGCCGCTCGATCTGACTCATCCATGGGGTCGCGTCCTTCTCCCTGGGTGAGAAAAAACCGCAGGCTGAAATCATTCATGTCCATCAAGTAAAAGTCGACTATATTAAGTCAGTAAATCAATAAGTTGGCGCATTAGCATACCGATGTTTGCAGGACAGCGGTGACTCAGGATACATCATGCAGCTGGCGCAACAAACCAAGATCCACCATGCCGGACACCCGGCCCTCCCCCTGCAGCACCCGGCACGGACGGCCCGCCTCGCCCAGTTGATCGACAACCAGGGTGGCATCGCTGAAATCCTCATCAGCGGTGTAACCATTGACCGTGATGACTACCGTTTTCAGGCCGGCGTCACGCGCCGCCCGTAAACCATGGTGGGAATCCTCGAGAGCCGCACACTGGTCTGCCCCGAGTCCAAGCCGCTCCAGGGCCCATAGATAGATGTCCGGAGCCGGTTTCT
The DNA here is from genome assembly GCA_026196475.1 of Sedimenticola sp. GTDB lineage: Bacteria > Pseudomonadota > Gammaproteobacteria > Chromatiales > Chromatiaceae > Sedimenticola. The sequence continues at coordinate 8,242 of JAPHTA010000007.1, forward strand.
TGTGGGGCACCACGTCACCCGCTGCAATCAGATCGAAGACCGGACGACCCTCTGCCGGAAAATACTGCCGCAACAGGGCATCGACATTGGCCGGCGTTGTGGTGGTGACAATCGCCAGCTTCAGTCCCGCCTGTTTTGCCTCATTCACCAGGCGACTGACCCCGGGTCGCAGCGGAATCTCGCCCCCGACCATCAGCGAGACGAACAGCTGGCTCTTTCTACGATGCAGTTCCGTTATGAAACTGTCCAGGTCGGAGGGTCGCTCCCAAGCCCTGTTGAACTCGTCAAGATAGTACCGGATCCGCTCTTTTCCACCGGTCACCTGAAGCAGTCTGCCGTAGAGTTCCACGTCCCAGTCCCAATCCAGCCCCATCTGCTGAAATGCCCTGTTGAAAGCGACCCGATGACCATCCCGTTCGGTATCCGCGAGCGTCCCATCAACATCCCAGAGCAATGCCTGTAGTTTTTTCATAACTCCCTCTTTTTACAACCTGTTTCTTATATCCGGACCAACCGGACCAGACCTCAATTACGGACAGTTTATCGAAGTTGCCGGGCCCGGGCTCGGATAAAATATGGAGCAATATGACAAATGTTGCCCACAACTGAGGATTGTGGTTATCATACCCGACTTCACCAAACGTGGTTCTCCAGGAGTCATTGAATGACCGCAAAAAAAAAGCCAAAGAGTGACCTGACCGGCCCATTCGGCTTCAAGCCCTATAAAGAGAAAAAGGGCGAGGAGTACATGAATGAGGCGCAGGAAGAGCATTTCAGGGGTATCCTCAAGGCGTGGAAGCAGGAACTGATGGAAGAGGTTGACCGCACCGTGCATCACATGAAGGACGAGGCGGCCAATTTTCCGGATCCCAACGACCGGGCAACCCAGGAGTCGGAGTTCAGCCTGGAGCTGCGTACCCGTGATCGTGAACGAAAGTTGATCAAGAAGATCGAAGAGACCCTGAACCACATCGACAACCACGACTATGGCTTCTGCGAAGCCTGCGGGGTCGAGATCGGTATTCGTCGACTCGAGGCGCGGCCAACGGCTACACTCTGTATCGACTGCAAGACGCTGGACGAGATCCGTGAGAAACAGATGAGCTGATCACCGTCGAAAACAGGTTGAAATACATAGCAAAAGCCGGCATAGCGCCGGCTTTTCAATTTGCAAGATGAGCTATCGAGGACGATTCGCCCCATCCCCCTCCGGCCCTCTCCATTTCGGATCCCTGGTGGCGGCCATGGGAAGCTACCTGGAAGCCGTGAGCCGAAACGGCGAGTGGCTGGTTCGCATCGAGGATATCGATCCTCCCAGGGAGGTTACCGGGGCCGCCAAAACCATCCTGTACACCCTGGAAAAGTTCGGATTCGAGTGGGATGGGCAGGTTCTCTACCAGAGCAGCCGCTACCCGGCCTACCAGGCCGCCCTGGATCACCTTCGAAAACGGGACCTTGTTTACGACTGCACCTGCAGTCGAAGCCAGGTTCAGGCCACGGGCCGCCAGGGCGCAGAGGGGATCGTCTACGCGGGAACCTGCCGCAATGGATTGAAGACCGGCAACAGTATTAGGAGG
>JAPHTA010000265.1 GCA_026196475.1 Sedimenticola sp.
GAGGAAGAGGACGGCCGCCTGCGGGTGACCGCCGGCGACCATTCGGTGGTGGTGGATAAGGTGCTGGCCAGCCTCGGCCGCCGCCCCAACCTGGACAATATGCAGATCGAGAACAGCGGGATCGAGCTTGATGATCGCGGCATACCGCACTATGACCGGCAGACCATGCAGATCGGCGACAGTCATATCTTCCTGGCCGGGGACGTTAACGGCGAGCGTCCGTTGCTGCACGAGGCGGGGGACGAAGGGCGCATAGCGGGCCACAACGCCTCCAGCGACAGCATCCAGGCATTTCGTCGCAAGACACCACTGTCGATCAACTTCGTGGATCCCAACATCTGCCACATCGGCAAACGCTGGTCGGAGCTGGACGCTGACCAGGTTGCGGTTGGCGAGGTCAACCTGGCGCCAGTGGGCCGTGCCCTGATCATGGGCAAGAACAAGGGCATCATTCGGGTCTATGCGGACAAGCAGAGCGGTCTGCTTCTTGGCAGCGAGATGATCTGTACCAAGGGCGAAAACCTGGCCCACCTGCTGGCCTGGTGCATCGAGCAGGAGATGACGGTGGGCGACCTGCTGCGGATGCCGTTCTACCACCCGGTGATCGAAGAGGCACTGCAGGCGGCCCTTTACGACCTCTACGCCAAGGTGGAGACGAAAAACGAAGGCCCGATCACCGAGCTGAAGCCCGCAGACTGACCTGGCTCATCAACGGGGAGAGGGACCTCCCCGTCCGGCTCAATCCTCCAGCGGTTCGCTGTAGTAGAACTCCCACAGGTAGTCGGCAATCGCCCGGATCTCATCCTCGCTCACCGGTGCCTGTTTACCCCGGTACCCGGCCACGTGGCTCCGCAGCTGCTCCTGGCTGTTGATGTTGCGCGTGTCCAACAGGTAGTCGCTGGCACTATGGCAGAATTTGCAATAGAGATCGTGCAGACGGGGTGCACGCGCCTCCAGTTCCGTGGTACCGGCAAACGCCTCGCCAGCCAGAACCAGCAGCAGGATGAAACCGGCAATTCGAACCCTCATTCCGCCACCCGCTGATACTCGCCGATCAGGCGGCCCTCTTTTAACAGTTGCGCCTGGTCGGGACCGGTCACTCGAAGCTTGAAGCGGACCCGGGTCTCGGTATCCTCCGGCGTGGTGCAGTCGAGCTGGATCTCACTATTGCTGACTCCGCCCCAAAAACAGTGGTGGGTCTCGGCGCCGGAGGTTGCATCGAACAGCTCCGCCCGGCCCTCGAAATGGACCGTCACCCGGGAGACGGAAGACTGGGAATCCGCCTTCAACTGCCAGTTTCCGGCACCGGGATGGGCCGAGCAGCCCGTCAACAGGGCCGCCACCAGGATGGCGACGGCCAGACTTCTGATCATCTTCATAAAATTACACTTTTCACTGTGGGCTCGACCCGCGGACGTCAAACCCCAACTCGGGTCGCAACATGCGGGACGACAAGACTGCAGGGCGGCATTATACGCCACAGCGGACGGATTTGCGCAGTGTCCTCTTGCATCCCCTGCCCCACATGCAACCGGAGGCCATGTACATCATCTCCCGCATCCAGTCACCGTCCAGATTCAGGGCGCTGTGAAAGGCGGATGAGCGGGCGCATCAAATATGCCACAATAGGCGCCGCTTTCAGGCGTATCCTGTGGATACCCGTTAACCCAACCCCGGTACTCAAAGTAAAACGATATGGCCCAGTACATCTATACAATGAACCGTGTCGGCAAGGTGGTTCCGCCGAAACGAGTAATCCTGCGTGACATCTCCCTCTCCTTCTTCCCCGGTGCCAAGATCGGCGTTCTGGGCCTGAACGGTGCGGGCAAATCAACCCTGCTGCGGATCATGGCGGGTATCGACACCGATATCGAGGGAGAGGCGCGTCCCCAGGCCGGAATCCATGTCGGCTACCTGCCTCAGGAGCCCCAGCTGGACCCTGAGAAGGATGTCCGAGGCAACGTGGAGGAGGCACTGGGAGACGTGGTGGAGGCGCTGGCCGAGCTGGACAAGGTGTATGCCGCCTACGCCGAACCTGATGCCGACTTTGATGCTTTGGCCAGCAAGCAGGCCAAGCTGGAAGACCTGATCAATGCAAAGGACGGCCACAACCTGGAGCGTACCCTGGAGATTGCCGCCGATGCCCTGCGCCTGCCGCCCTGGGAGGCGGACGTCAGCAAGCTCTCCGGTGGTGAGAGACGCCGCGTGGCGCTGTGCAAACTGCTCCTGTCGAAACCCGACATGCTGCTCCTGGACGAGCCCACCAACCACCTGGACGCGGAGTCGGTGGCCTGGCTGGAGCGCTTCCTCCACGACTACCCCGGCACCGTGGTAGCGGTCACCCACGACCGTTACTTTCTGGACAACGTGGCCGGCTGGATCCTGGAGCTGGACCGCGGTCACGGCATCCCCTGGGAGGGCAACTACAGCTCCTGGCTGGAGCAGAAAGAGCAGCGCCTGGAGATGGAGCAGAAGCAGGAGGCGGCCCGCATCAAGAGCATGAAACACGAGCTGGAGTGGGTACGTTCCAATCCCAAGGGTCGCCATGCCAAGAGCAAGGCACGCCTGGCGCGCTTCGATGAACTGCAGAGCCAGGACTTCCAGAAACGCAACGAGACCAACGAGATCTACATCCCGCCCGGCGAGCGGCTGGGTGACCTGGTAATCGAGGCCAGGGGGCTAAGCAAGGCGTTTGGCGACAAGCTGCTTTACAGCGACCTCTCGTTCAACCTGCCGAAGGGCGGCATCGTTGGCATCATCGGCCCCAACGGC
>JAPHTA010000383.1 GCA_026196475.1 Sedimenticola sp.
CCCTGTGGACCACCCTTCGGGTGCCAAGGCATGCAAATCGGCTCTCCTGCCGATTTGTCTCCCTGAGGGACCTCGGTGCCGCTTGACGGTAGAAGGGACGCACTCACTGATTTTCTATGTCACATTGCCTGACTGTGAACTATATTTACTAATTCAATCAGTAGGTTATAAACAACCAAAGAGTTTCTTAATGGGACAGCAGTGAGTCTTTATCTTCCACGCTCGCTTCCAATTCTTAATGGCTTTTTCCCGCTGAATGGCTGACTCCATCGTCTCATGCAACTCATTCCAGACCAAAGTATGCACACGGAATTTGCTGGTAAAGCCTTCGACCAGATCATTCCTATGTTCCCAAACCCGCTTTGGCAGGTTGGACGTCACGCCCGTGTATAGGGTTCCATTTCTTTTGCTGGCTAATAGATACACGCACGGTTGTCGCTCCATGCCACCTCCCTGGCGTAGCCCCTGGATTCCGGCATGCGCCGGAATGACGGAGTCCTTTAGATATCAGCTTGTCGGTCACCTAAGCAGCTTCAGAACCGATCCTCAAAACAAGATGAATAATGAATGCAATATTGTGTCTTTCTTTCAATATGTTAGCGTTATTTATCACTCAAGGTCACCCACGAATTTTTCTTGCCAGCCGGGGCCTTTTATCGATATCCGGATCCGCTACACTGGTCCGCATGAGAGGCCGTGTCCGGGCCGGACGGAGGAAGCATGAACTGGAAAACCGCTTACCGATCATTCTATTACCAGGGTGCGCCCGAGCCGGAGGAGCTGGCACTGGATCCGGTAGAGACGGCGCTGCTCACCATCGATATCCAGAACTACTACCGGGAGCAGTCGGAGGATGCGGCAGAGCGGACCCGCTGGGCACCGTTCCACCGGCGCATGAACGAGATTGTGATCCCCACCGTGCGGGATCTGCAGAACCGCTTCAGGGCGCGGGGGATGGACGTGTTGCATGCCCGCATCGCCTGCCGGCTGGAGGATGGCCGGGATCGCTCCCTGAGTCAGAAGAAGCCGGGCTGGAACTACCTGTTGATGCCGAAGGATAGCCAGGCCTCCCAGATCATTCCCGAGCTGGCTCCCCGCCCCGGCGAAGTAGTGGTCACCAAGACCACCGATAGCGCACTCACCGGCACCAACCTGCGCCTGATTCTCAGCAACATGGGGATACGCAACGTGGTCATGACCGGTATCTTCACCGATCAGTGCGTCTCCTCCACCGTGCGCAGCCTGGCGGACGAGAGCTTCAACGTGGTGGTGATCGAGGACGGCTGTGCCGCGGGCAGCGACGACCTGCATCAACGGGAGCTGGAGATCATCAACATGATTTACTGCCAGGTGCTGGAGAGTCGGGAGCTGATCACCCTGATGGGACTTGAGTGAGTGCCCCGTCGCTACGGAATAACCATCCCCGTTTCCGATGTTCCCGCCTGACCAGAAGTGGCCGCCGCCCGACTGTTGTATGATAGCCCGGCTGGGGGCCTGGTATTCCTTCCCTGCCAGGCATGCCCGGGGCCGGCAACGACAGTTCCGGGTGGAGGGGTATAGTGACAGAGACAGATCAATGGATTTCAGCGGTGGGCGGCGCACGGCCGAGCGGGCTCGGTCGGGTGACCGAGGCGGTGCGGGCGCTGCACGGGGCGGACAGCCCCGAGGCGCTGCTGTGCTGCCTGGTGGAGCGGGCAATGGACCTGCTGAATGCCGCGGGCGGCGGCTATGCTTACGATGACGGACGAGAGCTTCAGGCGGCCTGCCGCATCGGTGAGGAGTGGATGCCCCCGGTGCAGGAGATGTCGCGACAGCAGGCCCGTCAATGGGCCGGGCAGCTGGAGGCGCCCTCGGTGTGCAACCGCCCGCCCTGTTACTCCTCGGCCTTTTCAGATCACGTTCCGAATCTCAAACTGAACAACCGGATCAGTCTGCCCCTGCGGGTCGGACCGGGTGGCATGGGGCGTGGTCTTTTCGAACTCTACAACAAGCCGGGCGAGGCTGGTTTCGATACAGATGACCGGGACCTCCTGCTGCTGCTGGCCACCTCGGCACAGGCGGCGCTCGAGCAGATGCGCAGGAGTATCTCTCATCGACAGGCCGACAGCGCGCTGGAGCAGTGCTCTGACCGCCTGGTGCGCAGTCAACAGTTTGCCAATATCGGCACCTGGGACTGGGACATCGGCAGCGGTGACCTATACTGGAGCGAGCGAATCGGCCCCCTTTTCGGTTACCCGGCAGGGGAGCTTGAGACCAGCTTTGAAAACTTCCTCTCCGCGGTACACCCGGAGGACCGTCAACAGGTGCAGGGGGCGATCGCGCGCTGCCTGGAACAGGGTCGGCCGTACCGGATAGAGCACCGGGTGGTGTGGCCGGATGGCACGGTGCGCTGGATGCTGGAGCAGGGTGATGTCCAGCGTGACCCACGGGGTAAGCCACTTCGCATGCTGGGTATTGTCAAGGACATTACCGAGCGCAAAGAGGTTGAGATCGAGCTGCGAGCGCAGCGCGATTTCGCCGAGGTACTGATCGATAGCGCCCAGATGATCGTGCTGGTCCTGGATACCGAGGGCCGCATCGTGCGCTTCAACCCCTACCTGGAGGAGATCAGCGGCTACTCGCTGGAGGAGGTCAGGGGCAAGGGCTGGTTCGAGTGTTTCCTGCCGCTGGCCGAGGCGGACGGGTTTCAGCGCCTGTTTCAGAAGGGGATCAGCAACGTGCAGACCCGGGGCCAGGTGAGTCCGCTGTTCACCAAAAGTGGCGAGCTGCGGGAGATCGACTGGTATTACAAGACCCTGCAGGATAGCGACGGCCAGGTGGTGGGGCTGCTGGCGACCGGTCAGGAGATCACCCAGCGCCTGGTTACGGAGAACGCCCTGCGAGAGAGCGAGGAGCGTTTTCGTGGCCTGGTGGAGAGCACCAGCGACTGGATCTGGGAAGTTGACGAGATGGGAGTCTATACCTACGTCAGTCCCCGAGTGGAGCAGATTCTCGGCTACCCTGCCCAGTCACTGATCGGAAAGACCCCGTTCGAACTGATGCCGGAGGATGAGGCAAGGCGGGTCAAGGGGGAGTTCCTGCTCACCGTCTCGCGTCACCTGCCGATAGACCGGATGGAGAATGTAAATCGGCATGCGGAGGGGCGCGAGGTGGTGCTGGAGACCAGTGGCGTACCCTTCTTCGACCGCTATGGCCGGTTCAGCGGTTACCGCGGGATCGATCGCGACGTGACCGCCCGCAAGAGCGCTGAACGGGCGTTGCGGGAACAGACCCTGCGTAACCGGCTGATCCTGGAGAACAGCCATGACGGCCTGCTGGTGCTGAACCTGGATACCACCCTGCGGGAGGTGAACGACGCCTACTGTCGCCTGGTCGGTTATGAGAGCCGGGAGTTGTTGCAGATGTCGATCGCCGACCTGGACGTGGCCGCCAGCGACAGGGTGATCTCCAGTCGTATGGAGCGGATCATGGCCTACGGCCACGACCGGTTCGAGGCCACCCACCGCCACAAGGACGGTTCACTGGTGGACCTGGATATCAGTACCACCCTGGCCACGGTGGAGGAGGACCGCTTCCTGATCGCCTTCTGCCACGATATCACCGAGCGCCGGCTGCGTGAGCAGGAGCGGTTGCAGGAGGTGCGGGCCCAGCGCGATACCCTGGTACGGGAGATCCACCACCGGATCAAGAACCACCTGCAGGGGGTGACCAACCTGCTGCGCAACCACGCCCAGGACCATCCGCAGCTGGGCGAGGCGCTGGAGGCCGCGATCGGGCAGGTCAGTTCGATTGCCCAGGTGCACGGCCTGCAGAGTCGACTGAATGGCGGCCGTATAGAGCTGGGGACGCTGCTGGAGGTGATCTGTGTCACGATTGATTCCCTGACACCCGCCAGCATCGAGCTGGATCCCGGGCCACGGATAACGGAGGCGTTTGTCCGACCCTCGGATGCGGTGGCGGTTGCCCTGGTCCTAAATGAGTTGCTGCAGAATGCGGTCAAGCACCTGCCGCCGGGGCGGCAGCAGCATCGGGTTTATGTCGAACTGGCGGGCGATCGGGAGCGTGCCCTGCTGCTGATTCGTAATCCCGGCAATGTCGCCTCGTTGCCGCCGGGATTCGATCTGGAGAAGGGGGTGGGACTGGGCACCGGGCTGACCCTGGCCCGGGACCTGCTGCCACACCAGGGTGCGGAGCTGACCCTGACCTGTGAACACGGCGAGGTACTGACCCGCCTGGCGCTGATGCCGCCGGTGGTCAGCCTGGAGTGACTGGGGCGGGTTATCGACCACCGCTGGAGAACCGGTTGATACTCTCCGCCGCGTCGAGTATTTCCCGTGCAATCTCCTTGACCCTGCGCCGCTCCGAGCGGGCCCGGTCGCGGATCAGGTCGAAGGCCTGTTGCGAGGTGATGCGGTGCCGTTCGGAGATGATCCCCACCGCGTAGTTGACCACGTTGGCGGTATCCAGGGCCCGGCTCAGGCGCGCTTCCGACTGCTGTAGCTTGAACAGATCGCCGGCCCTTTGCAGGGCGGCCTCGATGGTGGGGATCGCCTTGGCGACGTCGATCGGTTTCACCAGGTAGCCCAGTGCCCCCTCCTCCAGCGCCGATTCCAGGGTCTCCCGGTCATCGTAGGCGGAGAGGTGGATCACCGGAATACCCAGCGTCCGCATCTGGCGGGAGGTCTCCACCCCGGTCATCCCCGGCATGCGGATATCCAGAATGGCCAGGTCCGGTTCCTCCCGTTCCGCAACCTCCAGGGCCTCCTGGCCGGAGGCGGCCACCAGGACCTGGTAGCCGGCGTCACGCAGGCCACGACCAAAGGTGGCGAGCACCAGGGTGTCGTCATCAGCCAGCAGAATCTGCCTGTTCATTACTGCCTTCCTCGACCCGAACAGTCGAAACCAAGCCCAAAGTAACTACAGCCTACCACCCGGTCTAACGGGCTTCCATTGTTCCTGGTCAAGTCGTCGGTTTATCGATGATTTTTTTCAGAAAGTGTGTCAAATAACTGAAAACCAAATTTATTTTCATTGAACTCTGGCCACAGTTTGCTATAACGTTGATTAATGTCAAAACTTATACCGGCTTGAAATACTCTTGAACAGGATCAATTCAAGCATAAAAAAATCAGGTTGGACAACTGCTTAGCGCTGTTCTATAGTTGCCGGTCATGGCTCCCCGCCCTATCCCTCGCGGTTCGAGTTCGCCGACAGGTTACCGCTCAGCAGATCGCCGGTAACACAGGCCCTATACCCGCCTTCAACTATTCCAGACCGTAGATTTCGTTGAGTCCGGCAGCAGGTTGTGCTGTCTGGCTCGATCAGGCTTCCGTGGTACGGCGCCAGCCCGACCCGGGATCAGATGGGCAGTGTTTGCCTTGGGTGTCTAGAAGATGGGTGAGTACAATGCGAACCAGTAACGGTGACAGCGAGAGGTCCGGGTTTGACTTCGACGAGTGGTTGAGGTTGGCCAAAGAGGATCCCGATGCCTTTGAAGCGCGGCGTGATCAACTCCTCAGGGAGGCGATCGACCAGGCGCCGCTCCATTTCCGCAAGAAACTGCACGGCCTGCAGTTCCAGGTCGACATGATCCGTGAACGTTCCAGCCACCCGTTGGGGGCCTGCGTCAGGATCAGCAACCTGATGATGGATCACCTCTACAGAGAGGAGTACGGCGTAAAAGCAGGCGCGTCATCCGCAGAGGGCGATCCCCCCGCAAACAACAACCTGATCCCTTTTCCCACCGGGGGAGCCGGCAGACGCCGGTTATAAGGGGGATGAAGATGGCAGAAGACGATCAGGCGCCGGACAAGGGGGGCAGCAGCCTCTCGGGGCTCGAACATGCGCCGGTCGGCAAACAGAGTGAAGCCTGCCTGGAAAGCATTCTCAATGCGGCCAGCGGCACCCCCGTGATCGCGACCGACAGACGCTTCGCCATTGTCTACTTCAACCCGGCGGCCCAGGCCCTGTTCGGCCATCGGCAGCCCCTGGTCAACGGCACCCCGCTGCACGCGTTCGAGGCGATCGGCCTGCACCGGAAAGAGGCTTTACCGGGGGCTGTCAAGGCACTGGAGCTGGACGGGGTGCATCGTTTCCGGGTGGAGCTGGCGGTGGAGGAGAGTGTCCGGCTGGTCGAGATGGAGTTCTCCGTGATGCACAACCGGCAGGGAGAGCCGGATGGCTATATCCTCAGCGGCCAGGACATCACCCGCCTGCACCAGCAGCAGGAGCGCCTTACCCGCAAGGCGGCAGAGGAGCAGTGCCTGGGCGTGCTGCTGCGGCTCTCCCTGGGCAAGCTGGGTACCGAGACCTTCCTGCAGAAATCCCTGGAGACCCTGCTGCACTCGATCCCCTGGCTCAACCTGCTGCCCCGGGGCGCGGTGTTCCTGGTCGACAACCAGGGCGACGACAGGGTTCTGCGCCTGACCGCAAGCCATAGCCTGGCGCCCGAGATCTCCCAGTCCTGTACCCGGGTCTCCTTCGGCTACTGCATCTGTGGGCGTGCCGCCGCGAAGGGTGAGATCCTGTTTGTTGCGGATAGCAGTGACGTACGCCACGATATCCGCTACCCCGGGATGGAACCCCATGGCCACTACGCGGTGCCGATCCTGCAAAACGGCAGGGTCAATGGCATCATGACCCTCTACCTGCCGCCGGGGCATCGGGAAAAGGAGAGCGACAAGGCGTTCCTGAAGCGCGTGGCAGACGTGCTCAGCATGGGCATAGCGCGCCGCCAGGCAGAGCGTGAACTGGCCTACCAGGCCCAGCACGACAATCTCACCGGGCTGCCCAACCGGGAACAGCTGATGTATCACCTGGAACGGGCCCTGGCCCGGGCCCGCCGCCACAACCACGTGGGGGCGGTGATGTTCATCGACCTGGACCACTTCAAGAATATCAACGACTCCCTCGGGCACAGTGTGGGTGACCGGGTGCTGCGGGAGGTGGCACAACGCCTGATGACCGTGTTGCGGCGCGAGGATACGGTGGCCCGGCTGGGTGGTGACGAGTTCATTGTTCTGATCTCGGAGGAGGGCGGCAGTCCGCGGGCGGTGGCGCGCCAGTCCCAGCGGGTGGCGGAGAAGATCCGGGACTCTCTCTCCCGCACCTACCGGGTGGATGCCTACTCGCTCAATATCACCCCCAGCATCGGCGTGGCCCTGTTCCCGGACAAGGGGCAGACCACCAGCGAGGTGCTGCAGCAGGCGGATACCGCGATGTACCGGGCCAAGGCGGAGGGGCGCAACTGCATCCGCTTCTTCCTGCCGGTGATGCAGATGCTGGCCAACGAGCGGCTGGCGGTGGAGCAGGATCTGCGCTGGGCCCTGGACCAGGATAAATTGCAGCTCCACTACCAGCCCCAGGTGAACGGTAGTGGCACGCTGGTGGGGGCCGAGGCGCTGCTACGCTGTCCCGGCCAGGGGGGCGAGTTCAACCGGGTCGATCTCTGCATCGAGGTGGCCGAGACCACCGGCCTGATCATCCCCATCGGCGAGTGGGTGCTGCGCGAGGCGTGCCGCCAGCTGGTGGCGTGGCAGCAGGACGGTGCCGCGGGCAACCTGCACCACCTCTGCGTCAACATCAGCCCGCGCCAGTTCCTGCAGCGGGATTTCGTCTCCCTGGTACAGCGGGTGGTGAGTGAGACCGGGGTCGATCCCCAGCTGCTGGTGCTGGAGATCACCGAGGGGACCCTGATCGACGCCAAGCGGGACGCGATAGAGACCATGAAGGCGCTCAAGGGGCTGGGTATCCGGATCGCCATCGACGACTTCGGCACCGGCTACTCCTCGCTCGCCTATCTCACCCGGCTGCCGCTGGATATCCTGAAGATCGACCGCTCCTTTGTCTCCGGGGTCAACGGCAGTCCCAAGAGCGCGGCGGTGGCCGAGGCGCTGATGGTGATGGCCAGGCAGCTGCAGCTCAACCTGGTGGCCGAGGGGGTGGAGACCCGGGATGAGCTGGAGTTCCTGCTGGCCCGGGAGTGTGACTGCTTCCAGGGCTTCTACTTCAGCCGGCCACAGCCGGCGGAGCGATTCCGGGAGCTGATCAGACATGGTTTCGGTTGATAGATGTGGCCTGATTCCAAGCTCGGGCGACGGGGTGCCCGTTCAGAAGACATTAGAATATTATGATATTAATCAGAAATAATTAGAAGATTTATCATTAATCACTAAAGTTCCTTGCTCAATTGTCGATAGAGGCATTAATGGTCGTATTCGTGCGTTGGCCAGTTGCCATCCATCGGACCTATATGTAGAACAAGCGGTTGTCACCCTCTCCCCTGTGATATCCGCACGGCCTTCGACAGGGTGGTTCGTCTCCCCGTCGCAGGTCCCTGCCGCCATCCAACCGGCGGCCCCAGAAGGCCATTCCCCTGCCACGCTGGAAGATTATCCATGAACAGAATTCAGCCCCGTTCGGGTCGAACGGGTAGTTTTGGCGATCCCTGACCGCTATCCCTGGTGCTGGAACCAGGCGCTTACGTCAACGGGCCGACCATGCCGGATAACAAGAGTGAGATGTCATCCCTAAAGGAGAGTGAGAGATGAAAAGCATACTGCTTCCCGCGATGTACCTGATGGACCGACTGCGCTACCCGCTCAAGTTCGG
>JAPHTA010000321.1 GCA_026196475.1 Sedimenticola sp.
ATCTCCCGCACCGGCGCCTCCAGCACCTCGTCCAGGAGTGACTCCCGCAGGTTGGCCACCACCACCAGGTGGCGCCGTTTCAGCAGGCTGACCGCGGCCAGCAGGTCGCCCTGGTCCTCATCCCGGGTATTGGTCAGCAACACCACCAGGGCGCGCCTTTTTTGCAGCGACATCAGCTCCCGGGCAGCGACCGGGAAATCTGCCGCTTCGTGGGTCGCTTCCAGGTCATAGGTGCGGGACAACAGCTCCCGCACCACCCCGCCCCCCTTGTGCGGCGGCAGCCAGCGGCGCTCTCCGCCGAAGGTGAGCAGGCCCACTGCATCACCCTGCTGCGAGGCCACGTGGGCCAGCAGCAGCAGCGCATTCAGCGCCTCGTCCAGATGCACCCTGGCCCCGTCCGCATGGCGCATGCGGCGCCCGCAGTCGAGCAGGAACAGCACCTGCTGGTCCCGTTCGTCCTGGTACTCCCGGGAGATCAGCTTGCGATAACGGGAAGATGCCTTCCAGTCGATCTGGCGCAGCGCGTCGCCGGCCCGGTACTCCCGCAGCTGGTGAAAGTCGTTGCCCTCGCCACGCCGCTGGCGTCGCCTGACGCCCATCTGGCTCAACCGGTGATCGGTCGCCAGCAGGGCGTAGCGTCCTATCTGCTGGAAATTGGGGAACACCTTGACCCGGTCCTGCAGCGGTCGGAAATGGCGTCGCTGCCAGAATCCCAGGGGCGATCGTATCAGCAAGTCACAGCCGGTAAACTCCGCGTCGCCCCGTCTCTCCGGGCGTACCCGGTAGGTCGCATGGAGAGCACGTCGGGCCGGCAGCTCCAGTCGCTGGGGCAACCCCTCGACCTGGAACCGGCCCGGATGATGGTCATGCAACAGCAGGCGCAGCGGCCGCTCGCCAGTATTGTTCAGACGAAGGGTGACGGTCGACCAGGCCGCCACCGGCAGGGTATGACGTACATCCCGCTCAAGCACCAGCGCCGGCGGCTGCCAGCCCAGCAGGGCATCCAGCAACACCACCCCGGTTGCAACCCCGGACAGGGATAGCCACAGCATGTCCAGTGCCGGATAGAACGCACGGGCCAGCGCCAGCAGGGCCAGCAGCAGCACCAGCCAGAGCAGTTGGCGGCTCGGGGTCATACCCGGGGCGCGTCCACGTTGAGCAGGATATCCGCCAGCACATCGTCCGCCCGGTAACCCTCGATCTCCAGGTCGGTGGAGAGTTTCATGCGGTGCCTCAGTACCGCCGGCGCCACCGCCTTCACATCATCCGGGGTCACGAACGCATTGCCCTCCAGCAGCGCATGGGCCCGGGCCGCCCGCAACAGGGAGATGCTGCCCCGGGGCCCCGGCCCCACCTCGACCCCGCTCCAGTCCCGGGTGGTGCGCACGATCCGCACCGCGTAGGCGAGCACCTGCGCATCCACCTCCAGGGAGGCGGCGTAGCGCTGCAGCTGAACCACCTGGGCCGGGTCCAGCAGGGGACGCACCGAGGACAGATCGAGCTGGTCACCTACCGCGCCACCGGTCACGTGCTGCACCAGGGCCTGCTCCTCTTCCTGGTCGGGATAATCGATAAACACCTTGAGCAGAAAGCGGTCGAGCTGCGCCTGGGGCAGTGGGTAAGTTCCCTCCTGCTCGATCGGGTTCTGGGTCGCCAGTACCAGGAAGGGCGGATCCAGCGGGTAGGCGGTACCCTCGATGGTCACCTGCTGCTCCTGCATCACCTCGAGCAGTGCGGACTGGGTCTTGGCCGGCGCACGGTTGATCTCGTCGGCCAACATGAAGTTGCAGAATACCGGCCCCTTTCGGACCCGGAAGGCATCCCGTTTCATGTCGAACAGGACGTGCCCGCTGATATCGCTCGGCATCAGGTCCGGTGTGAACTGGACCCGGCTGAAGCGGCCGTTCAGGGCCGCCGCCAGGGCCCGTACCAGTAGCGTCTTGCCCAGTCCGGGGACCCCCTCGACCAGCACGTGCCCCGCCGCCAGCAGGCCGATCACCACCTCCCGGATCACCCCCCTCTGGCCGATCACGGCACGCTGAATCTCCTGCTCCAGTCCCTGAAGCTGCTGCAGCACCTCGTCCGATACCCCGCTCTGCATACCGCTCATACCCTCTCCCCGTGTCTGATCTGTTTTCAGTTGATTCAATTAGTGGTTGCGCAGCCTAGCTGCCAGCCGCTGTTGCACGGCACTCAGCCGGACCAGGCCCTGCTCCCCGTTCATCTCGCCGTAGAGCGCCTCCCGCACCGCCCGTTCGCTGATCCCGGTATGCCGCGCGATCCACTCACAGCGGGCCGAACTGTCCAGTGTCTCCAGTACCGGGTGGCGGCGACGCCAGGCCTGTTCCAGGGTCTCCTGGGTATACCGGAATCGGGTGCCGGCATGATCGTTGCGCCAGATGTAGTGTCCGACCGCGGAAAGATGCTGCAGCAGGTTTCGCCGTACCGACCCGCCCTCCGGCAGGAGCGGACCGCTGCGCCGGGTCATCCGCCAGACTGCCAGCAGCACCAGGCAGAGCAGCGACAGCACCAACTCTCCTGCATATTGCCACAGCAGTTGCGGCAGGGACGGCATGTTGCTGCTGTAGAGCAGCCAGGTCCGGGGCTGCCCTTCGGCCAGGCGGGCCAGGAACAGGGCGTGGTCATGATCACCGATCTGCCCGTTGCGCAGAAAACCGTTATCACCGAGCACCGTGATGTACCCGTCACCCATGCGGAACTGCAACAGGTGGGCGCCCAGCACACTCTCCACCCACCACTCGGCCCTTCCCCTGCTGTCATGCAACACCCGTTTCCGGGAGAAGGCTACCGATAGCTGTTCATCGCTTCCCGGCAGCGAGAAGGTGATCGGTTCATCGGATTCCCGCGCCGCCAGCCGTGCCGCCGACTCATCCTCGTCCAGGCTCTCCAGGGCCACCGGCTGCACCCCCAGCCGGTCGAGCAGACGGTTACCGCTGCTGCCGCTCTCCTCGTCCCACTCTCCCTGGGCGACGACCACCAGGTGACCGCCGAACACCACCCAGTTCCGCAGCGCCTGTTCCCGCTCCGGGGGCAGATCGGGCCCCAACCGGTTGACCAGCAACAGTCCCGGCTGTTGCGGTGGATTCAGCAGGTGATCGCGACCGGTGACGCTCTCGCTGGGGATGCCGATGTGCTGCAGGAATCGCTCCGCGGCCAGGAACGGGTTACGCTTAGCCATCGGCGAGACGTCCGCCCGTATCTCCCGGGTCCGCTGTTCATAGTTTTCCAGGAACCAGCTGACACCCCAGCCGGCCAGGGCCAACAGCAGCAGGGCGAGCAGCGACAGTACTGCCCTATTGGCCATCCTGCGCCTCCCCGCCCAGCAGCGCCTGCCACTCCGCGCATAGCGACAGTACCTGCTCGCCATCCGGTTGCCGATGGCCATAGGCGAGACCGATCCAGTACCGGGTCAGGCGCTTGAAGTAGTCGGCCAGGGGCGGCTGGCAGTGGCTCCTGACCTGGTCCAGGCACTCCCCCTCGGTGGCGCCCCCGGAGACTTCCAGAACCCCCTGCTGCAATAGCCGCAACAGAGTCCCCCGGTAGAGCAGGCTGAGCGCCTCCCTGTATGCCCCCTGCTGGCAGAGTGCCCGGGAGGCGGCAGGAATATCAGCCGGCAGGGATGTCTCCTCCAACTCCAGGCCGAACAGAGCCACCGGCGGCGTGCTGCGTCGTCGACGCCGCACCGCCATGCCTCCCATCAGCTGCTGCCGGTTAAGCAGGGCCTTGTACAGCAACCAGGCCAGGGCCACCCCCGCCAGCACCAGCAGCAACGCCTTGCCGAAGGCGGCAAATCCCTGGGTGAAGCCCTCCAGGACCTGCCCAATCCACTCCGCCAGCCACTCGAGCCAGGATAGATCAGACTTCTCCTTGTCCTGTTTTCCCACGTAGTGCCAGTAGGTCACCTGCCGCTTCTCGCCGAACAGATCATCATCCAGCACCGCCTCGATCTCCGCCCGGGCCTGCTCCCGGTCCAGCGTGGCCGCTTCCGGCCCGGTTCCGGGCAGGGTCAGCAGCAGAACGCTGAGCAGCAGTGGCAGAAGACTGCTCACCCTCCCTTTGGCAACCTGTCGCCGGGAGGCCATGCGGCGGAAGGCCAGTTCGATATCCCACGCCTCCAGCTCGGTGCGCCGGGCCAGGTAGAGGGCGAAGCCCGCCGCCACGTAGAACGGGGCGATCAGGGACATGGCCAGGATGTTGCCGATATGCTGCAGCCACTGCTCCAGCCGCCCCGGGTCGAACAGCAGGTTCTCCAGGTCCAGCCAGCGCAGCTCCTCCGGCAGCAACACCAGGATCAACAGCAGAATAGAGATCTCCAGGGCAAATTCAAAATGGACCCCAACCAGGGTCAGCCAGGCGCCCGCCTGCTGACCCCGGCCCAGAACCCGGATACGCTCCCGCCGGTCGCGCCCGCTGAGGCGCTCCAGCACCGCCACCGGCATGACAAAGGAACGGGTCGGGCTGAGGCGCCGCCAGGTGAGGTTGTTCAGCAACTGTGGCCACAGGATGGAGAGTGCCCGGCGCAGGGTCGGTCGGAGGCCGATGCGGTCGCCGAACAGTGCCCGGCTGAGCCAGAACAGCAGCAGCGGTTCGTACATCGGTTTGCACCACCAGACGATCAGGATCACCCAGAACGGTTCCTCGGGCAGGAACAGCGCCGCCAGCAGGTAGACCGGCAGGGCCAGGCTGAGCCACAACAGCCAGAGCGGGAGAAACCACTGGCGCGCCATGGCGAAGCCGAGGTCGATCGCCTCCCAGGGCGAGCGCGGGCGCACCGTGACGGCAATCCTATCCAGCTCCACGCGCCCCCCTTCCGGCCAGGCCCAGGTAGAGCGCCACCAGCAGCCAGAGCAGGGCCGCCACTCCGTACTTGAGCCCGGCCGGGACGCCGCTGGAGGACCAGAACGCCTCGATGAAGGCCGCCAGCAGCAGCATCAGCGCCGCCCCCATCACCAGCTGCAGGGCCTCCCGGGCACGCCGCTTGAGGGATTGCAGGCGAGTCCGCTGTCCCGGTGCAATCAGGGCGTGGCCCAGGATCAGGCCGGAGGCGCCACAGATCACGATCGCGGTCAGCTCGAACGAGCCGTGGCCGGAGACGAAGGGCCAGAAGGTCTCGTGGTAACCGATCCGGGTCAGGTGCCCGGCCACCGCGCCGATAAACACGCCGTTGAACAGCAGCAGCAGGACCGAGCCGAGTCCGAACAGCATGCCCCCGGCGAAGGTGCGAAAGCCGATTCCGATGTTGTTCGAAATGTAGTGGCCGAACATCATCATGTCGGTCTCGGCGCTGCGCTCCGGCAGACGGCCGGTGTTGCGGTTGCCCGGATCGTACATCGACTCCATCTGAGTCACCTGGGATTCACTCATGACGCTGTAGATCAGCTCCGGCTGCTGGTAGCAGAATACGCCGAGAAGCAGGCCGGGCAGCAGGAATAGCAGGCAGGCGACCCAGAAATAGGCCTGGTTGCGACGCAGTGCCAGGGGGAAGCCGTAGGCGATGAAGCGGACCAGCCGCCACAGCCCGGCACTGCGCCCGGCATACAGGTGGCGATGCCCCCACAGCACCATCCGGTGCAGCTCCTGCTCCAGGGCCGGACTGTAGTGACGGCTGCAGGCCAAGGCATAGTCGTTGCAAAGCGAGCGGTAGAGCGCGGGGAAGGTCTCCCGCTCCGCCGCGCTCAGCTGGCGCTTGCGGCGTGGCCGGTCCAGGTCCTGCAACAGGGCGTGCAGCCGCTCCCAGTTACTTCGGTTCTGCTCCTCGAAGGCGCGCTGTCGCATCAACGCCCCTGGGCCAGCCAACTGGCGTAGGCGTGCAACCGGTTCACCGCCTGCTCACCCCGGGCACCGCTGAGGGGGGAGAGGATCTCCGCCAGCTCGATTCGCCGCTCGACGGTCAGCACCGGGGAGCGCTCGGCAAAGGTGAGCAGGGTTCTACGCTCCTGCCGACTCAGGTTGCGTGGCGGTTGACGGGCCGGCACCGGGGGCATCTCGACCCGGGTCACCGCCTCGTTGCGGTACACCACCAGGGTTCCGGCGGCCAGGTCGCCGAGGCGCTGGAAGTTGCGGTTGAGCAGCATCGAGAGCAGGCCGGTGGCATACAGGAAGGGCAGGAAATCAGCCGTGCGCAGCAGGTTGCGGATCAGGGAGGCGGACCAGGAGACCGGGGTGCCGTCATCGTGGATCACCTCCAGCCCCATCGCCCGCTTGCCCGGGGTGGCGCCCTGCCGTAGCTCGAAATAGACCGGGTAGAACCACTCGATCAGGAATAAGATGATCATGCTGAGGCCAAAGCCGAGTCCACCCAGGAATAAGGCCGGGATGGCGATCAGCAGGTAGAGCCCGGCCCGGATCAGCATGTCGATGGCCCAGGCGCAGGCCCGGACCACCGGCCCGGCGATGTGAATACCCAGCTCGATCCCCTCCGGGGTCTCGTGACTGCGGGTGGTATCGAGCATCAGCCGTACTTCACCGGTAGAAGATGTCCCGGTAGGAGGTGTAGACCGAGGCGGTGATCACCGGCAGCACGATCAGCAGACCGAGCCCGACCGGAATCGCGCCAACCACGAAAAGCAGCAGAGCGATGACGCCATAGAGCAGGAACGGCAGGATATTCTTCAGGCAGCCGGAGAAGCTCATCCTCATCGCCGCCAGGGCCGACATCCCCTCCATCGCAACCAGGGCCGGGGCGAACCAGTAGGCCATCATCAGGGGCAGGGTCAGGCCCAGCATCAGCAGCGACATCAGCAGCACGGTACCCACCCCCATGGCCTGGGAGACCGCGCCGGGGTCGGCATTGCCCATGGCATCGATGCCACCCAGCATGCCGATCATCATGCCACCGCCCAGCATGCCGCCGGCGAAGACAACCACGATCAGCCCCACCAGGTAGAGCAGGCCCACCAGCACCAGCTGGCCGACGCTGGAGGAGAAGCCGGCAAACAGGTGACTGATCTCGAAATCGTCGCCATGCTCCTGGGCCGCGCTGCCGAGCATGAAGCCGGCCAGGATTACCGGCGAGAACAGGGTGATGGCAAGGGAACCGACGAAGGGCACCAGGCTGAGCCCGATCGACAGCACCAGCCAGAGCACCAGGGTGATGATCCAGGCCAGGGGATTCTGCCGGAAGTGCCAGAAGCCGCGCCGGATCCAGTACCAGCCATGACCTGCCGGGCGTCCTTCGGGACCGGACAACTCGCCCTGCTGTGCCTCCTCCAGCAGGCCGGCCCGGGGCGCCGCATAGGGATTGGCACTGTCACCGCTCACCTGCTCTTCTTCGGCACCTGTTGCCGCGGCTTCCGCCTCGGCCGCCTGGCGCGCCAGGTACTTGGGAATAATGATACCGCAGTCGAGGCAGCTCTGGTCCTTGATCCTGTCCGAGCCGCACTTGGGACAGGTGGTACCGTTACCCACGGTGGAGAGAATCTGGGTCGCCTCCTGGCTGTCCGGGGTCCCGCTCCCGGTTTCCCCCGCCGTTGCCGGCTCCTCCCCGATCGGTTCCAGGGCGAGACCGGAACCAGCCGGCACCGGCTCCATAGGCTCCAGGCGAACGATCATGCCGATCGACTCCAGCGCCTGGCGGTACTTCTCCGCCTTCGCCTGCTCCAGGTTTTTCTTCAGTGTCAGGTCACGGCGGGCCGCCATCACCTTGCGTGCCTTCTCCTCCGCCACCTTGAAACGCTCGCAGAAACGCTCGATCGCCACCTGCTTTTCGGTCCCCAGTCGCAACTGCCCCGTGTAGATCACCCGGTAGAGTTCCCCCACAGCATCTCTCCTCTCGTCGTTTTTTCTTTGTTTTGCGGGACCCACACCTGAAAACAGCGGCCCCTGATCCCCGCCCTCGCATGCCTGGCTGATACGACTACGCCGGAGCGTTATCAGGAGATTCTATGTCATAAGCGAAAAAACCTGAATCGATACCCCATAAAAAACGGGGTGCCCGAAGACACCCCGCCCGAAAAACGCGTGCTGGGTCTCAGATCAGCTGATCCTGGGGTCCAGCTCGCCGGTCTCATAAAGGCCGAACATGGTCTCCAGGGACTTGGCACGGATTTTCGACGCGTGACCGCTGCAGCCGAACGCCTCGTAGCGCGCCTTGCAGATATCCTTCATCCCCTTGGTTGCCTCTTTCAGGAACTTGCGCGGGTCAAAGTTGGACGGCGCATCGTGCAGATGACGACGCACCGAGCCGGTGGAGGCCATGCGCAGGTCGGTATCGATGTTCACCTTGCGCACACCGTGGCGGATACCCTCCACGATCTCCTCCACCGGCACGCCGTAGGTCTGGCCCATGTCACCGCCGAACTCGTTGATGATGGCCAGCCACTCCTGGGGCACCGAGGAGGAGCCGTGCATCACCAGGTGGGTGTTGGGAATACGCTGGTGGATCTCCTTGATGCGGTCGATGCGTAACACCTCACCGGTCGGTTTCTTGGTGAACTTGTAGGCGCCGTGGGAGGTGCCGATGGCGATGGCCAGGGCATCCACCTGGGTCTGTTTGACGAAATCTGCCGCCTGCTCGGGATCGGTCAGCAGCTGATCCATATCCAGCTTGCCAACGGCACCAATGCCGTCTTCCTCGCCCGCTTCGCCGGTCTCCAGGGAGCCGAGACAACCCAGCTCGCCCTCCACCGACACGCCACCGGCATGCGCCATCTCCACCACCCGGCGGGTGACATCCACATTGTACTCGTAGGAGGACGGGGTCTTGCCATCGGTCATCAGCGAGCCGTCCATCATCACCGACGAGAAGCCGGACTGAATGGAGCG
>JAPHTA010000048.1 GCA_026196475.1 Sedimenticola sp.
CTACTGTCCCACAAACTCCCTCTCCCTCAGGGAGACGACTACAGGGATGTAGTCGGTTGGCCGCGTCGGGAACATGCGGCCCAGGGTTGGGGTGAGGGGATCAAATGAAAGTAACTTGCTGTTTTATAAACCCCCTCATCCTGTCCTTCTCCCTGAGGGACCTCGGTGCCGCTTAACGGTAGAAGGGACTGCAGTTTCGCGACTTTCATGTCCATGAAGCTACGGATGGCTGTTTCGTGCATGCAATTCATGGACTTGTGTCAGAACCGAAACAATTTATGGGACAGCAGTGGCTCCTTACCTTTGCGCACTTAAGCAGTCCTGGCGGGTACATTACAATCTGCAGGCCTTACCAGTAAGGTGGCTCGGCTTCGTAGCGTGGACAAGCTTGCACACTCACCAATTCCCACGGATACGATCAGCCCAGTACCGAGTCCCAGTCCTTCCACACCGGTTCGAAACCCTGGGAGCGGATCATCGCCGCCACCGCCTCGGGGCTACGCTCGTCGCTGATCTCGAACTGCTCCAGTGCCTCCTCCTCGATGGCGTAGCCACCCGGCTCGGTCTTGGAGCCGGCACTCATGGAGGTGATGCCCAGCTTCAGCAGGTGATCACGGAACACAGGCCGCTCCCGGGTGGAAAGGGAGATCTCCACGTTCTCGCTGTAGATCCGGTAGGCGCAGATCAGCTGCACGAAATCCCGGTCGGTCACCTCCACGTTGGGCGACTGGACCCCGGCGGCGGGACGCAGGCGCGGCAGCGAGATGGAGTACTTGGTCTGCCAGTAGGTGCGCTCCAGGTAGCCCAGGTGCAGGGCGACGAAGGCAGCATCGGTGCGCCAATCCTCCAGGCCCAGCAGGGTGCCGAGACCGATCCGGTGGATACCGGCGCGACCGAGGCGGTCCGGCGTCTCCAGCCGGTAGACGAAGTTGCGCTTGTGCCCCTTGGGATGGTATTCACCGTAGTTGTCCCGGTGATAGGTCTCCTGGTACAGCAGCACGCTGTTCAGCCCCTTGCCAATCAACCGCTCGTAATCGGCCTGATCCATCGCCTGTACCTCCATGGAGAGATTGGCGAAGTGCGGGCGTACCCACTCCAGGGCCTGCTCCAGGTAATCGACGCCGACCGTGCGATGGGCCTCGCCAGTTACCAGCAGCAGGTGCTCGAAACCGTGAGATTTTATCGCCTCCACCTCGCGCATGACCTGGTCACGGTCGAGGGTGCGACGCTGCAACTTGTTGTGCACGCTGAAACCGCAGTAGGTGCAGATGTTGTGGCACTCGTTGGAGAGATACATCGGAATATAGAGCTGGGTGGTGTTGCCGAAGCGTTTGCGGGTGAGCCGGTAGCTGAGCTGCGCCATCTGCTCCAGGTAGGGTACCGCGGCCGGGGAGACCAGGGCACAGAAGTCGTTTAGATCGCGCCTGCCCCGCTTCTCCAGGGCCCGCTCAACATCCTGCGCGCGCATGCTCTCGATGCGCTGACCCATCCCCTCCCAGCTATGCTGTTCAAAGAGCGGTAAAAAACTCATCACGTTGTCACTCCTGGGCCAGGAATGAAGTCAGCGGACTGCTCGCCTCGGCCGACTTGCTGACCACGCCCATCCTTGCCTCGAAGGCCATGCGTCCGCACAGGGTGGCCATCCGGAAGGCATCCGCCATGGCGACCGGATCACCGGCCACCGCGATCGCGGTGTTGACCAGAACCGCGTCGGCGCCCATCTCCATCGCCTCCGCGGCGTGGGAGGGTGCCCCGATGCCCGCATCCACCACCACCGGCACGTTGCTCTGCTCGATGATGATCTCCAGCATGGCCCGGGTCTTCAGCCCCTGGTTGGTGCCGATCGGGGCACCCAGCGGCATCACCGCCGCCGCGCCCGCGTCCTCCAGCCGCTTGCAGAGAACCGGATCGGCATTGATATAGGGGAGTACGGTAAAGCCCTCCTTCGCCAGCCGCTCGGTGGCGATCAGGGTCTCGATCGGGTCCGGCAGCAGGTAGCGCGGATCGGGGTGGATCTCCAGTTTCAGCAGCGGAGTCTGCAGCGACTCCCGGGCCAGCTGTGCCGCCAGCACCGCCTCGTTCGCAGTGCGCACGCCGGAAGTGTTGGGCAGCAGCCGAACCCCCGGTATCTGCAGATGACTGACCACCTCATCTTCCCGCTCCTGCAGCTTCACGCGGCGCAGTGCCACCGTCACCAGCTGGCTGCCGGAGGCGACCACGGCGTCATGCATCAGTTCATTCGACCCGAACTTGCCGGTTCCCAGGAACAGGCGGGAATCGAAGCTGAAATCGCCAATCTTTAAGGGTTCACTATTCATGATTATCCAGTTCCTAATCTCTAACCAGGGAACACCGGCGCACTAGCCGCCCTGTACCGGGACGATCAGTAACAGCCGGTCGCTCTCCTGCAGACGGTACTCCGGCCACTCGGCCTGGCGTACCACTGTGTCGTTGACCGCCACCGCCAGGTTGCCACCGGCGGCTGTGCGGGAGAGAAACGAGGCCAGAGTCTCACCGGGCTCGACCGTTGTCTCTTCATCGTTGACATATATGTTCATCGCGCGGCCTCAGGCTTCCTTGTAGATCTCGCTGCCACCGCTGGTGAACTCCTGGGACTTCTCGTTCATACCCACCTCCACGGCAACCGACAGATCATCCAGCCCTTTCCTGTTGGCATACTCGCGCACATCCTGGGAAATCTTCATGGAGCAGAACTTCGGCCCGCACATGGAGCAGAAGTGGGCCACCTTGGCCGACTCCTTGGGCAGGGTGGCATCGTGGTACTCCCGCGCCCGCTCCGGGTCCAGGCCCAGGTTGAACTGGTCTTCCCAGCGAAACTCGAAGCGCGCCTTGGACATGGCGTTGTCCCGGATCTGGGCGCCGGGGTGCCCCTTGGCCAGGTCCGCCGCATGGGCGGCGATCTTGTAGGTGATAATGCCCTCCCGCACATCCTCCTTCTCCGGCAGCCCCAGGTGCTCCTTGGGGGTGACGTAGCAGAGCATGGCGCAGCCGTACCAGCCGATCATGGCGGCACCGATGCCGGAGGTGATGTGGTCGTAGCCGGGTGCGATATCGGTAACCAGGGGCCCCAGGGTGTAGAACGGCGCCTCGAAGCAGTCCCGGATCTCCTTGTCCATGTTCTCCTTGATCATCTGCATCGGCACGTGGCCGGGGCCCTCGATCATCACCTGTACATCCTGCTCCCAGGCCTTCTTGGTCAGCTCACCCAGGGTCTCCAGCTCAGCAAACTGGGCCTGGTCGTTGCCGTCGGCGATGGAGCCGGGGCGCAGCCCGTCACCCAGGGAGAAGGCGACGTCGTAGGCCTTCATGATCTCGCAGATCTCGTCAAAGCGGGTGTAGAGGAAGTTCTCCTGGTGATGGGCCAGGCACCACTTGGCCAGGATCGAACCGCCCCGGGAGACGATGCCGGTGACCCGGTTGGCGGTCATCGGGACGTAGCGCAGCAGCACCCCGGCATGGATGGTGAAGTAGTCCACCCCCTGCTCCGCCTGCTCGATCAGGGTGTCCCGCATCACCTCCCAGGTCAGGTCCTCGGCAATGCCCCCCACCTTCTCCAGGGCCTGGTAGATCGGTACGGTACCGATCGGCACCGGAGAGTTGCGCAGGATCCACTCCCGGGTCTCGTGAATGTTCTTGCCGGTGGAGAGATCCATGATGGTATCGGCACCCCAGCGGATGCCCCAGGCCATC
>JAPHTA010000099.1 GCA_026196475.1 Sedimenticola sp.
CCCCACCCCGAGCAGCATCAGGCCCAGGCCGGCGTAGCTGACCG
Organism: Sedimenticola sp.; assembly: GCA_026196475.1. GTDB lineage: Bacteria > Pseudomonadota > Gammaproteobacteria > Chromatiales > Chromatiaceae > Sedimenticola. The sequence goes on from JAPHTA010000099.1 coordinate 45, forward strand.
GCAGGATCTGGAAGGCATAGAGCGCCACCAGCAGGCAGGTCAGGCCGAGTATGCCGGGGAGGCCGAAGCCGGGGTTGGCGAATTCGTAGATCAGTCCATAGAGGCCGATCAGCATCAGTACGTAGGCGACATTGGGGTTGGTGATCACCGCCAGGAACTCGCTGCGCCAGTCCGGGTCATGGGTGATACGGGGCACACTGGCCAGGTCCAGCGTGAACTCACGACTGCCAACCTGCACCTTTTTTCCCGCCAGCGCCTTGAGCAGGGATTCGGTATCCGTCGCCACCAGGTCGATCACCCCCTGCTCCAGGGCCGCCGAGGCGCTCAGGCTGGCCCCCTCCCGCACCGCCTGCTCGGCCCACTCCACGTTACGACCACGCAGCTCCGCCAGCCCCCGGATATAGGCCACCGCGTCGTTGGTGATCTTGCGCTCCATCGCCCCCTGGGCCGGTGCCGGCCTGGCGGCGTCCTCTGTGTCACCCTGGCCATCCCCGGACGGGGCCATATCACCCGGAGAGGGCTTGATGGGGGTGCCGATAGAGACCGGGGTGGCGGCCCCCAGGTTGGTGGCCGGCGCCATCGCCGCCACGTGGCAGGCGTAGAGCAGAAAGGTACCGGCACTGGCGGCCCGTGCCCCGCTCGGGGCCACGTGGCAGATCACCGGCAGGGGCGCCGCGAGAACCGCCGACACCATCTCCCGCATCGCACTGTCCAGGCCACCCGGGGTATCGATCCGTAACAGCACCGCCGCCGCGCCGCTCTCCCCGGCCTGCTCGATGCCGCGCACCAGGTAGTCGGCGCTGGAGGGGCCCACCACGCCGTCCAGTTTCATCATCCACAGGGAACCGGCGGGAACAGGCTCGTCAGCCGCCGCCGGAAGGACCGGGAGCAGCAGCGGCAAGAGCATCAATAGCCAGACCCTGGCATACAAACAGTTCATCATCACCTCGTCTTTCCCCTAGTATAGAGGGCCTGCCACAGCGTGCTGCGTGGACAGGATGACGGGACGGGCGATACCGCCGGCAATCGTTTCCGTGCGTGGACCGGCAACCGGCTCAGGCGTACTTTTCGAGAAACGCCTCCACTTCCAGATTTCGGATATCAGGCAGCGCAGCGGTCAATTTTTCATGTGACCAGTGCCACCACCCCAGTTCCAGCAACCGCTCCATGACCGGCCCGCTGAAGCGGTAGCGAACCGGCCGCGCCGGCACCCCCACGACGATGGCAAAGGGGGCCACATCCCGGGTCACCACGGCGCCCGAGCCGATCACCGCACCACTGCCGATCGAGACCCCACTCTGGATGATGGCCCCGTGCCCGACCCAGACATCGTGCTCCAGCCGTACCCGGTGCGCCCGCCGCCCGTCGAAAAAGGCGCTATCGTCCGGCCCCATGCCGAACAGACTGCTGCGGTAGCTGAAGTGGTGCAACGCGACCCGCTGCAGGGGGTGCTGGCCGGGATTGATCCGGGTATGGGCGGCAACCGAACAGAAGCGCCCGATATCGCTGTAGATCACTTCCGAGTCGTTCATGATATAGCTGTAGTCCCCCAGCACCGATTCGGTTACCAGGGTTCGCGCGGCGATCTCGGTCCAGCGCCCCAGCTCGCACTGCCTGACCGATGCCGTGGTATCAATGTTCGCGCCACCCGCGTCCAGTTGGCCTGATGCCATCCGCTCCCTCCACTTTTCAAATTTCCGTAAACAGACGCCGCACTCTAGGCAACCGGTGTTGCAGGGGTATGACGATAAGGTCCGGAAGAAACGGGCGGTTTACAGTGACGACAGGACAGGACCAGAATGGAAGACCGGAAAGCAGTCAACCTGATGGGAAGAGGGGGCGTTATGCAGGGGAAAGCGGGACTATCACTACTGATCAGCGGGATGCTTGTATTCGGCCCGACCGTGGCTGAAGAGAGGACAGATCCGCTGGCGCAATACCGGCCCATCCTGAGCGAATCGTTCAAGCAGCTGTTAAGGGAGGTCGATCCGGCCAGCGGGGAGCGGGACTTCATGCGCAAGTGCTCTTCCTGCCACGATCAGCAGCGGGATGGTGGCCACGGCAAGGGACCGTACCTGTGGAACCTGATGGGGCGCCGCGCTGGCTCCCTGCCCGGTTTCGAGTACTCGGACGCCATGCGCAACAGCGGCCACACCTGGGATATCGCCGCCCTCAACTATTACCTGGCCGATACCGAGCAGGCGGTACCGGGACGAATCATGAATTTCCGCGGCATCCGCCGGGACAAGGTCCGGGCACGCCTGATCGCCTACCTGCTGCAGTTCAACGACGCCCCACCCCCGCTGCCCGAATGAAATAAGGAGTGACAGCCGGCAAACGCGCAGGCATTCCAACGAAATTAATTACCATGCCGGACAGACTCTGGTAGGCTGTATATACTTCAGGGTTAAAGCCAACGGATAAAAAGGACGAACCCGGCCAGCGGTCGCCAATACCAGAAACAACAGGGACCGGACACGACTGCCTCCCTGAGGATCCAGAGTAATCCATGCGGTTCAGAGACAGAGTCGTAGTACATATCTGCAGGATGCTCCTGCCCATCCTGCTGATCGCCACACCCCTGGCGAATGGCGCGGACGGACCCCGCATGGTCCGGATCGGGCTGTACCAGAACCCGCCCAAGATCTTCCATGACGAGAAGGGCGCAGCCTACGGCATCTTCCCCCAGCTGCTGCAGCACCTGGCCGGATACGGTGGCTGGGAGCCACGCTACGTCACCTGTGAATGGCACCGCTGCCTGCAACTGCTGGAGTCCGGCGGGATAGACCTGCTGCCGGACGTGGCGATCAGCGAAGCGCGCCAGGAGCGGTTCGATTTTCACCCCACCCCGGCCCTCTACAGCTGGTCCCAGGTCTATCGCCGTCCCGGGATCGAGATCAACTCCCTGCAGGACCTGGAGGGCAAGCGGATCGCGCTGTTGAAAAACAGTATCCAGGCCACCCAGTTTCTCAACATCACCCGCGGAATCGGCCTGCAGGGCCACCCTCTGACCACGGACTCGTTCGACCAGGCCTTCGCCCTGGTCCAGGCCGGAGAGGCCGACGCTGTCATCGCCAACCACTTTTTCGGGGGCTACCGGGCAGCCGACTTCGGTCTGCTGGAGACGCCGATCATTATCCAGCCCTCACGCCTCTTCATCGCCAGCGCCAAGGGAAGAAACGGCGGCCTGCTGCGCTCGATCGAGAGCGCCCTGTCGGAGTGGCAAGCCGATCCCGGCTCGCCCTACTACCAGACCCTGAAGGCGTGGGACCAGCGGATACCGGAGGCGCTGGTACCCAGGTCGGTCAGACTGGGCTTGCTGATCGCAGTGGCTCTGCTGCTGCTCACCGGAGTGATCACACTCCTGCTGCGGCGGCGCCTGGCGGCACGCACCGCCCACCTGGTGGAGACCCGCAACCGCCTCCAGGCGACGCTGGACGCGATGCCCGACCTGCTGTTCGAACTGGACGCCGAAGGCCGCTACCTGGATTGCCACTCACCCCGCGGCGATCCGCTGGCGATCAGGCCCGGCAAGTTTCTCGGCCGTACCGTGCATCAGATGCTGCCTGCGGGGGCGGCCTCCACCATCATGGAGGGCCTGGCGGAGGCGAAACGGAATGGCCACGCCGGGGAAAAGGAGATCGAACTCGATTTCCGCGACGGAACCCACTGGTTCGACCTCTCTATATCACGACTCGACCAGGGACCCGGCCCGGAGCGCTTCGTGATGCTGGCGCACGACATCACCACACGCCGCCAGGACAAGGCAAGGATTGAGCGCCTGACCCGCTTCTACGAGGCGCTGAGCCAGTGCAACCAGGCGATCCTCCACGGCAGTGACGAGCGGCAGCTGTTCTCCAGGATCTGTCACGACGCGGTGATCTACGGCGGCCTGGAGATGGCCTGGATCGGCCTGCTGGACGAGACATCGGGCACGATCCGCCCGGCTGCCAGCCATGGCAACGGGACCGGCTACCTGGATGGCCTCCTGATCTCCACGGACGCGGACCATCCGAATGGCCAGGGTCCAACCGGGACCTGTGTCCGGGAAAACCGTCCGGTCTGGTCGCAGGATTTCAGGAACGACCCCGGAACCCGGCCCTGGCAGGAGCGGGCCCGCCAGCACGGATGGGGCTCCTCCGCCGCTATTCCGCTGCACCGCAAGGGACAGGTGATAGGCGCCTTTATGCTCTACTCGGGAGAACAGGAGGCATTCGACCCGGAGGTGAAGAACCTGCTACTGGAGATGGCCCTGGACATCAGCTTTGCACTTGACCAGTTTGCGCTGCGGAAGGCCCATGAACAGGCTCTGGAAGAGCTCAGGGAGAGCGAGGCACGTTACCGCCTGGCATTCAAGACCAGCCCCGACGCGGTCAACATCAACCGCCTGGAGGACGGCACCTACCTGGATGTGAATGCCGGCTTCGAGCGGATCACCGGCTGGAAGGGCGACGAGGTGATCGGCCGCTCATCCGCCGAGATCAACATCTGGAACAATCCCGCCGACCGCGAGAAACTGGTCGAGGCGTTGCGCAGCCGGGGCATGTGCGAGAACCTGGAAGCGGAGTTCCGGATGAAGAGCGGGGAGATCCGCACCGGCATGATGTCGGCCAACGTGATTCAGCTCAAGGGGGAACCGTGCATCCTCTCCATCACCCGCGACACCACAGAGCTGAAACAGGCCGGCGAGCAACTGCGCAAGCTCTCCGTGGCGGTCGACCAGAGCCCTGTCTCCATCGTGATTACCGATCTGGATGCGCGTATCGAATACGTCAACAACACCTTCCTTCGCTACACCGGTTACTCGCGTGACGAGGTGATCGGCCGCAACCCACGCATCCTGAAGTCGGGAAACACACCCGATGAGACCTACCGCGAGATGTGGGAACAACTGACCCGGGACGAGGAGTGGCGCGGGGTGCTGCACAACCGGCGCAAGGACGGTTCCGAGTTCGTGGAGTCGACCCTGATCTACCCGGTGCACCAGGCGGACGGATCGACTACCCACTATCTCGCGATCAAGGAGGATATCTCGGCAAAGCTGGATGCGGAGCAACGGATCCATGACCTCGCCTACTTCGATCAGCTGACCGGGCTGGCCAACCGCCGGCTGCTGCAGGAACGACTCGACTTCACTCTCAGCATGGCCCAGCGTCATGATGAATCGCTGGCGCTGCTGCTGCTCGACCTGGACAATTTCAAGCGCATCAACGACTCGCTGGGCCACAGTTACGGCGACCAGGTCCTGGTGGAGGTGGCTCAACGAATCACCCTCAGCGTCAGAGAGGAGGACACGGTGGCGCGGATGGGAGGCGACGAGTTCGTGATCCTGTTGGCCGGGGCCGACGAACACGCAGCCGCCCGCATCGCAAGCAAGCTGATCACCACGGTCTCGGCTCCCTGCACCCTGGACGGACACCAGATGATGATCACACCGTCGATCGGCATCTCCCTCTACCCGCACGACGGCGAGGATATGGAGACCCTGCTGCAGAACGCGGATACCGCAATGTACCGGGTCAAGCAGAGCAGCCACAACGACTTCCGCTTCTTTACCCAGGAGATGCAGAGCCACTCGGCACGCAAGCTCTACCTGGCTAACGCCCTTCGCTACGCCATCGAGCAGGGTCAACTGGAGCTGCACTACCAACCACAGGTGAGTCTCACCGACGGACGGATCGTCGGTGCCGAGGCGCTGCTGCGCTGGACGCACCCGGAGTTCGGCGCGGTCTCCCCGGCCGAGTTCATCCCGATCGCCGAGGAGAGCGGCCAGATCATCGCGATTGGCGAGTGGGTGTTGCGCAGCGCGGCCCACCAATTGAGCCTGTGGCTCAAAAACAGCCTGCCGCCCCTGACCCTGGCGGTCAATGTCTCGGCCGCACAGTTCCGCCACTCCGGCCTGCAAAACATGGTAGTGAACGCACTGGACGAGGCGGGAGTCGAGCACCGCCATATCGAGCTTGAGCTGACCGAGGCGGTGGCCATGAGCGATCCGGGAGAGGTGGTGGCAATCATGGACAGCCTGCACGCCCAGGGCATACTCATGTCGATCGACGATTTCGGTACCGGCTACTCGTCACTGAGCTACCTGAAGCGTTTCAATATCTCGAAACTGAAAATAGACCAGTCCTTTGTCCAGGATATACCCCACGACAGCGGCGACATGGCCATTGTCGGCACCATCATCAACATGGCCCACAGCCTCGGCATCGACACCCTGGCCGAGGGGGTAGAGACCGAGGAGCAGCTCGCCTTCCTGCGCGCCCAGGGCTGCAACCAGGCCCAGGGGTACTTGTTCAGCAGGCCACTGCCGGCTGCCGATTTCGAAGCGCTTCTTGAATCCCGTCACGAGTACCGGGTGACGGCCTGAGAATCCACCGCCAGGACTGCACCGCTCCCGCCTCCATGCCAGGAGGCGTGAGTACGGCGCCGAACCTAACCGTGTACGATCTGTGACCGCATGCTGTAGAGCACGTAAAGCACCTCCTCCTGCTCTCTCTGGCCAATGTCGTTCTTCTGCAGCGCATCCAGGGCATCATCGAGTACCGCCATGAACTCGGTCGGCGAGATATTCATCCCCTTGTGCGCACTCACCATGTCCTTTCCCTGGTAGAGTTCGGGGCCACCGGTTCCGGTGATAAAAAAAGTCGTGGCGGCATGTTTCAGCTTGTCAGCGTCATGATCCGCAAAACGTGGCGCAATGGTCCGGTTCACCAGGTGGTTGTCTATCACGTCATTGGCTATCCGGGTAATACCTTCGCTTCCACCCAAACGTTCGTAGAGTGACTGAGTCATGATCTGTTCTCCTCCCTTGGCCGGCAGTGACAACTGCCGCGGAGCGATATGCTCCCTTTATGGAGGTTCAACATATCACCGGCTTTTTTGGCAAAGAAGTACTGAATCTGTAGTAACTGCTAGGCTTGGTTGCAGGATTATCCTGAATCACTACTGTCCCACAAACTCCCTCTCCCTCAGGGAGACGACTACAGGGATGTAGTCGGTTGGCCGCGTCGGGAACATGCGGCCCAGGGTTGGGGTGAG
>JAPHTA010000018.1 GCA_026196475.1 Sedimenticola sp.
TACAGCTTGGCGCTCTTCTTGCCCATCTTCTTGATCGCCTGCTCCGCGATCTCCTCGAAATCCGGCTCGCGACCGTAGATATGGTTGAAGCGACGGGCCACCTCCCGGGTCAGCTCGACGTGTGCCACCTGGTCCTCACCCACCGGAACCAGTCCCGCCTTGTAGATCAGGATATCCGCGGACTGCAGCAGGGGATAGCCGAGAAAACCGTAGGTCGCCAGGTCCTTCTCCTTCAGCTTCTCCTGCTGATCCTTGTAGCTGGGCACCCGCTCCAGCCAGCCCAGCGGCGTGATCATGGAGAGCAGCAGGTGCAGTTCGGCATGCTCGGGAATCTGCGACTGGATAAAGATCTTCGACTCGCCCTGGTTGACGCCGGCGGCGAGCCAGTCGATCACCATGTCAGTCACGTTCCCCGGAATCGCGGTCGGGTCATCGTAGTGGGTGGTCAGCGCATGCCAGTCGGCGACGAAAAAGAAGCACTCGTACTCGTGCTGGAGTTCGACCCAGTTCTTGAGGACACCGTGGTAGTGGCCCAGGTGAAGACGGCCGGTCGGACGCATGCCGGAGAGAACACGGGCATGTTGTGCTGGAACAGAGTTCAAAGTAATAACCTCAATCGAATAACATTCTTATTAAAAATCCAGCCGGATGGAGTATCTTTTCCGATCCGGAAACAATCGGACAACTGAGCCTTCGGAAAACAACCCTGCCTTCCAACCTTCGGCATCCATATAAATTGCCCAGGCGCAGGCCTGGCCAGAGCAGCACTGCAGGGCCAGACTACCAAACTGTTCAGTTCAAACCCACTATCCAGGTACTGAAACCGTGCACCAGGGCAACCCCGGGCAGGACCACGCTGCCCAGCATTCCGGAGAAAAGAAGCGCGACCACGATAATCAGTCCCCAGGGCTCGAGACGGGAAAACTGCACCGCCAAACCCTGAGGCAACAGGGAGGCGACCACCCGGCCACCATCCAGTGGCAGAATCGGCAGCAGGTTCAGGACCATCAGGAAGGCGTTGATCAGGATGCCGGCGGATCCCATGTACACCAGGGGCAGGGCGAACCAGGCATAATCGTCCCCGAGCAACACGCCGAGGTGCATCAGCGCTGCCCACAGAACCGCCATGATCAGGTTGGCACCTGGACCGGCGGCCGCGACCAGCGCCATGTCTCTTCTCGGTTGATGGAGATTCCGGGCATCAACCGGTACCGGCTTCGCCCAGCCGAACAGAAAGCCGGTCAGGGCAAACATACCCAGGGGCACCAGGATGGTTCCGACCGGATCGATATGGCGCAGGGGGTTCAGGGTCACCCGCCCCAGCAGGCTGGCCGTCTGATCACCCAGTCGCCTGGCCATCCAGCCGTGGGCCGCCTCGTGCACGGTAATCGCGAACAGCACCGGCAGGAACAGTACTGCCAGTTTCTGAATTGTACTCAGTCCTTCCATAATCTGCCGATTATACCTGTCTTCCGGGAGCACTCACGCTCATGTCTCGAACAGCGACGTGTCGCCCTTTCCGGCACGCAGTACGACCGGCGGATCACTGACCATGTCCACCACGGTGGAGTCTTCCATGCCACAGAAACCGCCATCGATAACCAGGTCCACCTGGTGGCCCAGCAGGTCACGCATCTCGTAGGGGTCGATCAGCGGCAGATCCTCACCCGGGAGGATCAGCGTGGTGCTCATCAGCGGCTCATCCAGTTCCGCCAGTAGCTCCCGTACAATGTTGTTGTCCGGAACCCGGATGCCGATGGTCTTCTTTTTCGGGTGCTGCAGGCGCCGTGGAACCTGCTTGGTGGCCTTGTGGATAAAGGTGTAGGGGCCCGGTGTCAGGGTCTTGAGCATCCGGTAGTGCTGGTTCTCAACCTTGGCGTAGATGGCAATCTCCGACAGATCCCGACACACCAGGGTCAGGTCGTGCTTCTCATCCAGACGACGAATCGCCCGGATCCTCTCCATCGCCGTCTTGTCGCCTATATGGCAGCCCAGGGCGTAACTGGAGTCAGTGGGATAGATGATTACGCCGCCCTGGCGGATGATATCAACCGCGTTACGTATCAGGCGCAACTGTGGGTTGTCGGGATGAATCTGAAAGAACTGTGCCATATCTGTGGAGTACTGAATCTCGCAGGTAATATAGATGCGCCCTGGCCCTCAGGCCGTGCCGGCCTGTTCGCAGGGCTCCCAGTCGGACCAGATAGGAGTTACCGTGGGAGGAAGTGGCTGCAGGCGTCCAAGCGCTGCCCAGGGTGTCTCCGGCCCATGGAAATCGGAGCCCACAGAGGCCATCAGGCGGTGATCCAGCGCATGCTTGGCCATGGCGAAAACCTCGTCCCGGCTGTGGCTGCTGGAGACCACCTCAAGCGCCACGCCACCCGCCTCGCGGAACTCGCCCAGCAGCCGCTTCAGCTTGCTGCGGGTCATACTGTAACGGGCCGGATGGGCAATCACCGCCTCGCCGCCGGCCTGCCGGATCCACCCGATTGCATCGGCAAGGTCAGCCCACTCTCCAGCCACGTGCCCCGGTTTACCCTTTGTCAGGTAGTGCTTAAAGACCTTGCGCATATCGTCTGCGTAACCCTGGTCCACCAGGAAACGTGCAAAGTGGGTCCGGCTGATCAGGGCTCCCCGGGCATGTGCGCTGGCCCCTTCGTAGGCACCCTCGATACCCTCCCGCTGGAGCCGCCTGCCAATCTCCCCGGCACGCCATTCGCGAAATTTGCGTAAACCCGCCAGGCCTTCCTGCAACACCTCGTTCCCGGGATTGATACCGAGACCGACCACGTGTACCACCTGTCCACCCCAGGTCACGGAGATCTCAACACCGGCAACCAGGCAGATCGAGTACTCCAGGGCGGCGTTGCCGGCCTCCTCGATTCCATCGGTGGTGTCGTGATCGGTCAGCGCCAGCACGCCTACCCCCGCCGATGCCGCACGGGCTACCAGCTCGGACGGCGTCAGGGTGCCATCCGATGCGGCGGAGTGGGAATGCAAGTCGTAGATTGTGGCCATGCGCGCTATTGTACCCCAAAGTACCCGCGATTGATCCCTCGCCTGTACCGGTAATTCAGTCGCGCCAGACCCCTGCTACGGCCTGCTGATGGCGACCGAACTGTGCTATCCTGACCCAATTCGATCCTAAGGCAGCAACAGCGACAGATGAAGTTTCTTCACGACCTCTTTCCGGTAATCCTCTTCTTTATCGCCTACAAGCTATACGACTTCTATGTCGCCACCGCGGTGATTATCGTCGCCACTCTGGCACAGGTCTCGATCGGCTGGCTGAGGCACCGCAAGATTGAAAAGATGCACCTGATCACCCTGCTGCTGGTGCTGCTGTTCGGCGGCCTGACCCTCTACCTGCAGGATCCGATGTTCCTGAAGTGGAAGCCCACCGTGGTCAACTGGCTGTTCGCCCTGGTCTTTTTCGGTAGTCATTTCATCGGCCACGTGTCGCTGGTGGAGCGCATGATGCACAAGAGCGTAGCCCTGCCGGCACCCGTCTGGACCCGTCTCAATGTCGCCTGGACGCTCTTTTTCGTTGTCATGGGCATGGCCAATCTCTACGTAGCGTTCAACTATTCGGAAGAGACCTGGGTCAATTTCAAACTGTTCGGAATGATGGGCATGACGTTCCTGTTCATCATTCTCCAGGCCTTCTACCTGGCTCGCTATATGGCCGAACCGGAGCAGGAAACCACTACGGAGGAGAGTTGAATGCTGTATGCCATCATGGGGACCGATCGAGAGGACAGCCTGGAAGCGCGACTCCAGGCACGACCCGAGCATCTTCAGAGAATTCAGCAGTTACAGGACGAGGGACGTCTGCTGCTGGCCGGTCCACATCCCGCCATCGACAGCGAAGACCCGGGGCCGGCCGGCTTCAGCGGCAGCCTGATCGTGGCGGAGTTTTCTAGCCTGGAGGAAGCCAAGGCGTGGGCGGATGCGGATCCTTACACTATTACCGGGGTGTTCTCCCGTATCAGTGTCAAACCGTTCCGGAAGGTCCTACCCTGAGCAATCGCCTGTTACTGCCCGCCTTTAGCGTCGCTTGATCCCCTCGCCCACCCGGTCGGCCTGCTGCAGGGCCGGTGTCTGCAGGAGGTTCGGGTCGGCGATAAAGTCATTGATAAAAGGGATTGAGTCAAAACCCCAGAACACCTCATCACCGACCAGGAAAGCGGGCACTCCGAACACCCCGCGCTCGATCGCCCGTTCCGTGTTCTCCAGCAATCGCTTCTTAATGTCCGGATCATTTGTCCGCTCATCGGCCTGAGCCTCGCTCAGACCGCACTCTTCCAGCAATGCTGCCCAGGCCACTGGATCATCACTGCTCTTGCCCTCACCCCAGACAAAACGGAACAGGCGGTCCGTCACCTCGGGGCTGGCACCCAGGGCAATGTTCAGGCGCAGGAGCTTGAGCGGGTTGAAAGGATGAATCGGCGGAAAGGTCAGGGGAATACCGTTCTTCTCCGCAAGCCAGGCGATCTGCCGGTAGGTGAACCGGCGCATTGGCCCTATCTCACCGGGTCCCCGGGTATCCCAACGTTTCAGGATGCCGGCAAACAGGATGGGCACTCTCTCGATCCCGATATCGGGCGGCAGCCGGTCCAGGGCCTGGCTGGCCAGGTAGGCATAGGGTGAGATAAAGTCGTAGAACCACTCGATGGTTCGCGGGGCATTCATTCCGTCCATCGAAGATACCTGACCCGAATTCAGCCGCCGGTCATCGACATCACCCGTACTACCTGGTCCGGGTTGGTATTGAACTCGTGCTTCTCGGGCTTACGCTGGATTGCCGCCAGAATCTCTGCTTTCAGCTCTTCGTCGGAGAGTCCCTTGCGCAACAAGGGTTTCAACTCCAGCTTGTCCTGCTGGCCAAGGCAGAGATAGAGCGTCCCCTCCGACGACAACCGGACACGGTTGCAGTCCTCGCAAAAGTGCTGGGACATCGGGGTAATGAAACCGATCTTGATACGCTTTTCGACAATCTTGAAGTACTTGGCAGGTCCAGCGCCCTTCATCCTGGCCGGTTCCAGCTTGAACTGCCGCTCAAGGATCTGGCGAACCTCGTCCAGGGGCACATAGCGATCTTTTGCCGCCTGCCCGGCGGCACCTACCGGCATGGTCTCGATGAAGCGAAGGGTAAACCGGTTCTCCACGCAGAAATCGACCATGTCCCCCACTTCCGAGAGATTCAGGTCACGCATCACCACCATGTTGATCTTGATCGGGTACAGGTCAACCCGCTTGGCCTCCATCAACCCCTCGAGCACCTTGCCGAGATCCCCTTGCGTGATCTGGTGAAAGGTCTCCGGGTTCAGCGAGTCGAGACTGACATTGATGCGACCGACCCCGGTCTCCTTGAGCATCCTGGCGTGCTCGGCCAGGTGCGAGGCGTTGGTGCTCATGGAGAAGTCCTCGATCTCCGGCAGCGCCGCGATCCCTCTCACCATGGCCTCGATATCGCGATGGATCAGGGGTTCGCCACCGGTCAGGCGGACCTTGCTCACGCCGAGTTCGCCAAATACCCGGATCAGGCGAATGAACTCGTCCAGCTTGAGACGATCCTCCTTCTCCGTAAACCCCTTGAATCCCTTTGGAATGCAGTAGAAACAGCGAAAATCACATCGATCGGTAACCGATAGCCGCAGGTACTCGATTTTTCGTCCAAAACGGTCAATTAGTCCTGTCATGGCCTCTGCCCCATCCGTTGAAACGACATTGTTTACTGCTGATAGCGAAAAAACAATAGCCCGGAAGTGGTAGCTTCCGGGCTATCGATTTACGGATACCGGACCAACGAATGTATTGCTGGCCGCTTGGCACCGCGGTCCTGCTATTCCTGCGCCGCCATGTCCTCGGCGGGGTCATATCCAGCCGGCAGTTCGTGGGCGATACCCTTGTGGCAATCAATACAGGTTTTGCTGGGACTCTCGCCATCAACCGCTTCCCAGTAGTGGGGGTCGTGCGCGTCAGCACTGCGGCTATCCTGCCGTTCCAGATCCATCGATTGGAACTTGTGGCAGTTGCGGCACTCCCGGGAATCCGTCTCTTTCATCTTCTTCCAGACCCGTTGTGCCATCACAAGCCGCTCCTCTTCAAACTTCTCCGGCGTGTCGATGGTTCCCATTAACTTGTGATAGAGCTCGTTACTGGCCTGTATCTTGCGGACCACCTTATGTACCCACTCCTTGGGAACATGGCAGTCGGGACAAGTTGCGCGAACGCCGGTTCTGTTAGTGAAGTGGATGGTCTCTTTCAACTCCTCGTAGACATTCTCCTCCATCTCGTGACAGGAGATACAGAACTCCTCGGTGTTGGTGGCCTCCATCGCGGTATTGAAACCACCCCAGAGGATGATGCCCAATACAATGCCGACAACCAGCAAACCCAAGACCCCTCTTTTTGCGCCCTTGTTCATTCTTACAGCCCCGTTGACTTCGTTGTTGACTGCCGCAAATCTTAACCCGGCAGAATTTTATGGTAATTGCCCGTGATCAAGTAAACACCCCCGACCCGACATCCGGTCAGATCGGGGGCGCACTCTCCCGATCGGTGGTTAATCGCCTACTTGGCACCTTCGAACTGGTTATTGACCAGCGGCTCGGCATCCAGCTGTGGCGCATGACACTGGTCACAGAAGTAGCGACGACTGGATATGGTCTCCTGTACCGTGCCGTCACGGGTCACGTAGTGTGAATCACCTACCTTGGGCGCCTTCTTCTCCTCAAAGGTCTTCTCGGAGTGACAATTCATGCAGGTGTTGGTCTTGAGGTTGATAGTATCCTTGTCGACCTTGTGCGGAATGACCGGCGGCTGGATCTTGTAGCTGCGCTCCATTCCACCCCTGACAACGACCTGCTTGCGGCGGTCGCTTTCGTCAGAGTTTGCTGTCAGTTCCTTATCGCCACGCAGTGACGTGACTCCGGAAAAGGCGCCACCAGCGAACATCGATATCACCATGGCAACCATTAGGGTTACAGTTACTTTTTTCATTTTGATCTCCATAAAGCTCTAAATCATGATATCCGGATATATGCTCAAGATTGCGAGGGATAACCGGAAAGCCGGTCGCTTGTCCCTTTTTCTCCGGATGCGTTCACCATCAGGTTGTTGAAACGGCTACCAAACTGGAATACATCTTTTGCACAAACATCGATACAGCGTCCGCAATTGGTACAGTTTGCGAAATCAATCACCGGCCCGACGCCCTTGTCCGCACCCTTCAAAGCCGGCTTGATCACCTGCTTTTCGGGGCAGACCACAAAGCAGTCCATGCAGTCATCACATTGCTCCCTTTTCGAGGCCACCACCCGTACCAGGCGCTTTGATCCAAGCAGGCTGTAAA
>JAPHTA010000133.1 GCA_026196475.1 Sedimenticola sp.
ATACCAACCGGCTGTTGAAGAACCAGGCCTGGGATATCAGCCTGAGCAAGACCGGCTACATCAACGAGGCGGGGCGCTGTCTGCTGATGAAGGCGACCCTGAAGGGGCGCGAGCTGACCATCGTGCTGCTCAACTCGTTCGGCAAGCTGACACCGTTCGGAGACTCCAACCGGATCCGCAAGTGGATCGAACGGGGCATCTCCGGATAGCCCCGGACTTCAGTTGACCATCGCCGCCCGGCTGTGACCCCCGATGTAATCGGCCAGGATATGAGCCGCCTCGTTGATCATTACCCGTGCCACCGGGTCATTCATGTCATCCTTTGGCGATCGAGTCCGCGCCTCTTCATCCTCGTCCGTCTCCGGCTCCTCGCCAATGGCCAGCAGGAAGCGGTTCTTCTCCGCCTTGCGCCGTTTCTCGCGCTCGTTCCACTCGATCTCCCGCTCCTTTTCCACCAGTGACACGGTCTCCTGGTCGCGCACCTCTTTCAGCATCAGCTCCACCTCTTTCAGATAGGTAAAACCGGGGTCATCCTTGATCCGCAGCTGGTGCATCTTGCGATAGGCGTCCAAGGAGCCCAGGCCCTGGGGGCGATAATCCACGGCACGGATACTGGCCCAGGGCAGGGCGTTGTCCAGGCTGCGTTCCCCCTGGTCATCGGAAAGCACCGCCGAGGGATAGATGATATCCGGCACCACACCCTTGAACTGGGTGCTGCCTCCATTGATGCGGAAAAACTGGGCCATGGTAAGCCGCAGGCGCCCCAGGTTCTTGTCACCGTAGCGCACGAAACGGCCCAGGTCGACCAGGGTCTGTACCGTACCCTTGCCGAAGGTCGGTTCGCCGATAATGATGCCACGTCCGTAATCCTGGATGGCGCCCGCGAAGATCTCCGAGGCCGAGGCGCTGTGCCGGTCCACCAGTACCGCCAGCGGACCGCTGTAGACCTGGGCAGGATCCGGATCCTGCTCCACATCCAGGTCGCCGGAGGCGTTCTTCACCTGCACCACCGGCCCCTCCGGGATGAACAGGCCGGTCAGTTCAGTCGCTTCCGCCAGTGAGCCGCCACCATTCCCCCGCAGATCGATGACAATGCCATCGACCCCATCCTGCTCCAGCTCACCTATCAGGCGCCGCACGTCCCGGGTGGTACTGGTAAAGTCCGCGTCCCCCTTCGAGTAGCCCCGGAAATCCCGGTAAAAGGCGGGTATGTCAATAACACCAATACGAACCTTGCCGTTGCCACCAATACCGTCGATGATGAACTTCTGAGCCGCCTGGTCCTCAAGGTCTATCTTGTTGCGCACCAGGGTCACATTTTTCACGCGCCCCCCGGAACCCTCGCCTTTCGGAAGCAACTGCAATCGTACGGTGGTCCCCTTCGGCCCACGGATCAGGTCTACCACGTCCTGCAGGCGCCACTCGATGACATCCACCATCTCGCCATCCGCGTCCTGTCCCACGCCGATAATCCGGTCGCCGGCCTCGACCTGGCCGCTGGCATCCGCAGGGCCACCGGCCACGGTACGTTGCACCACGGTGTACTCGTTTTCGTTACGCAGTACCGCGCCGATCCCCTCCAGGGAGAGTCGCATGCTGATATCGAAATTTTCCGACAACCGCGGCGACATGTAGGAGGTGTGGGGTTCGAGGCTCAGAGTGTATGAGTTGATGAAGGTCTGGTACACATCGTCCGACGCCATCTGGCGAATCCGCCGCTGGATCCCGGAATAACGCTTGTGCAGGGTTTCCCTGATCTCCTCCGTCGGCTTTTCCCTCAGCTTCAGGCTCAGGATGTCATTCTTCACCTTCTTCCGCCACAGCTCATCGAGCTCAGCCGAATCAGCGGCCCAGGGCGCCTTCTCCCGGTTAAACCGGTACTCTTCGTCGATAGTGAAATCGTAGTCCCGCTGCAGCAGTTTCAGCGCCTGCTCCACCCGTTCATCGACCCGCTGGCGATAGACCCGGAAGATACTGAAGGCGGAATCCAGCCTGGCATCGGCAAGATCGTCGTCCAGGCGGTCGCTCACCACGTCGAAACGGGCGATATCATCCCGGGTAAAGAAGTTCTTGTTCGGGTCCAGCACCTCCAGGTAGCGATCCAGAATCGCCCGCGACATCTGGTCGTCCAGCGCGTGCTTTTTGTAGTGATACTCGTTTATGACCTTGAGGATGATCAGGGTGGACTGCCGTTGCTCACGGGTCGGTTCCAGTTCATCCAGGGGTACCTCCCGGATACTGGCCAGGGCCATTCCCTGAATCAGCAGAAGGATCAGGAGAAGCAGGTTTCTGAGTTTCATAGGCAGCATCATCATATCTCTAATCAACCCTTGGACCCCTTACAGGCCGGATAGGTTTCGTCGCGTACTGGAGGCGAGTGTAGCATGACCCTAGATCAGTTCGGGCATGCCGGGATGCAGGCCCGCGACCAGCGAGAGGTACTCCTCGTTTTCCGGGCCGATGTAGCCATGGCGAATGAGGAAATCGATAATCACCAGGTTGCAGTTCAGCTTGAACTCCTGCGTATCCCGGACCCGCTCCATCACCTCCTCCACCGGCATCAGGTAGAATGCCTGGACCTCGCCATCCATGCAGGCGGGCCGGAAGCTCTGTGGCAGTTCCAGATCGTAGCAGTAGAGGGTATCGGGTTTGAATCCGGCCTCCGTATCCCGCTGGTAACCGATCGCGCCCACCGGAACCGCCCGGCGGCTGAGTTCCGCGGGAATTCCAGCCTCCTCCCAGCACTCCTTGGCCAGGTTTTCAGCCAGGGAGATACCGTACGGAAGGCCGCCAGCAGCCAGATTGTCGAGGCAGCCGGGATAGTGCAGGCGATCTTCGGCACGCCGCCCGACCCACATACTGAGACCGGAACCTGTGCGCACGTAGCCGTTCAGGTGCTGGCCAAAGGCGCGGATACCGAAGCGGGGGGCGGCCGCCCGGTCCACCAGCAACAGGGGTTGAAGCTCGCGACCGGTGACGGCGGCATACTGTTCACCATGCAGATGACTCAGCAGCCCCTGCAGCACCATCTCGTCCAGGACCCGGGCCAGCCGTCGTGATCGTGCCTCCATGCCCGGCTCCCGACACACCAGTTCGACCTGGTGTTCGCCCACCCGGAACAGCTCCGGCCAGTCCTCGAGGTATCGTGCAAAAGCCGGTCGAACCCGGCCCACCAGCCGCTGATCAACCCGAAAAGGGAGGAAGGCATCAGCATCGTGGGTATTGCACGCTACAACATGATCAAGAAATCCCATACAACTCGTTTCCTTCGGTGCGCGACCATCCCGTCGCAGCGGGCCGTATCATTCTCCACGCGGCGCTGACAAGCAACTCGCGCTCAGCGGGCAATCTCCGCGCCCAGAATCCGGCTGCCCCACTCGCGGAGTTCAGCCCGGTTGGCCAGCCGGATATCGGTACGCAGCACTTGCCACTCCCCCGCCGCCAGGATCGCCCTGGAGCGAAACACGGCCTGCGGCTGAAATCCTCCCCCCGCGGTCAGTCGCCCCAGCTGCAGCTGAACCGAGTTTACCGGCAGCGGTGAGGGATTCTCCAGCCTGACCGTAAGATAACCCTCGCTGTCCACCGATAGCCGGCTGTTCAGGTAGCGTTGCGGGTGCTCTGCCAGGTCCAGTTCCACCAGAGCCACCTTGGCCGCCAGGCCGCTGTCGGCGGGCGAGTCGGATGCGGTTCGGAAGTGTTCAAGGGCATTCTTCCGCTGCCCCGCCTGCAGGGCCAGACGCCCCAGAAGATAGTGTGCATCGGCCGTGGGCAGCAGCGCCACACTCTGTTGCAGGTCCCTGCGGGCACCTGCCTGATCCTCAAGCCTCGCTTTAAGGGCCCCCCGTTGCAGGTAGTGGCGGAAGAATCGGTCATCCAGGGCCAGCGCCCGGTCATACGCATCCAGCGCCGGGCGAAGCTCACCCTTCTGCTGCAGCGCATCGCCTCTCAGCGAATGGAACAGTGCCTCGCGCGGTTCCATGTCGATGGCGCTGTCTGCCAGCTTCAGGGCCTCGGGATACCGTTTTTTCTGCAACGCAACCCGGCCCTCCTGGTAGGCCTTGTAGGCTGGCGCGGACGCTTTCAGGCCGGCAATCGCCGACTGGTACTGTTCTCTCCCCAGCTCACCACCCCCTCCCAGTTCGCGGGCGCGTTGCCGGTTCCGCTCCACACGCTCGGCGGAGGGAGGGTGACTGGCAAACAGGCCGGCAAGCCAGTTCTCCTGTTTGCCCTCGGAGAGGCGAACAAAAGTCTCCTGAAGTTTGACCGCTGCCATCGGGTCGTAACCGGCACGCGCCATATAGGTCATCCCGTAGTGATCAGCCTCCAGCTCCGCATCCCTTGAGTAGCGCTGATTGATCAGGTTGGCACCCACCGCGGCAGCGCCCACCGCAAGCTGGGCATAGTCGGTCTCGCTCGCGGCGGCCCCGGCAGCCACCAGCACACCCTGCAGTACCATGCCGCGCTCAATCCCCTTGGCCCCATGCCGCGCGGCCGCATGCACGATCTCGTGCCCCAGTACCGAGGCCAGCTCCGCCTCGTTGTCAAGCTCCAGCAGCAGGCCCCGGTTGATCGCGATCTTGCCCCCGGGCAGGGCCCAGGCATTGGGTGTACCATCGTTCACCACGACAAATTCGTAGGGCAGTTTCCGATCACTTACCGCGGCCAGTTTTTCGCCCACCGAGCGCACATAACCCACCAGTTTCGGATCCACCCGGTAGTCACCACCCTGCATCTGCCGATTGGGCTGGTACTGCCGTTCCCCAATCTGCAGCTCGCTACGCTCCGAGACCAGGGCCAGTTCACTCTGCCCGGTCACCGGGTTGGTGGCACAACCCGCCAAAAACAGGGTCGTTGCCAGCAGCGCTGCACCGGCACGGCAACCACCTTTAAAGATGTTCATTCCCCTTCTCCTCCCTCTTCACCCGGTTCCAGGCCTCGTCCATCAGCGACAGGTCACTCTGTTCAAGGCTTCTTCCGGAATCCTCAAGTAGAGCTTCCATGCGATGGAACCGCTTCTCAAACTTGCTGTTCGCATCACGCAGCAGGCTCTCTGCATCATGCCCGAGGTGGCGCGCCAGGTTGACGCAACTGAACAGCAGATCACCCATCTCCTCGGCCACCTGTTGATCAGATACCTGCGAGCCGGAGAGTTCCCTCTCCAGTTCATCCAGCTCCTCCCGCACCTTGTCCAGAACTGCCGATCGATGCGACCAGTCGAACCCCGCCCTGGCGGCCCGCTTCTGCAGCTTGCCCGCTCTTACCAGTGCCGGCAGGGCCCGGGCAATCCCATCCAGATGCCCGCCTGCATCGCCGCCCGGCCGGGTATCGCGCTCGGCCGCCTTGAGGCGCTCCCACTCCCGCGTCTGTTCCTCGGCATCGGCCACCTCGGCACCGGCAAATACGTGCGGGTGGCGCCGGACCATCTTTTCGCAGATTCCGCGGCTCACGTCGTCAAAATCGAAGGCACCCTGCTCCCGGGCGATCTGGGAATAAAAAACCACCTGGAAAAGCAGGTCGCCCAGCTCG
The DNA here is from genome assembly GCA_026196475.1 of Sedimenticola sp. Taxonomy (GTDB): domain Bacteria; phylum Pseudomonadota; class Gammaproteobacteria; order Chromatiales; family Chromatiaceae; genus Sedimenticola. Next base: position 5,527 of record JAPHTA010000133.1, read on the forward strand.
TCACAAAGTCCCTGCATATCACCCTCGGCAATACTGTCTGCGACCTCGTACACCTCCTCGACAGTATAGGGGACGATGCTATCCAGGGTCTGTTCACGATCCCACGGACAGCCGCCTTCGGGATCACGCAGCCGAGCCATGATTGCGACCAGTTTCTGCATACTCATGTTAATTGATTTCCACAATTACAGTGTCAGTTACCGGTCAAAATTCCCGCTACCGGTGATATTCCGGAAAAGTTTTCCGTCAACTGAAACTAAGTTCTCGGACCAATGGTCATTTATATTAAACCGGCCTCGTTTTTACAAACATTCACGGCAGACTCCAAAAACATAATCTAAGCTACGTGAATAGGGAACGGAGATACTCCACCTTCCCGATGCGACCAACCAGGCTTGCACTGACTGTGCAATAAAGAACAACAATCTGCAGCCAGACTGAACGAGGAGAAAACAGAAAATATACTGCGGTAAATGCGGATTGCAGTACCGTATCACACCCTCAGGAGGGACGACTCCATGACAATTTTTGACCATTTTCAGAGCCGATTTGAGGCCAACCAGGAATCCGAGCTATCACTGGAAGACTACCTGGAACTCTGTAAAGAGGACAAATCCGCATACGCATCCGCTGCCGAACGACTTCTGATTGCCATTGGCGAACCGGAGCTGGTAAATACCAGCAAGGATCCACGCCTGAGCAGGATCTTCTCCAACAAGGTGATCAAGACCTACCCCAGTTTCAACGGATTCTACGGAATGGAAGACGCCATCGAATCGGTGGTGTCGTTTCTGCGTCACGCAGCCCAGGGTCTGGAAGAGAAAAAGCAGATCCTGTACCTGTTAGGCCCAGTGGGTGGCGGCAAGTCGTCCCTTGCCGAACAACTCAAATACCTCATGGAAAAAGTGCCCTTCTATGCATTGAAAGGGTCACCCGTGAATGAGAGCCCACTGGGCCTATTCGATGTCAACGAGGATGGCGAAATACTGCAGGAGCGCTATGGTATTCCCAACCGTTACCTGGCCCACATCCCCAGCCCCTGGGCAGTCAAGAGACTGCGCGAGTTTGGCGGCGACATCAGCAAATTCAAGGTGGTCAAGCTTTGGCCCAGTCGCCTGAGCCAGTGCGGCATCGCAAAGACCGAGCCGGGAGATGAGAACAACCAGGACATCTCCAGCCTGACCGGCAAGGTGGATATACGCAAACTGGATGAGTTCTCCCAGGATGACCCGGACTGCTACAGCTTCTCCGGCGGACTCTGCCAGGCCAACCAGGGACTGCTTGAGTTCGTCGAGATGTTCAAGGCCCCGATCAAGGTGCTGCATCCGCTGCTGACCGCTACCCAGGAGGGTAACTACAAGGGTACCGAGGGCATATCCGCAATTCCCTTCGAGGGCATTATCCTGGCCCACTCCAACGAATCCGAGTGGCAGAGTTTCAAGAACAACAAGAACAACGAGGCCTTCCTCGATCGGGTCAACATCGTAAAGGTGCCCTACTGTCTGCGGGTTACCGAGGAGATCGAGATCTACAAGAAGTTGATCGCCAACTCCAGCCTGGCCGACGCCCCCTGTGCGCCGGACACCCTGAAGATGATGGCCCAGTTCGCGGTGCTTACACGCCTGAAGGAGCCGGAGAACTCCAATATATGGAGTAAGATGCGGGTCTATGACGGAGAAAACCTGAAGGATACCGATCCGAAAGCGAAGAGCCTGATGGAATACAAGGACTACGCTGGTGTCAACGAAGGCATGACCGGGCTCAGTACCCGCTTTTCCTACAAGATCCTCTCCAAGGTATTCAACTTCGACAACACCGAGGTGGCAGCAAACCCGGTCCACCTGCTGTACGTACTTGAACAGCAGATCATGCAGGAGCAGTTTCCCCAGGAGACGCAGGAACGCTACCTGGAGTACATCAAGGGACACCTGGTACCGGAGTACATCAAGTTCATCGGCAAGGAGATCCAGACATCCTATCTCGAAAGCTACTCAGAGTACGGACAGAACATATTCGACCGATATGTCACCTACGTTGACTACTGGCTGCAGGACCAGGAGTTCCGGGATCCGGATACCGGTGAATTCCTCAACCGCCAGGCGTTAAACGATGAGCTGGAAAAGATCGAGAAACCCGCCGGCATCTCCAACCCGAAGGATTTCCGCAATGAAATCGTAAACTTCGTGCTTCGTGCCCGGGCCAACAACCACGGCAAGAATCCCAACTGGACCAGCTACGAAAAGCTGCGCACGGTAATCGAGAAGAAGATGTTCTCCAACACCGAAGAGCTGTTGCCGGTGATCAGCTTCAACGCCAAGGCCTCCACCGAGGACCAGCAGAAGCACGAGGACTTCATCAGCCGCATGATGGCCAAGGGTTATACCCGAAAGCAGGTACGACTGCTTTCGGAGTGGTATCTGCGGGTACGTAAATCAAACTGAACCACGGGGTGATCACCACAGGCAGAGCAGCTAAAACAGACGTAAGGAAGTAACCCATGGCCATGATCATTGACCGAAGACTCGACGGGCGCAACAAGAGCGCGGTAAACCGTCAGAGACTGTTACGCAGGTACAAGCAGCAGATAAAAAAGTCTGTTTCGGATGCCATCAACAAGCGCTCGATCACCGACACCCAGTCCGGGGAGAAGATCAACATTCCGGCCAAGGATGTAACCGAACCGGTCATCCATCACGGATCCGGCGGTATCCATGAACACATACACCCCGGCAACAAGGAGTTCAGCGAGGGCGACGAAGTCCGCCGTCCGGACCAGTCCGCACAGGGCGGTGGTGGCAGTAAGGCCTCAAACAGTGGCGATGGCGAGGACGAGTTCGGCTTCGAAATCTCCAAGGACGAGTACCTGGATCTGCTGTTTGAAGAGCTTGCCCTGCCCAACCTGGTCAAGACCAAGGTGGTGGCGCAGTCGGCACACACGCTGGTTCGGGCCGGGTTCTCCAACACCGGCGTGGCATCCAATCTCAACCTGGCTCGCACCATGCGTCGAGCCAAGGGACGCAAGATAGCCATCGCCTCCCCCTACAGCAAGCGTTGCCGTGAGCTGGAAGAGATGCTGGAGCAGGAGCTGGAGAGAAAGCCGCACAACGAGGAGAAGATAGGACGCCTGCGCGACGAACTATCGGTGTTGCGGGCACGCATTGATGCCATTCCGTTTATCGATACCTACGACCTGAAATTCAACCAGTTCGTACCGGAGCCCAAGCCGATCACCCAGGCAGTGATGTTCTGCATCATGGATGTCTCCGGCTCCATGAGCCAGGCCACCAAGGATATCGCCAAGCGCTTCTTTATCCTCCTCTACCTGTTTCTGAGTCGCAGTTACGAAAAGACCGAGGTGGTGTTCATCCGCCACCACACCTCGGCCAAGGAGGTTGACGAGGAGGAGTTCTTCTACTCCCGGGAGACCGGTGGCACCATCGTCTCAAGCGCACTGAAACTGATGCGTGACATCATCCGTGATCGCTACCCGACCGAGGACTGGAATATCTATGCCGCCCAGGCCAGTGACGGTGACAACTGGGAAGATGACAGCGCCACCTGCCGTGATCTGATGTTCAGCTCGATCATGCCCTACCTTCAGTACTACGCATACGTCGAGATACACAACCAGGAGCACCAGGGGTTGTGGCGTGAGTACGAGAAGGTGGACCAGGCATTCGGGACCTTTTCCATGAAACAGATACGCAACGTGGAAGAGATTTACCCGGTTTTCCACGAGCTGTTCAGGAAGGAGGAGGCATGAGCGAGAAGCGGAAAAAGGGGCGACTGATCTCCAACCAATCGGACTGGACCTTCGACCTGATCGAGGAGTACAACCGCGAGATTGAACGGATAGCCAAGGAAGTGTATCACCTGGATTGCTACCCGGTGCAGCTGGAACTGATATCCAGCGAACAGATGATGGACGCATACGCCTCGGTCGGTATGCCGATCGGTTACAACCACTGGAGCTTCGGCAAGCAGTTCGTGCTGACCGAGAAAAACTACAAGCGGGGACAGATGAACCTCGCCTACGAGATCGTGATCAACTCCAATCCCTGTATCGCCTACCTGATGGAGGAGAACACCCTCACCATGCAGGCACTGGTGATTGCCCATGCGGCCTACGGCCACAACAGCTTTTTCAAGGGTAACTACCTGTTCAAGATCTGGACCGACGCCGAGGCGATCATCGACTACCTGATCTTTGCCAAGCACTACCTCGCCGAATGCGAGGAGAAACACGGGGTCGAGGAGGTGGAGGATATCCTCGACTCCTGCCACGCCCTTATGAACTTCGGTGTCGACCGTTACAAACGACGTACCGGGGGAACGCTGGAGGATGAGCCCCTGGTCCAGTCCGACCGCGAACTGAGTCTGCAACACCATGTCAACGAGTTGTGGCGAAAACTGAATATCAACATTCCGCAGGAGAAGGAAACCGGCAGCCAGCGAATCCCTCCCGAACCACAGGAGAATATTCTCTACTTCCTGGAGAAGAACGCGCCGCTGCTCAAATCCTGGCAGCGCGAGGTGATTCGCATCGTGCGCAAGATCGCCCAGTACTTCTATCCCCAGCGCCAGACCCAGGTGATGAACGAAGGATGGGCCTGCTTCTGGCACTACACCATCATGAACCACATGTATGACGAGGGCCTGATCAACGACGCGGCCATGCTGGAGTTCATGCATACCCACACCAATGTCATCGCCCAACCGGACTTCGACAGCCCTTACTACTCGGGCATCAATCCCTATGCCCTGGGATTCAAGATGATGATGGACATCCGTCGCATCTGCGAATCACCTACGGAAGAGGATCTGCAGTGGTTCCCGGATATTGCCAACTCCGACTGGCAGAAGACCCTCGATTTCGCCATGCGCAACTTCAAGGACGAGAGTTTCATCGGGCAGTACCTGTCGCCCCGCCTGATTCGCGAGTTCCGGCTCTTTTCGGTACTCGACGATGATCGGGAGGAGAACCTGAAGATATCCGCCATTCACGACGACGTGGGTTACAGAAAGGTGCGAGAGAAGCTCAGTGCCCAGTACAACCTGAGCAACCGGGAGCCCAACCTTCAGGTCTACAACGTGGATCACCAGGGCGATCGCACCCTGACACTGCGCTATTACCAGGACAAGAACCGGCCGCTGTCTGATACCACCGACGAGGTGATCAAGCATCTGCACCGCCTTTGGGGCTTCGACGTACAGATCGAGACCGTCGACAACGAGGGCCATGCGGAGATTACGCACCGCTGCCCCATGTCTCTGCACGAGGAGTTGGAACTCGGCTAGGACCGATCCTGCGTGGCATAGCGTTTGGGTGACACACCCAGTTCGCTGCGAAACATGGCCGAAAAGGCACTGCTGCTCTGGTATCCCAGTTCAAAAGCCACCCGGGTTACCGACTCTCCCCGGCCCAGCCGGTCGATCGCCTCCATCAGGCGCAAGCGCCTGCGCCAAGCCCCGAAACTCATCCCGGTCTCTTTCACGAAGAGGCGTGACAGGGTCCGCCCACTGGTACCAGTACGGGCCGCCCATTGCTCCACCGTTCCGGTATCCGCCGGTTGGCGGACCAGCGCATCGATAACACGGCGCACCTTGGGGTGTGACGACATCGGCAGATGCAGCGGGGCACGCCGCATCTGGCGCAGTTCATCCAGGATCACGTCCATCAGGCGCCGTTCCGGACCCTGCGGCGGGTACCGGTTGCCAACCCTGACTGCCCGCAGAATCAGGGCTCGCAGCAGCGGATCGACTTCGATCACGCAACAATCCTCCGGCAGGCCCGCGGTCCAGGCCGGATCGACAAAGATGGAGCGGATCGCGATCGAATCGGTGGCGATCACCTGGTGCTCGATCATGGAGGGTATCCAGACCGCCTGGGTTGAGGGGACCAGCCAGGTGCCGAGCGTGGTCACCACCCGCATCACCCCCTCGATGGAGTAGAGCAACTGGGCCCTGGGATGGGTATGGGGCGCCCCCTGCTCACGCTGGATATCCAGGGCCAGTGAGACCACGGGCAGGTCGGGATCAAGAATCTGGCCGGTCGTGGAGGGGGGCAACATTGGCTCGTTCTCTACAGTTTATGTCTTTTTAACTGTAACACGTCAGTAAATGTTGGGCCAAAATAGCAACATGAGACCGGCAACCCAACACCCCTGGCAGCGCCCGGAGATCCTGCTCATGCTGATGGCGGCGGCGGTTCCGCTCAGCTTCGCCGCGTGGCAGGCACTGCTCAACAACTTCGCCATCGAAATGGCTGCCTTCACCGGCCGCGAGATGGGTATCCTGCAGAGCCTGAGAGAAATACCGGGATTCCTCGCCTTCGGCGTGATATTCCTGCTCCTGCTGTTCCGCGAGCAGACCCTGGCCTACGTCTCGCTGCTTCTGCTCGGCATCGGCACCGCCGTGACGGGTCTCTTTCCATCGGTTATCGGGCTCTACCTCACCACCATCGTGATGTCGCTCGGCTTTCACTACTACGAAACCCTGCAGACTTCACTGACCCTGCAGTGGATAGACAAGGGAGAGTCCGCTGAAACCCTGGGGCGACTCATCGCCACCGGCTCCTTTGCGGCGATTGTCACATTCGGCCTGATCTGGCTCGGCAATGACCTGCTCGGTCTCGACTACCACTGGCTCTACCTGCTGACCGGCGGGATCACGGTGGTCATCGCGCTCGCCGCCTGTCTGCTCTTTCCCCACTTCCCGCAGAAGAGCGAGCAGCACAAGCACATGGTACTGCGACGGCGCTACTGGCTCTTCTATGCGCTCACCTTCATGTCCGGCGCCCGAAGGCAGATTTTCGTCGTGTTCGCCGGCTTCCTGATGGTGGAAAAGTTTGGGTACTCTGTCAGTGACATCGCCCTGCTGTTCCTGTTGAACGCGTCGCTCAACGTGCTTTTTGCGCGACGCATCGGCCGGCTTGTCGCCCGCATCGGCGAACGCAATGCTCTGCTGCTCGAATATGCCGGCCTGGTCCTGGTATTCGTCGGTTACGCCCTGGTCGAACAGGCGGAACTTGCAGCCGGTCTCTACGTGCTTGATCACCTTTTCTTCGCCATGGCGATCGCCCTCAAAACCTATTTCCAGAAGATCTCGGCGCCGGAGGACATCGCCGCTACCGCCGGCGTGAGCTTCTCCATCAACCACATTGCCGCGGTGGTCATACCTGCCAGCTTCGGTCTGCTCTGGCTCGCCTCGCCGGCCCTGGTCTTCTACGCCGGCGCCGGCATGGCGCTGGTCTCGTTACTGCTCTCACTGCTGATCCCGAACAGCCCCGCCGAGGGGCGGGAACACCGGCTGATGGGTACTATGGTGGAGGATCCGGCACAGTCATGAACATTCGCCAGGTGCCACTCCGGGAATCCAGACAAGCAACGGCTGTTTCGTCTAGAGTGCTATAGAAGCTCCAGTAACCGTCCAGACAGGGGAAGAGAGTGAACACGCGGGTTTTCCAGTATCGCTTCGACATGGAACAGGCAGGCCAGGCGGAGATCGACGTGGTACTCGACAGCGAGACCCTCGACCGCGTCGGGGTCCGGATAGACAACCCACCGGACTGGACCGCTCTGGAGGTCCACCAGTGCCCTCATTGCCCACTAAAACCGCAACAACATCCGCACTGCCCGGTGGCGATCGGCCTGGTGGATATCATCCGCCACTTCGACCACCTGGTCTCCTACGACAGGGTTGATCTCACCGTGGTAACCGAACAACGCACGATCTCCCAGCGCACCACGGCCCAGCACGCCATCAGCTCCCTGATCGGACTGGTGATGGCCACCTCGGGCTGCCCCCACACCGCCTTCTTCAAACCCATGGCCCGCTTCCACCTGCCCCTCGCCTCGGAGGAGAGCACCATCTACCGGGCGGCAGCCATGTACCTGCTTGCCCAGTTCTTTCGCAAGCGCAAAGGGGTCGCCGCGGACCCGGGACTTTCAGGCCTGAGGAAGATCTACGAGAACCTGCACCTGGTCAACATGCACATTGCGAAGCGACTGAAAGACGCCACCCGGACCGACTCTTCGGTAAACGCGGTGGTACTACTGGACAGCTTCACCAGCACCCTGCCCTACGTGATCGAGGAGCACCTGGACGAGATTGCCTACCTCTTCTCCGCCTATCATAGCGAGGAGTATGAGCAGATCCTGGCCGCGATTAGTCCAGATACCGAGTAGCATCCACGTGGCGCGGGCATCGTGACTACCCCGATCAAAAACATGTAACCACGAAGAACACGAAGCACACAAAGGAAAACCTGCTCCTTACCACTACTGTCCCACAAACTCCCTCTCCCTCAGGGAGACGACTACAGGGATGTAGTCGGTTGGCCGCGTCGGGAACATGCGGCCCAGGGTTGGGGTGAGG
>JAPHTA010000213.1 GCA_026196475.1 Sedimenticola sp.
GATATCTTGCGGTACTCCGGGTCCATCTTCATGGCCATGTCGGCATCGGTCATGATCGGGTTGTGGCGGATCGAGGGGTCCTCCACATCCACCGGCCTGTCCTCCTCCCTGATGTCGACAGGTTCCCACTGCCAGGCGCCGGCCGGGCTCTTTTTCAGCTCCCACTCGTAGTTGAGCAGCAATGCGAAGTAGCCGTTGTCCCACTGGGTGGGGTGGGTGGTCCAGGCCCCTTCCAGGCCGCTGGACACGGTGTCGCGCCCGATACCCCGTCGGGTGTGGCTGTTCCAGCCGAGGCCCTGCTCCTCGACGTCGGCCGCCTCCGGCTCCGCACCCAGCAGTGCGGCATCACCGTTGCCGTGGCATTTGCCCACGGTATGGCCACCGGCGGTGAGTGCCACCGTCTCCTCGTCATTCATCGCCATGCGGGCAAAGGTCACCCGCACATCCTGGGCGGTCTTCAGTGGATCGGGGTTACCGTCCACCCCTTCCGGGTTTACGTAGATCAGTCCCATCATCACGGCGGCCAGGGGGTTTTCCAGGTCCCGCTCTCCGGAGTAACGGCTGTCCGGGCTGTCACTGGGGGCGAGCCACTCCTTCTCCGAACCCCAGTAGGTGTCCATCTCCGGATGCCAGATATCCTCCCGGCCAAACGCGAAGCCGTAGGTCCTGAGTCCCATGGACTCGTAGGCGATGGTCCCCGCATAGGCGATCAGGTCCGCCCAGCTCAACCGGTTGCCGTACTTCTTCTTGATCGGCCACAGCAGGCGACGCGCCTTGTCCAGGTTCACGTTGTCCGGCCAGGAGTTGATCGGCGCGAAGCGCTGGTTGCCGGTGCCGGCACCCCCTCGCCCGTCGGCGATACGGTAGGTTCCGGCCGCATGCCAGGACATGCGGATCATGAGACCGCCGTAGTGACCCCAGTCCGCCGGCCACCAGGGCTGGCTGTCCGTCATCAGCGCGTGCAGATCCTTCTTGAGTGCGTCCACATCGAGTTTTTTGACCTCTTCCCGGTAGTTGAAACCCTCGCCCATCGGGTTGGTCTTGCGGTCGTGCTGGTGCAGGATGCCGAGGTTCAGCGCCTTCGGCCACCACTCCATGTTCGACATGCCGCTCTCGGTTGCGCCCCCGTGCATCACGGGGCATTTGTTTGCAGACATCGGCTACCTCCTCATCATTGATCTTTGCCGTTTGTTACCGCCTTGGCGGATTGACAGGTTTAAGTATTGATGAGACGAACCAATTACTTAAATCGTTTGTATATACCGCTTTGATAGGCTGCTCCTATTTACCAAAGACAGCAGATTGCCCATAGAGTCAGGGGTACATGCAGCATAGACCATACGCCACACCGGCCCGGTTCAAGTGGGTATCGACGCCACGAGAGCACTAACGTGGTGACCACCCTACCCTGCTGATTCCGGGCGCCTGAATGCACGACCGATACCGATCCAGTAACATGGCGCTATGAACAGCTTTTTCCTCTTGATACTGCTGACCCAGAACGCGGCAGGCAACGTCAGCGCCTCCTTTGTCGAGACTGCCAGCCGGGAGCAGTGCGAAGTGAAACAGAAGGTGGTGGAAGGGATATTCAGCACCGCCCGGGTCAAGATCCTGGAGAGCCACTGCGTCCCCGGACGCTACCGGTTCAGCGAGTTCGGGCATGCCACATCATCAGCCACCAGGCGCCACTTCTACTGGATCGACTTCGATGCAACGCCGGTCGAGATAACGGGCGCATCCGACTGGCGAAGCTGCATGGAGCGGGAGGCGGAGATCGACCGGGCGGGATTCTATTGCGCCAGTTCCATCCAGCAGCAGCTGGATTGAGGTGAGTGCCCTACAGGGGTGTGGACCACTCCCCTCACCCCGACCCTCTCCCTGAGGGGTGGTGTGTTTCAAGACCGGTGAAACGGGCCAGTAGGAGCGGCGCCCCCGCCGCGAAGATAGGGGCACGGATTCGGAATCGTGGGATTCGTATCCGCTATCAAACCACCCGGTTCAACCATAGCGGTAAAACAGGTAGGGCATCACCGTGATCCAAACCAGGAACAGCGACCAGACCCGGCCATCCAGCAGGTTGTAATCCGCCAGCAGCCTGCCCCAGGAGTGCCCGGCCACATAGTGACCAAACCCGAATTCAAACGCGATCGTGGCGACCAGCCAGCAAGCCCCTATCACCCAGGCCTGAGTGGCGGACTCTATCGGCCAGAACCGGCTGATTACCCACACGACCAGCCCGGTGAACAGTATGCCGGTGGCGGTAGATACCTGGTGAGCGGCCAGCTCCGGGAGGTGCTTTCCGTAGGTCGCCTGGCGCAGGATGCCATTGGCGATCGCCACGATGGCGAGCAGGAACCAGCACAGGAGGTAGCGGGTCAGCATATGTTTTTATCACAAGGACAGTGCTGGAATTCCGGGGCGGAATTCGGATTCAATTCACGAGTTCCCGGGTTAGGGAAGCTCTGATTAATTCGTCATTCCGGCGAAGGCCGGAATCTATCTGGTTGATATACCTGGATGATTCGCCTCGCTCACCCTTCGGGCCGACTTTCAGTCGTTCAGCGCGCTACGCGCTTTTGTCCGGCATGCGCCGGGATGACGAAAGAGTAATTAATCAGAGCATCCTTAGTTTCCTCTCCCCATGATATTAAACGACTACGTCCCTGTAGTCGTCCCGGGGACTGTACCTGTCAGGCAGAATAGCGGGCCTTCGCCTCCCGGGCCGCCTTCACCTGGTCGGGGCTGTAGGCCTTGCCGGACCAGAGCATGGTATAGACAATCTCCTCGTTGCCGTTCTCGCAGAGCTCCAGCACCTCTTTGAAAAGCGGCTGGAAGCTATCGCTGCGGTGTGACTGTTCATGTTCCTGGAAGCTGTCCCAGAAGGTCACGATCAACGCCTCCCGGTCTTTCAGGTCACTGTCCACTGCCTTGCCGATGGTAGAGCCTTCATTGGAGATCTGGCCACTGTTAAGGGCCACGAAACCGCCCACGAAGCCCTGGTCGGAGTGGTAGGTTTTTACATTCTCACACAGCATGGCGACCCGCTCCTGCAGATCATCCACGCTGTATTCAGGCTTGAGAATCACCCGGTTCACCGTGATTACCCCGTCCTGAGAGAAGTCAGCAATTAAGTTGTTCATGGTAACCTCCAACTAATTCCATGGGTAAAGTAAGGCATTTATACCTGTCGGTACCCTTGGATACTGCAGGCGAAACAGCCTTGTTCCCGGTCTCACAAATCCAGACATCGCAAGCCCTGAATAGTGCATTTCGATGGCCTGGAAGCTACTTCCTCAAAGTGGTCAACGAAGAAGCACGAAACCATTAATTACATATATAACGGTATTATTATATTTTTCAAGAGTAATTTACTAAGGAATTACGAACAGCAGGAGTGTAGAAATCTGCCGCTGATCCCTGGACCAGGAGCAGCGATGCGGGCGGAAATCCGGGACGTACTGGGGTTCAGCCTCATCGGAGATGAGAACCAGGGTGCAGTAATTCAGACTCATCTGCCTGATAACCGATATTTCAGGAGGTGTCTGTCAGGTCCAATTCAGTCAATAATTTTCTATCTGAAAAGACCGTTGACTCTAGCGCATGCAATATCCCGGTAATTCCTGTTCGTTTCCGTGTTTTCCTGTTGCACCTGCTGGCTCCAGAAGATACAGGTCTTTTGAAACTGCGCATTAACCGAGCGCTCCCTTTCCGCAGCACGTTGCCGCGCAAGATTGTCTTTTGATATCTGCTTTTGTTGGGCCACTGATCGCTGGTGCTGTTTTTCCAACATTGCATCGACAGTAACCATGAATTCAGCCAATTGCCAACGTTGATAAAGCTCGTGAGCACCATAGCTAAGTATATTTCCAACAAGAACGCCTATAGCAATAACGGTTACCCACCAGACACCGGATCGTTCTGTATTTTTTGGGTTAAAGTTCCCTAGTCGGTAAAGATCTGGTTCGAGTTCCATTCAGTATTTCTCTTAACGCCTGCATTTGCGGCGGATTTTGAGCGCAGCGAAAAAGCCGTCCAGCGACCAGAGGGAGCGCAGCAACATGCTTTTGTTAGAGCTTCTTTGGTTCATCCCACCAACCTAGCGCAAAACCTTTGGCATCTACTAACCAAATAGGTATTGAATCAGAAAATCGCCTGCCTTTAAGATTTTGGTAATAAACGTAAACATGAATTGTTGACTTGTACTTCCATGTTGCGTGCTCATCCAATCCGAAGTAGCCAAAATAGTTTGATGTTTTCTTTCCTGGCTCCAAAACAGGAATTACTGTTTCATCATCAAAACACCTTTCTATTTTTTTCCTCATTTTATGTTCTTTATTCTGAATCAGGGCCTGATCCAACTCCCCCCTATCCACAACTAGCCGGATATTCTTGGCTGGCCTGTTGCCACTGTTTTCTACGATAATTTCGACCGGCGATCCACCTTCCCCTTTACCCTTCTCAGTAGTAATGCGAACTGTAACTATTGGCCTATTGCTCTCCCTCCACGACATAATGGCGAAGGCAAAAGAAGCCAGTGAAATTACTAAAGCTGCGACCGAAGTGTAATTTGACACTGCTTCCATATCTTTATTGGCTCTAACGTTGCAAATCAGCCGACCGAGAAGTGGAGTACCGACGAAGGATGTGCGTAGCTTTTTTGGTCGGCTGAATTTGCCTTGTTAGCCACATTTTATTATTAGATTCCATATTTATCTCTTAACTCCGGGAGTGAATAAACCTTAACTTCAACGTTTATCTCAGCTGAATTAGAAACATTCTTAACGAACTCCCTGACTCCTGCTTCATCAAAACGAAAGACATCTTCTACCGCAAAAGCAAGAACAAAATTGAAGTTCCGGAAGTTTCGTTTAGAAGTGAATTGGGAGTATTTCTTTATCTCGCTCTTTAGCGCAGGCTTGTTTATTCGATCTCGCACAAGTTTTACTTCGACGCCATATCCCTTGCCATCTTTCGAAAATAGTCCATCAAGGCCAAGATCGTTACCTAGACTTGCATCACGCGTTATAGAACTTCCGTACTCATATTGAACTTCACGCAGCACCAGTTCTTCTGCCAGAAGTATTCGCTCGTTAATGCTTTCATTACGTAACGGATCTTTTTTTTCTTTCTTGCGGCCAGCCTCAGTTTCAGGCTCTTGCGCACTCTCTTCAGCGAAAGCTTCTGCTTCTTTTCGGATTTTCTCTTTTTTCTCTTCTGGGGTTAGGCTCCTAAAGAATCCTTCCTCGGTCTGATAGTCGGTTGGCGCATATAGCTTTGTGTGATGTTTGCTAACCAGCCATAAGAAGCCAATAAACACCACAACAGGGAACAAGACTAGAAACCAGACAAATATTTCTCTTTGCCCCTCACTGAGAAATTCAGACGAAGTGCTAAGTACTATTCCAGCAATTCCATACACGAGGACAATAAATAGAGCAATTATCCCAAGCGGATTCCTTGCTAACTTGCTGGCAGATTCTCCGAAATCTTTCATGTTCATGTTTTTGGCTAACTTTTGATTAAGCGTCTTCCTTGCTCGCACAAGTGAATATTGCAGCAAGGAAGCTGGGTAACACGATATTGGTGATCTGGCCTTCCCATGCCGGCTTTCCTCTATGCAACGGATGGCCGGATGCCTGGCAAAGGGGGCTATCAGCATCCTGCCCGGGGTATTCCTTTAATTCTCTGCAGACTATCAGAGAATCCCGGCAGATGAAATACGTTCGCATCCATTTGCGGCCTTTTAGCAACCATTTGGGCCCGGCTGGGCAGCAGGACTGATGCCTGGAATCAGTCTCATTCGATCCGCTGGTGGGGTACGTTGACCCCGGTCAATATTCGGTTCTACGGGCACTGTTTTCAGGGCTACGTTCATATCCCGCCATCACCCCTTCTGTTACGATTTACTTAACCCTCTGTTGATTCAGTCGGTCCGTTGGCAGCATCCTGTCGACGCTGATTTGAAGGCGTGGCCCGCTGCCTCCCTGTTGTGCATCGTGGAGAGGGACCCTCATGATGAACCCTTACCCAGCACAGGCTGAATGCCGATGGATGACGAACCCACCACTCAAGTCCAGGTCACCGCGCAGCAGCTCAAGATACTGCGCGAGAAGGCGCGGCGTTTCGACCGCCTGACCCACTATGTGCCGGCGATGCTGTATGACTACATCATCGACGCGGAGGGAAAAAGTCACTGTCTCTACTGCAACGACTACTCCCTGACCCTGCTGGGGGTACCGCCGGAGGCGTTCATGGCGGACATGGACCATTTCTGGCAGATGATCCACCCGGATGATCTGCAGCGTTTCCGTGAGCGGGACCTGCGGGTCAATAAGGAGGAGGATACCTTCTTCATGGAGACCCGGGTGCTGCTGTCGACCGGGCAGGTGAAGTGGATACGGGTCTCGTCCACCCGCAGCCCTCTCCGGGAAGATGAGCCGGCGATCTGGTCCGGTTACATGATCGACATCAGCGAGACCAAGCGGCTGGAGACACTGCTGCGGGAGCAGGCGACCCACGACGCCCTCACCGGCCTGGGCAACCGTCATGATTTCCAGCGCCACTTCCGGGAGGAGCTGTCACGCCGGGACCGCTACCAGCGTGAGAGTGCGGTTCTGCTGCTGGACCTGGACCATTTCAAGAAGGTCAATGACCGCTATGGACATGATGCGGGGGACTTCGTTCTGAAGCGGGTCTCGCAACTGATGCAGGAACAGCTGCGGACGGTGGACGTGCCCGCCCGCTGGGGCGGCGAGGAGTTCTGCATCCTGCTGCCGGAGACCGGCCTGGAGGAGGCACTGGCCGCCGCAGAGCGCATCCGCGCCGGACTGGCGAGAGAACCGCTGGACTACCAGGACGGGGCGATCCCGATCACGGTCAGCATCGGTGTGACGACGTTAAGGGCTGACGACCACCGGATCGAGGACGTGATCAGGCGGGCCGACGCGGCGCTCTACCAGGCCAAGCGCGACGGCCGCAACCGGGTTGCTCACGATTGAGGACCTGACAGGCATGGCGTTCGAAGGGCGGCGTTGGGTAGAATGGAGCATACATCGATACGGGGTCCGGTTGATCGATTGCCGTATGCTGCCTGCCAGGCAAAAGCAAAATTTACCAGCCGCTTACTTTTTTATGTGCTGAATTGTGGGTCATGTTTCAATAGCTTTTTACTCCCCTCACCCCAACCCTCTCCCTGAGGGAGAGGGGGTCTGTGGTAGCCGCAGGGAGTGCTTCCTTTTTCAGCCCAATCCTCTCCCTGAGGGAGAGGGAGTCTGTGGTAGCTGCTCGGAGTGCTCCCTTTTTCACCCCAACCCTCTCTCTGAGGGGGAGGGGGTTTATGGTGGTCGCAAGGAGAGATTCCCAATTCGCTCCAACCTTGGATCACACGTTCCCCGACAATATCCCCGTGATGATCTGGCCGGCGGGGCTTCCTGGCTAGCATCATGATCAGTACATTGAAATTTCTGGGTATCGTCCTGCTTGTCCTGGTGGGCTACCACTACATCAATGAACCGCTCGGCTTCAGCGTCGGTGGGAGCATCGCCACTGCCCTGTTCGGGCTCTGCCTGACCCTGCTCTATCGCCCCTACCAGCCGGAGGCGGCGCAGTGGATCGGCTGGGGCCTGATTGCTGTCGGCTGCCTGTTCATTGCCGGTGCCTCCTCCCTGACTTGGCTGCTACTGATCCCGACGCTGATGGTGATCATCGGCTACCGCCTGGCAGCCCTCCCCTTTCAGCTGCAGGGCGGCAACGGCGCGGGCGGGCTCGATGGCGACGGCGGTGGCTGGGGCTGTGATGGGGGCGGTGACGGCGGCGGCGACTAGCCCAGCGCGATCATGAGCACCCCTTTCTCAACCTGTACCGGGTAACGGCGGACACAGCCCACGTCCGGGGCCACCGCCTCACCACTCTCCAGTTCGATCATCCAGTTGTGCAGCGGGCAGGTGACCCGGTGACCGTGCAGGATGCCCTCCCCCAGCGGACCACCCTTGTGCGGACAGCGGTTGGAGAGGGCGAACACGCTGTCATCGGCGGCACGGAAGATGGCGATCTCGTCGTCTGCGGTCTTCACCAC
>JAPHTA010000064.1 GCA_026196475.1 Sedimenticola sp.
ATCCCGTTCATGACCATGGTGGTGATGATGCTGGTACTGGCGGTCGTGATCAGCCAGCCACCCACGGTTCTGTTCACCCTGTTCATGGTATACGCCATCTCGGGGCCGGTTCTGACCCTGCGCCATCTGCAGCAGCGACGTGCCGAGCGCCTGGCCGGCCACAAGCAGGAGACAACGCAGCAGCAGGATACTGACGACGATGAGCAGCGCTAGGTCCCGCTGACCCGGGTCTGCGACAGGCCCTTGGCAACAGCACAACCTTGGGTTATATTCGGACGAAATCTGGAGATGGATCCCGCATGAACCCACTTTACGCACAGGCTGAACAGAGAACCGCCCACCGGGCCGGCTCCGCCGTGCGCTCCCTCCTCGCTCTACTGCTGCGTTCCCAGCTGCGACTACTGCCCTGTGGGGCATAATTAATGATTTGCCCTGGCGAGGGCCGACAACGCAGAAAAACCGAATTCCATGAGTAAGAAAAAGTTTCGTCCGTGTCCGCAGCGACCGGGCGATCCGGGAGCAGATGATGAGCAACCCAGATAAATTGTACATTTTTGATACCACCTTGCGGGACGGCGAACAGAGTCCTGGCGCCTCCATGACCAAGGAGGAAAAGCTTCGCATTGCCAAGGCGCTGGAGAAGATGCGGGTGGATGTGATCGAGGCCGGTTTTCCGATCGCCAGTTCAGGAGATTTCGACGCGGTTCAGACTATCGCCAGAACCATCAAGGACAGCACCGTGTGTGGCCTGGCCCGGGCCCTGGAGGGAGACATCGATCGTGCCGGCGAGGCGCTTCGCGACGCCAACTCAGGACGTATTCACACCTTCATCGCCACGTCACCTATTCACATGGAGAAGAAGCTCAACATGACCCCGGACCAGGTGGTCGAGCAGGCGGTGTGGGCAGTGAAACGGGCCAGGAAGTATACCGACAACGTGGAGTTCTCGCCGGAGGACGCCGGGCGGTCGGACCTGGACTTCCTGTGTCGGGTGATCGAGCAGGCGATCGCCGCGGGAGCCACCACCATCAACGTGCCGGATACCGTGGGCTACAATCTTCCCGAGCAGTTCGCCAACACCATCGGCACCCTGATGGAGCGGATACCCAACTCCGACAAGGCGGTCTTCTCGGTCCACTGTCACAATGACCTGGGGCTGGCGGTAGCAAACTCCCTGGCCGCTGTTTCACGGGGCGCCCGGCAGGTGGAGTGTACCATCAACGGGCTCGGTGAGCGGGCCGGCAACGCCTCCCTGGAGGAGGTGGTAATGGCAGTACGCACCCGACAGGACCACTTCACCTGCGATACCGACCTGGACACCACCCAGATCGTCACCTGCTCGCGACTGGTCTCCGGCATTACCGGGTTCCCGGTACAGCCGAACAAGGCGATCGTGGGTGCCAACGCCTTCGCCCATGAGTCCGGCATTCACCAGGATGGTGTGCTGAAAAACCGCGAGACCTACGAGATCATGCGTGCGGAAGACGTGGGCTGGACCGAGAACCGGATGGTGATGGGTAAGCACTCGGGACGCAACGCCTTCCGAACCCGCCTGGAGGAGCTCGGGATTACCTTCGAGTCGGAAGAGGAGATCAACGACGCCTTTCGCAGGTTTAAGGACCTGGCGGACAAGAAGCACGAGATCTTCGACGAGGATCTGCAGGCGCTGGTCTCCGATGCCGGCTTCCGGGCCGAGAACGAACGGGTCAAGCTGGTATCGCTCAGAGTCTGCTCCGAGACAGGTGAGGTACCGAATGCCCACGTTGTGCTGTCGGTGGATGACAGGGAGGTAAGCGGCGATTCCAGTGGCAGCGGCCCGGTGGATGCCGCGTTCAAGGCGATCGAGAGCATGATTCAGAGCGGCGCCGAACTGCAGCTCTACTCGGTGAACGCGATCACCAGCGGCACCGATGCCCAGGGTGAGGTGACAGTGCGACTGCGCAAGAGCGGCAGCATAGTCAATGGTCAGGGGGCGGATACCGATATCGTGATCGCCTCGGCCAAGGCCTATGTCAACGCGGTCAACAAGCTGAACCAGGGACAACGCGCGCACCCCCAGGGCGTGCAGGTATAGGGCAGGCGGGTGAGCGATAGGTTGCGACATCAGTATCTGCAGGCAATGGGTATCCAGGACTGGGTGCCCAGGATGCCGGCCGCCGGGGAGCGGGTGCGTGCGGCGGTGGTCGAGGATCAGGCTGCTCCCGTTGACGTTCATCCGCAGATCCCGGGTGCCCCGGCGGGCACGGACGCCCCGCCCCCGCGCAGCGATGAACCGCCTGCCTGGCTGGAGGAGGCACCTCCGATATCGGATGACTTTGTTCCCGCATCAGACCTGGATCCGGATGCAGAGTCGATTCCACGGCCAGCCCAGGACGATGTGGGCCGGCTCGACTGGCCACGGCTTGAGGCCCGGGTAGCCGACTGCGATGCCTGCGAACTGCACCGGAGCCGGACCCGGACCGTCTTTGGCAGCGGCTCCCGGGAGGCTGACCTGATGGTGATCGGCGAAGCACCCGGAGCGGACGAGGATCGCAAGGGGGAGCCCTTCGTGGGACGGGCCGGTCAGCTGCTTGGCGCCATGCTTGCCGCGATCGGTCTGGCCAGGGAGCAGGTCTACATCGCCAACATCCTCAAGTGCCGTCCGCCGGGCAACCGGGACCCCCGGGCCGATGAGGTGGTGAAGTGTCATGCCTACCTGCAGCGCCAGGTGGCACTGGTCAGACCGAAGGTGATTGTGGCGGTGGGTGCCGTGGCCGCCAGGAATCTTCTGCAGCGGGATGAGCCGGTGGGTCGCCTGCGCGGGCAGGCACACCAGTATCGCGGTATACCGTTGGTGGTCTCCTATCACCCGGCCTACCTGCTCCGCTCACCTGAGCAGAAGGCGAAGGCGTGGATGGATCTGCAGAAGGCGGCTCGCCTGATACGCTGACACCCAGGTCGGAGGAGCGCCAATGAGCGCGATACTGAAAGATCCTTTGCTTCAGCTGAAAAAACTGCGCGAGGACGATCTTGATGCGATCATGGCAGTGGAGCTGCGCTGCTATCAGCACCCCTGGACGGCCGGAATCTTTCGTGATTCCCTGCGGGTCGGTTACAGCTGCTGGGGCTGCTTTCTGGGCCAGCAGCTGCTCGGTTATGGCATCATGTCGGTAGCCGCCGGCGAGGCCCATCTGCTGAATATCTGTGTGGATCCCCGGTACCGTGGCCAGGGCCTGGCCCGGCGCCTGATTCAGCGCCTGATCAGCCAGGCACGGGAGCGCGATGCGGATACCCTGTTTCTGGAGGTGCGTGTCAGCAACCGGGTGGCGCAGGGGCTCTATGGATCACTCGGGTTCAACGAAATCGGGCAACGCCGGGGTTACTATCCCGCGAGTGGCGGCCGCGAGGATGCCATCCTGTTTGCAAAGGTGCTGTAACCGGGAGTGATCCCGGCCGCCATTAAAAGAGTGTTATAATCCGGCACTTTTTCAGCACAACCATCCGATCCCCATGTCAGAACTTCTCAAACAACTGCAGCGTCGGCGCACCTTCGCCATCATCTCCCATCCGGATGCCGGTAAGACCACCCTCACCGAGAAGCTGCTGCTGTTTGGTGGGGCAATCCAGATGGCGGGTACCGTGAAGGGGCGCAAGGCGGCCCGTCACGCCACCTCCGACTGGATGGAGATGGAGAAGGAGCGCGGGATCTCCGTCACCTCTTCGGTGATGCAGTTCGCTTACGGCGATGGCATCGTCAACCTGCTGGACACCCCGGGGCACGAGGATTTCTCCGAGGATACCTACCGTACCCTGACCGCGGTCGACTCGGCCCTGATGGTGATCGACGTGGCCAAGGGCGTTGAGTCCCGCACCATCAAGCTGATGGAGGTGTGTCGCATGCGCGACACGCCGATTCTCACCTTCGTCAACAAGCTCGACCGGGAGGGGCGGGACGCCCTGGA
>JAPHTA010000051.1 GCA_026196475.1 Sedimenticola sp.
AACGAGACCGCGGCCCACCTGCGGGAGTCGTCGCGCATGACCCTGATGTTCGCCGCCTTGGAGGGCAACCCCCTGATCCTGCGCCTCTACGGCAGCGCGCGGGCGATTCATGCCGATGATCCCGAGTGGTCTTCGCTGTACGGGCTGTTCAACCCGTTGCCCGGTGCACGCCAGATCTTCGATCTCCGGGTTGATCTTGTGCAGACCTCCTGCGGCATGGGGGTGCCCCTGTTCGACTATGTCGCTGACCGGGATCAGCTCAACCGATGGGCCGAAAACAAGGGGGAGGAGGGCATTCGCGCCTACTGGGGGGATAGGAACCGGCTGAGCCTGGATGGCCGGGAGACCGGCATGGCCGACCCGGAGGGGTGACCGGGCACAGGCGGCGTCCCCCTTGCAGGGCTGGCCGAATGGGCTATTAGTTAAGGGTAAAGGGGAGCCGGTTGAACGGAGGTGTCCGATCATGTGGCCCTTGCAGGCGGTTCTCCCCGCACTCCTGCTTCTGCTTGTCCTCACCCCGGCCCAGGCCGGGATCCCGCGCAATGTCTACCACACCATTATCGACGTGATCGATCGCCAGTACCGGCAGGCGTTTGTTGCGCGGGGCGAGCGGCTGCGGATCGACCGTCTGTGGCTGGACGACACCGAGCAGGCCTCGGCCTGGTGGGAGGAGGACCGGCGGGGCGAGATCGCGGTGCTGCGACTGCCCGGCGGCCTGGCGCGGCAGCCGATCATCAACGCCGATGCCTATACCCTGGTGGTCTGTCATGAGCTGGGACACCACCTGGCCGGTCCACCCCGGGTCTGGAAATACTCGGTGGAGGGGCAGGCCGACTATTTTGGAGTGGCGGAGTGCCTGCGACGGGTGCTGCCCCGGCTGCCGGAGCATGATGCGGTACGGGAAGAGACCACCCCGGGGGTCGTTCTGAACCGCTGCCGACAGGTCTATTCCAGCGCTGCCGAGCGCGATCTCTGCATCCGTTCGGCCATGGCCGGCGCCCGCCTGACCCGCTACTTCGCCCACAAGCGACACATCGATCCCCCCGATTTCGAACGCCCGGAGGCCCTGCTGGTGCGGCGCACCGAGCGGGGGCCGCCCACCCCCCAGTGCCGCCTCGACACCTATTTCGCGGCTGCCCTGTGCAATCCCCGGCAGGAGCAGGTGGCGGACGCCGGGCCCGCCTGGCTCTGCAGCGGCAACCGGCCGGAGTCGCCGGGGCAGCGTCCGCGCTGCTGGTTCGGTAGCGCGGGTGCCGAGTGATGAATTGCCCGGCAGCATACTGTCTGCCGGTTCATGACTGGAGCAGGCTGCGCAGGATCCCGATCAGGGAGATCAGCAGCAGTGCTGAGCCGAGCAGGCGAAAGAACAGGGGGGACTCCCGCTCCAGCATGCGCTGGTGCAGGCGCAGTCCCGCCAGGTGGCCGAGGGCGGCGCAGGGCAGCAGCCAGAGCTGGTGGATCAGTTGCAGGTCGATACCGGCGTAGATGAAGGCCGCCATCTTGATGGTGACCAGGATGAACCAGAGCACGAACAGGGTGTCCCGCAGGCGCTGCTTCTCCACGTGGTTGGCGAATACCGCGATGATCAGCGGGGCGCCGATCAGGGACGAGCCGCTGATGTAGCCGCCGATCATCAGGAACAGGGCGTCGACAGCGGGGCTGTTGCTGCGGAACGGCCGGTTCAGGATATAGCCGACGGCGTAGATGGAGACGATCACGAAAATGATGCCGCTCATCACTGCCGCCGGCAGGGTGATCAGGCCGAACACCCCCAGCAGCTTGGGCACGATCATGATTGCCAGTGCGTATCTCAGGTAGTGCCAGTCGATCGAGGCGGCAAAGGCGTCACCCCCGGCCTTCTCCTGTCGCGCACGGTAAAGGTTGGTCAGCACGGTGGCGGAGGAGAAGACCAGCAGGTGGATGGCGATCACCGGCAGGAACAGCAGCGGCCGGTCGTCGATCAGCAGCAGAAACGGCAGTGACAGGGCGGCGCCGCCGAAACCCAGCCCGGAACGGACGAAGCCGCTCCAGACGAAGATCAGGCCGATCAGCAGGTACTGGTACCAGAGCAGTTGATCCATCCTGTGCCGACTCCCGCAGGGCCCTGTCCAGTTGGTATGGGTGCCCCTGAACAGTGAAAAGCGCGCATTATAGCGTTGCCGCGGAGATGCCGTGCATTTTCGTTGCTTGGATGGTTTACGGCATTGACGCCATGTTGGGACTGTTTTTTCATGATCTCGGTCAATTTCCCGGTCCATTTTCCGGTTTTTTGCCCTGGCCGGTTAAAGTCTCGTCACTGCGGGCCCGATAAGGGGCTGACGGCACCGGACCGGGTGGCGGTGAGAAGGCAGGCGTATACCCCGTACCACACCTGTCGGAAAGCCGGCTCCGGGATACTGCCTTTTTCTCAACCACGGTGAACCCGAGATCATGAAATCACTCTTCTTGCGCATGCGAAGCATCCACTGGGTCGGCATTGCCATCCTGGTGGCGAACGCCCTTATCCTGACTGAAAATGTCTGGTCCATGACCATACAGCTGGTGGTGGCCGCCGTAGTGCTGGTTCACGACCTGGACGAGAAGCGCTGGGGGGTGGATACCCTCAAGCAGATGTCCCACTACATGGAGAATTTCGCCCGCCGCGATCTCTCACAGGAGTGCCAGGTCAACGCCCGTTTCAATACCGAGCTGGGCCAGGTACTCTCGGTGATCGACAGCTTCCGCAACAGCATCCGCTCGGCCCTGCAGGAGACCCTGCAATTCGCCTCCTCGAACAAGGATGCGGTGCACGATATCAACCGCATGAGCGGCGAGATCAACGATCGTACCAACGGCATTGCCGGCCTGGTGCAGCAGGCCCACGAGGACCTGGCCGAGCTGGACCAGCTGACCG
>JAPHTA010000173.1 GCA_026196475.1 Sedimenticola sp.
CTCTCCTGCAGCGCGTTGCGGATGGTCTCCACCAGGTCCTCCCGGCGGATCTGCTTGCCCGCTAGGTTGACCGCCAGGTAGTCCAGGGGCAATCCCTTTCTCCGCCACTCCACCATTTGCCGGCAGGCCCGTCTCAGTACCCAGTTGCCAAGCGGCACGATCAGGCCGCTGGCCTCGGCCACCGGCAGAAAGCGGCCCGGCGGCAGTATCCCCATCTCGGGATGGTGCCAGCGCACCAGCGCCTCCAGCCCGGTGTAGCGACCCTCCGCAAGGGATTTCTGGGGCTGGTAATAGAGGGTCAGCTCATCCTGCTCAATGGCCCTTCGCAGGCTACCCTCCAGGAGGATCCGGTCGTAGGCGGAAGCGGTCATCTCCCGGGTATAGAAGTTGTAGCTGTTACGGCCCTCGTCCTTGGTTCGGTACATGGCGGCGTCGGCGTTGCGCAGCAGCTCCTCGGGTCGGTCGCCGTCCTCGGGGAACAGGCTGATACCGATACTGCAGCCGACAAAGAGTGACTCGCCGTTGATCTCGAATCGCTCGTTGACCCGGTCGAGCAGTTTCTGTGAGAGGTAGACCAGGTCGTTGGTCTCTCTTACCTCCTCCACCAGGATCACGAACTCGTCACCGCCCAGGCGGGCGATGGTGTCCTCCTCCCGGGTGGTGTCGAGCAGGCGCTCGGTTACCTGCTGCAGCAGGATATCGCCGGCCACGTGGCCCAGGCTGTCGTTGATATGCTTGAAGTTGTCCAGGTCCAGGAACAGCACTGCCAGGCGCGCCTGGTTGCGCTTCGCCCTGGAGATGGCATGGTCGAGACGTGCATCCAGCAGCAGGCGGTTGGGCAGGCCGGTCAGGGTGTCGTGGTGCGCCAGGTGCTTGAGATTCTCTTCCGCCTGCTGGCGGGTGGTCACCTCCTTCTGCAGCTCCCGGTTGGTACGGGTCAGCTGCCGGGTCCGACGGTCCACCTCCACCTCCAGCTGCGCCTTGTGCTGCTCCAGGGCCTGCTGGGCGCTGCGACGCTGCTCCACCTCCCGGCTCAGGTGAGTGACCAGGGACTGGTTGTGGGTCTCCAGTTCGATCGAGTGACGAATCTGCCAGTTCATGTTGCGGGCGGTGGCGGAGATCAGCCCGGTATAGATCACGGTGGCCAGGGTCAGCAGCAGGCTCCACTGGGTGTCCTGGATCAGCAACACCGTGATCAGCAGACCCGACTGGGGCAGCACGTAGGCGAAAAACGCCGGCAGCCTGGCGGCAAGGACCGCCACCGCCACCGAGATGGTGCCGAAGATCACCAGGAAGATGACGTAGTGCACGAACAGTGCGTCAGAGGTCAGCATCAGCAGGGTCATGCTGCCCCACGCGGTTCCGACCAGCAGGGTGGCCAGGGTGTAGCTCCTGCCCCACAGGGCCGGAGAGTAGCGCTTGGGGACCTTCTCGTGCAGCAGCAGAATGTAGCTGCGCAGGCTGACACAGCAGAGTACCAGCAGGTTCCAGAGCAGCAGGTAGTGGTGCGGCAGGGCGCTCCAGAGACTGATCGTAAGTAGTACCGAGATGGATGCCACGGTCAGGTTTGCCGGCATCCCGTTGGTCAGCAGCAGTTGCACCTGCTGGGCCAGTACACGCTCTGAGATGGGGTGTCGGTGACGCATGCTCCCTGCCTGTGGAAAATCCCTCTTCTGACGGTCTCTGGTTGCTGGCGCAAGAACAGGATTACTATCGCTTCCCCCAATAATAGCGGCAAACGGGGGCCGGGCTTGAAAGAATCGTCGAAATCGTCTGGAAAAACGCTAATATAGAGGTTAAGCTACCGCGCCCTTGGCGCCCTTGGAATCTGTTTTAACCGCATGCCTGGCAAACTCTATATCAAGACCTTCGGCTGTCAGATGAACGAGTACGATTCGGACAAGATGTCGGATCTGTTGCGGGAGTCTCACGGCTTTACCCTCACCGAACGGCCGGAAGAGGCCGACCTGCTGCTGCTCAACACCTGCTCGATCCGGGAGAAGGCGCAGGAGAAGGTGTTCTCCCAACTCGGCCGCTGGCGTACCTGGAAACAGGAGCGGCCGGAGCTGGTGATCGGGGTCGGCGGATGCGTGGCCAGCCAGGAGGGGGAGGCGATCCGGGAACGGGCGCCCTACGTGGATCTGGTGTTCGGTCCCCAGACCCTGCATCGTCTGCCGCAGATGCTGGACGCGGCGCGCCGCGAGCAGGCCCCGGTGGTGGATATCTCGTTCCCCGAGATCGAGAAGTTTGACCGCCTGCCGGAGCCCCGCTCCGAGGGGCCCAGCGCCTTTGTCTCGATCATGGAGGGGTGTTCCAAGTACTGCACCTTCTGCGTGGTCCCCTACACCCGGGGCGAGGAGATCAGCCGGCCGTTCGATGACGTGATCGCCGAGGTGGCGGCACTGGCCGCCCAGGGCGTGCGCGAGGTCAACCTGCTGGGACAGAACGTCAACGCCTACCGTGGCACTATGGACGATGGCTCGGTGGCCGACCTGGCGCTGCTGATCCAGTACGTGGCGGCGATCGACGGTATCGACCGGATCCGTTTCACCACCTCCCATCCGCTGGAGTTCTCGGACAGCCTGATCGCCGTCTACGGCGAGGTGCCGGAGCTGGTGAGCCATCTGCACCTGCCGGTACAGAGTGGTTCCGACCGGATCCTGGGCATGATGAAACGGGGCCACACCGCCTTCGACTACAAGGCCAAGATCCGCCGCCTGCGCGAGCTGCGTCCCGATCTCAGCCTCTCCTCCGATTTCATCGTCGGATTCCCCGGCGAGAGTGAGCAGGATTTTGAACACACCATGGATCTGATCGAGCAGGTCGGCTTCGACCACTCGTTCAGTTTCATCTACAGTGCCCGACCCGGCACCCCGGCGGCGGAGCTTCCGGATGACGTGCCGCACGCGCTGAAACAGGTGCGCCTGGAGCGGCTGCAGAAAAGGATCAATGAAATGGCGCAGCAGATCAGCCGGCGTATGGTGGGCAGTGTGCAGCGGGTACTGGTGGAGCGCCATGCGAAGAAGGACCGGCAGCAACTGGCCGGGCGCACCGAGAACAACCGGGTGGTCAACTTCGACGGCCCGGAGACGCTGATCGGTCGCTTTGTCGATCTGCGCATTACCGAGGCCCTGCCCAACTCCCTGCGCGGCGAGCTGATGGACGAGGCGTTGGCCCGAACCGCATGACCAAGACTGCCAGCAGGACTGACCCCGTGTCCGACCACCCGGAATCCCTCGAAATCTCGCTGACCCCGGAAGACAACGAACGGTTGGCCAACCTGTGTGGCCAGCTGGACGAGCACCTGCGCCAGATCGAGCGTCGGCTCGGGGTGGAGATCAACTACCGCGGGACCCATTTCCAGCTGCTCGGCGAAGCGGAGGCGATCGCCGCTGGCGGCGAGGTGCTGCAGGCCCTCTACAACCAGGCCGGGAGCGAGATCCTGACCCCGGAGTCGGTACACCTCTACCTGCAGGAGTCCGGAATCGATGCCCTGCTGCGCAAGGAGGCGGAAAGTACACTGCCGGAGGTGGTGATCAAGACCCGGCGCGGACTGATCCGGCCCCGCGGTGTGAACCAGCAGGAGTACCTGCACAAGGCGGTGACCCACGATCTCAACTTTGGCATCGGACCCGCCGGCACCGGAAAGACCTACCTGGCGGTGGCCTGCGCGGTGGACGCCCTGGAACGCGACCAGGTGCGACGCATCCTGCTGGTAAGACCTGCGGTGGAGGCGGGTGAGCGGCTTGGCTTCCTGCCCGGCGACCTGGCGCAGAAAATCGACCCCTACCTGCGGCCGCTGTATGATGCGCTGTACGAGATGCTTGGCTTCGAGCGGGTGGCCAAGCTGATCGAGCGCAACGTGATCGAGGTGGCGCCATTGGCCTACATGCGTGGGCGCACCCTGAACGATGCCTACATCATCCTGGATGAGGCGCAGAACACCACGCCGGAACAGATGAAGATGTTTCTGACCCGTATCGGTTTCAACTCCACCGCCATGATTACTGGCGACGTGACCCAGATAGATCTGCCGCGCGGCCAGGTCTCCGGGTTGCGCCAGGCGATCGAGGTACTGAAAGACGTGGAGGGGATCAGCTTCACCTTCTTTAACGCCCGGGACGTGGTTCGCCACCCCCTGGTACAGGCAGTGGTAGGGGCTTACGACGCGTTCAGCAGGAACGGCGGCAAGTGAACCTGCAGCTGGAGATACAGCGGGTGATCGAAGTGCCGGACCTGCCCCCCACCCTGCAGTTCCAGACCTGGGTGGAGGCGGCGCTGCAGGGCAGGCGGGACGAGGCGGAACTGGTGATCCGTATCGTGGACCGGGAGGAGAGTCGTTCGCTGAACAGCCAGTACCGTGGCAAGGACCGGCCCACCAACGTGCTATCGTTCGCGAGTGAGCTGCCACCGGAGGTGGAGAGCGGGCTGCTCGGTGACCTGGTGATCTGCGCCCCCCTGGTGGCGGAGGAGGCCCGGGCCCAGGGCAAGATCCTGCAGGAGCACTGGGCGCACCTGGTGGTGCACGGGGTACTGCACCTGCTTGGCTATGACCATCAGCACGAGCAGGAGGCCGAGGAGATGGAAGGCCTGGAGGCCGGGATACTGGCGCGCCAGGGCATCTCCGATCCATATCAATCTGAAAGGGAATCATGAGTAGCGACGACGGCACTACCAACGGTTCGGTGTCCAGGACCTGGCTGAAGAAACTGCTGCAGGCCTTCGGCACCGAACCGGAAAACAGGGAACAACTGATACAACTGCTGAGGGACGCGAAGCGTCGCGCCCTGCTGGATACCGAGGCGCTCTCCATGATGGAGGGGGTGCTGCAGGTGTCGGAACTGCGGGTGCGGGACATCATGATCCCCCGTGCCCACATGGTGGTGATCGACCGTGATGCCCCGCTGGAGGAGATCCTGCCGGTGGTGATCGAGTCGGCCCACTCCCGCTTTCCGGTCATCGGTGACGACAAGGGGGAAGTGGAGGGGATCCTGCTGGCCAAGGACCTGCTGGTCTACTTCGGTGACAACAGCCGCCGTTTCGATATCCGGGACGTGCTGCGGGCGGCGGTTTTCGTGCCCGGCAGCAAGCGCCTCAACGTACTGCTCAACGAGTTCCGTGCCAGCCGTAGCCACATGGCCATCGTGGTCGACGAGTACGGTGCCGCCGACGGGCTGGTCACCATCGAGGATGTACTGGAGCAGATCGTCGGCGAGATCGAGGACGAGCACGACTTCGACGAGGGTACCGCAATCCTGCGCCAGGGTGACACCGAGTACACCGCCAAGGCCCACACCTCGATCGAGGAGTTCAACGACTACTTCGACGTGGATTTCCCGGACGCGGAGTTCGATACCATCGGCGGCCTGGTGACCCAGTCCCTGGGACACCTGCCGAAGCGGGGCGAGAAGGCCAAGATCGGTCCCTTCCGTTTCGAGGTGCTGCGTGCCGACAGTCGTCGTA
>JAPHTA010000358.1 GCA_026196475.1 Sedimenticola sp.
AGACTACAATAGCCCGCGCATCAGGCGATGCGGGAATAGCTCAGCTGGTAGAGCACAACCTTGCCAAGGTTGGGGTCGCGAGTTCGAATCTCGTTTCCCGCTCCAAGTTTCGGAAGACCCCGGGCAGCGACTCGGGGTTTTTTCTTCCGGGCAGTGGAAAATTCCCGGGAAATCCGGGATACTTTTGCCGCAGAACAGATGGCTGAGTAGCAAAGTGGTTATGCAGCGGTTTGCAAAACCGTCTACCTCGGTTCGACTCCGGGCTCAGCCTCCATTTTCCGCTCCAACGATTCTGCCCGGGTGGCGAAATTGGTAGACGCAGCGGACTTAAAATCCGCCGGTCATTGCGACCGTGCCGGTTCAAGTCCGGCCCCGGGCACCAACCCGCCATCTTCCGAGCAATATCCAGCTTCAGGCCCAATACCCGGAATGGGCCCCGACGGTTACCCTCTTTTCATCGTACATGCCATTCTGATAGCAATTGCGAGTGTTGGACTGATCCTGACTCGCATTTCCAATCCCGGTTGAAGCCGGGTGAGTGGACTGCACAGGAGGGTGAAACCACACCGGCACCGGTTTTACACGCTTCAATCTCCCGGCCCCGGGTTCACTTCTGCATAAAGGGGATTCTTCTCAAACCTCTTGTCCGGTGATGTTGGCAGGCGGATCCGGGCATTCCGGCCCATCGATTGGTGCCACTTTGTGGTTTTGCCGGTGGAAGAGCCCGGTGTTAACGTGGGGCAACAGGGAAGCGGAAACCAGCGATGAGTGAAGAGTATCTTGCCTTTTATAATCTGGGTGTGGCGCTTGCGATCGGCCTGCTGATCGGTGTTGAACGGGGGTGGCAGGACCGGGACGCAGGTGAGGGCGCCCGGGTAGCCGGGGTAAGGACCCACGGCCTAATCGGGCTGCTCGGCGGTTGCTGCGCCCTGCTTGCGGAATCCACTGGCCCGATCGCGCTGGGTCTGGGTTTTGCCGCGCTCGCCGGCGTCCTGGCCACTGTTTACGTGGTGAACCTGCGTTACGACCAGGATGTCGGCATCACCAGCCTGATGGCCGGATTACTGACTTTTTCCCTGGGCGCGCTGGCGGTCATGGGAGAGTTGGCGATTGCCGCTGCTTCTGCTGTAGTGACGGTCCTGCTGTTGAGCCAGAAGCCCCGTCTGCATGGCTGGATCAACGCGCTGGAGAAGCGGGAGCTGCACGCCGCTATCAAGTTGCTGTTGATCTCCGTGGTATTGCTGCCGGTGCTGCCTGATAAGGGGTATGGCCCCTGGCAGGCGCTCAATCCCTATGTCATCTGGTGGATGGTAGTACTGATCGCCTCGCTTTCGTTTGTCGGCTATTTTGCGATCAGGATAGGCGGCACCCGTCGTGGCATGCTCTTCACCGGCCTGTTTGGCGGTCTCGCTTCTTCGACCGCGCTGACTCTGCATTTCTCCCGATTATCCAGAATCAACAGACAACTGGATCCGGTTCTTGCGGTAGGAATCCTGTTTGCCTGTGGAACCATGTTTGGGCGCATGTTGCTGGTTTCGTCCATGCTGAATCATCGTCTGTTCGAGTTGCTCCTGTTGCCCGCTGCCCTGATGTCACTCATTGTCTACCTGCCGGCTGCGTTCTACTGGTTCCGGCAGCGTGATCCTTCCAGTGGTCTGGGATCACCACTGGCCAATCCACTGGAGTTGAAAACTGCGGTGCTGTTCGGCCTGCTGCTGGCTCTGGTCATGTTGTTGGGCCGGGCACTCAAGGCCGGTTTCGGCGAGAGTGGTCTGATCGCCCTGGCTGCCGCATCCGGGGTGGCAGACGTGGATGCGATCACGCTCTCACTCGCCCGAATGAGTGCCGAAGACCTTGTGCCCGGCACCGCGGCGATGGGGATTATAGTTGCTGCTGCCGCCAACAGCCTGGCCAAGGCGGTCATGGCAACCCTGGTTGGCGGCATCCGGATCGGTCTCATGGTAGGTATTCCGCTCCTGGTTGCCGCGCTGGGTGGTGTCGTTTTCGCAGGGTTCTGGGCCTGACAAATCAGGCCCGGTGCCGCCCCCCTATCTGCGCTGACGCCCGATTGAATCGGTCCCTGCTCAGACGCCTTTAAAAAAACAGGTCAAATCACACAAACGGAGTGTTGTTTCGCCTGTTGTTGAGCAAGATCAAAATTTATAAATATCCATAACTTATTGATTGATAAGTGATAGAGGGATTTTTCGTCTCTATTTCATGCTGTTTGTCAGTGAACACTCCTGCCGTCGTCCATAAAATTACGCCACTCGTTGAAAGGGATTTATTCGCAGCCGGTAACGGACACCGCATGCAGGCGTTCCTGGCAAGGTCTTCCTGCGTATCTTAAAACCACAAAGCAGGCAGTAAGCAGTATGTCCAAGAGTAGTCCCCTTATCGTATTACCCCTTTCATCCGCCTTTGTTCTATTCGCCGGCCAGGCCTTCCCGGCCGAACCGGTTGACGAGGGTGTGGATACCATCAGTGTTACCGCCTCCCGTATAGAGCGGGCAACCAAGGATGTGACCGCATCGATCAGCGTCATTGATGAAAAGCGCATCGATGCCGAGAAGATGCACAACATCAAGGATGCGATCAAGGGAACGCCGGGTGTACTGATTGATTCAAAGAACGGTGGATACGACTCGCGTCTGATCATCCGTGGTGCCGGCCAGAAGGCCAACTACGGTGTCCGGGAGATCATGGTCCTGAGAGACGGTGTTCCCATGACCGATCCGGACAGCTTCTCCCGCTTCGATTTTATCGATACCCAGGATATCGAACGGATTGAAGTGACCAAGGGGCCGGGCTCTCTTTATGGCAGTGGTTCAGCGGGCGGAACCATCCACATCATCTCCAAGTCGGTATTTGATCCAGGCAACAATCGGATAAAAGCGGGTATTGGCCAGCAGGGGCAGAACAATCTGCACTTCCGATACGGCACCGATATCAATGACAGCAACGTCCTGCTGGTTACCGGGTCCCATCGGGCATCGGACAACGATTGGCGCGAGTGGAACCAGTTCGATTCTCAGCAACTCAGCTTCAAGCATGGCCTGATGTTGGATAGTGGGGCCACCCTGGAAACCGAACTGAGTTACTCCCAGGCGGATATGCAAATTCCCGCGTCCCTGACCACAAGTGAATTCGAAAGCTACCGGACTACCGGTGAGCAGCGCAATACCAGCAGTGAGTGGCAGCACAGCGGGCGCTACTCAACTATCTGGTTCTTCAATTCCCGTTATGAGCAGGAGATCGGCAACCTGGTACTCAAGCCGCGGGTCTACTTCAACAACTGGGACCACTTCCACCCGGTTACCGGAAAGATTAACGACAACCCGGGCACCAACGTGTTCGGCACTGACCTGGAGTTTGCCTACAAGCACCAGCTCTGGGGTGAGAGTACCCTGGTGGGTGGTGTGACGGCGCGATTGGACAAAACCGACGATTCCAAGCAGTACGAGTATGCTGACGTGACCACGCAGCTTGTTGACCCGGACGGACCAGGGCCCAGACCGGCGGTTAATCAGATCGTCCGAACCAACTCGGATGTACCGGGCGCCCTTCTGGCTACGGAAGACGCTGCTAACACCCTGTTCGGTGTCTTCTTCCAGGAGAGCATGAAGCCCACCGACCAGTGGACCATCGATGCCGGTTTCCGCTTTGACCGGATGAACTTTGACATCGATTCCACCGAATACGGCGAGTACAGCTGGAGCACCGGCGCCTATGATACTTTTGCCACACCGCGCGTAACACATACCGATACCACCTTCAACCTGTTCTCACCCAAGTTGGGTGCCTCCTACGCGCTGAACAATGTCTACAGCCTGTACGGCATGGTGGCACAATCCGGCCAGGTCCCGTCCGAGTCGGAGATCCAGAGTAACCCCAACCTGGATGCCGCGACCGCGCGCAATATCGAGGTAGGCCTTAAGGCCAGGGCAAGGGAGTGGAATCTGGACCTATCCCTCTACCGGACCACGGTAAGTGACGAGATCGTCTCGGTGTTGCAGGGCGGCCAGAGTGAATTCCAGAATGCCGGTGAAACCCTGAAGAATGGCTTCGAAATGAGCGGTCGACTCGCGCTGGGCAAGCACCTCTGGCTGGGTGCCAACTACGCCTACAGCGATTATACGTTCAGTGATTTCCAGGAGCTGGTAAGAACGGGGCCCAACCTGAATCCGATTGACCGTAGCGGTAACCAGATACCCTACGTGCCCAATCACCAGTACAGCTTGAGCCTTGACTATAACCACCCCTCGGGTTTCAGGGCACGAATCCAGGCCGACACCTGGGGCTCCTACTACATGGACAATGCCAACACCGAGAAATATGACGGTTACGACTTCCTGACCAGCCTGATGCTGGGTTACGAAAAGGGGCCGCACGCATTCTCGCTCAATGTCGACAACCTGTTTGACAAGCGTTATGCAACCGAGGTGAAGAAGGATACAAGCGGAGACAAGACCTTCTATGCCGGAGCGCCCCGCGCAGCCATGCTGACCTATACCTATACCTTTGAATAGGGTCGCCAATCATGAAGAGAGCGCTACTGCATATCCTGCTTCCCCTGTCATCGGCGATCCTCGCCTTGGCTCCCGCGACACTGCCCGCACAATCTGCAGACGGGAGCGCCAAGGCAGCCGCAAAACAGGCCGGTGCGCACCAACAGCACCGTCGGGGTCCAAAGCAGCTTACCCTGGCGAATGCGGACGGAGCACTGGTGACACTCTGGAAGCCTGACCTGGATACCCGGGTGCTGCAACCCGAAATGGGCGTAATCACCATACCGCCAACGGGCATGGACAACTACCATGCGGTGATTGTCGAGCGGGACTGGGGTGATTCAAAGGAGGCGATCATTCGCTACGAGTACATGCGTGGAAAACCGAGCGGTGAGAGTCCAAGCCGTCTGGCATCTGCGATCAAGACCGAACTGGAGATCGTACCCGACCCGATTCCCAGGGAGCACTACCGTTACTACGCTGGAGAGGAGTGGTCGTTCATCCTGCGCTACAAGGATAAACCGGTACGCGACAGGGAGGTGGTTCTGGAGACAAGCAATGGAAGCACCCTCATGTCGGTATCCGACCAGGACGGCCGCCTCACCTTCCGTATACCGGATGACTTTCCCAACGTGGTGAAAGGAGAGCGCGACCGGCGCAGTGCGGAGATGTTTCTCAGCACCAGTATCGAGGAAGGCGGTGTACGGTACGAAAGTATGCTGACAGCCGACTACCGGATGTCTCCAAGTCACTGGCAATCCACCACCTGGGGTGTCACGGTGGCCGGAGCCGGTTTTCTGTTTGGCGGGTTTTTGACCGGTTTTGGAAGACGTAAGAAAAAAGGAGAAAGTCGGTGAATCCAGCGAAAAATCTTTCGGTAGTAAGGAAGGTTGTGCAACTCAGTGCCTTTGTGCTTCTGGTGTATGGCAGTGCGATCGGTGCCTACTATCTTGCTGATAAGCTGACCGCCGCGCTTCCGGCCCTCAGTTGTGCCTATGACAAGAACGGTTCGGATCTCTGTGCGCTGATTCCGTTCCAGCACCAGATGGATCACCGACTGGGTCCGGTGCTGAGCGAGGGTGGCAGTTTTTTCAGCGGTCTGATGCCGACGCTGATCACGCTGGGCACTTTCCTGGTCTTCTTCGTCCTGTTGAACAAGGCTTTCTGTGGCTGGATCTGTCCACTCGGTACTTTCCAGGAGATCGTGCAGATAGTGGGGCAGAAGCTGGGACTGCAGAGAACCGAGTCGGTTGACCAGGGCCTGGTGCAAAGAGTCAGGCCGGTGAAGTGGGCGATTCTCGCCTTCCTGGTCTTCATATTCCCGTTGCTGACCGGTCTGGGCTATCTGAACCACGATTTTGGCGATCCGTTCTGCCGTATCTGCCCGAGTCGTATTCTGACCACGCTGGCAAACGGAGAGAGCGACCAGTTGATGGTGGATACTGCCAACGCCACTACCATCACCTTCTCCCTGATTGCGGACTTTCTGTTTGGACTGATGATTGCGCTCGCTCTCACGGTACGTCAGCCGTTTTGCAGGATCTGCCCGATGCTGGCCTTGCATGCGATGTTCCGAAAGGTCGGGTTGCTCCGGCTGGTGAAAGAGGGAACATCACGCTGTGACCGCTGCGGGCTCTGTGCCAAGGCGTGCCCGATGGATATCAAGGAGATCCACACCGAGATGGAGAAGCGGGATGTGACCTTCGAGGACTGCACTTTGTGCGGGCGTTGCGTCGAGTTCTGCCCGGACAAGGGGGTGTTGAAGTTGAAGTATGCCACGTTCCCGGTTTTCACTGCCGACCCACAGTATTTCAAGGTGCGTAAAAAAGCCCAGGGGCTCTGGGAAAAGCGGACACTTCGCAATCTGTTCGCCACCAAATCACCGACAAAAGGGAAGCAGACCGATGGTGCCGCTTGAACCGGTCTCCCTGAGCCTGGGCGCTGCGTTGCTACTGGGTCTCGGCTTTGGTGCCGGGCCCTGTAACATCGCCTGTCTTCCCTATCTCGGACCCGTGTTTGCCGCCACCGGCGATGGGATCAGGTCCTCCTGGCGCATCATCCTGCCTTTTTCCGCGGGACGCATGGCCGGTTACGCGGTACTCGGCCTGGTTGCCGGCTGGCTTGGTCTGCTGGTTCAGGAGTGGGTGGCCGCGCCCTGGGTTCGCTGGGTGCTCGGGGGGGCAACCATGGTCGTGGCATTATCGCTTCTGTTCCGCACAAGGCGCGGTGGTAGTGCCTGTACCTCGCGGGAGGTAAAGCTGTCGAGCATCGGGCGGGAGAGATCTGCGAAGCAGGAAACGCTATTGCCGGGAGGTCTCTTTTTCATGGGAGCCGGAATGGCGCTCAATCCCTGTGCTCCACTTACCACGGTGATTCTCGCCGCGGCCACAACCGGTAGGGCCGAATCCGGACTATTGCTGGGCCTGCTGTTCGGATTCGGGGCGGTTCTGATCCCGACCACCGTTTTTTCCATTGGCGTAGCCCACTTCGGGCAACAGCTTAAACAGCATATGAGTCGTTGGGGTTCCGCACTGGAGCATGCCAGCGTAGCGTTACTGATGTTGATGGGTGCCGGCACGGCACTGGGATGGATATCACCGTGAATCTTGCGGAACTGTTAACCCGGGGTGGCCCGGTTGTCTGGATACTGGCATGTTATTCGGCGATCGGACTCGCCATAGTACTGGAACGAAGTGCACTTTTTTTGCGACTCGGACGCCTGCCAGGCATGGTCCGGGACAGCCTGCGCCGTATGCTGGATGAACCGGAACTGGTAGAGCCGGTACGCCAGTTACGTTCTCCCGAAGCCGAAATTATTACGGCGGTTATCGCTGCCGACAAGGCCGGGGTGGAAGATTTGCGCAGTGTTGGCAACCGTGTTCGCAGCCAACAGCTGCAGCGAATGGAGTTTGGCCTCCGGACCCTCGGAATCCTCGGCAATACCGCACCGCTGCTCGGACTACTGGGAACCATTACCGGGATGATCAAGGCGTTCATGGTTATCGAGCAGGCCGGCGGAAAGGTGGATGCACAGGCACTCGCCGGAGGAATATGGGAAGCAATGATCACAACCGGGGTGGGATTGGCGGTGGCCATTCCGCTTCTGATCCTGCTGCATTTCCTGGAAGGCGCGGTGGAGCGCAGAAACCAGTCGATGGAGTCAACCATTGCCCTGCTGCTAGAGCGACGCTGCAGCGAACAGCCGGTTGTAACTGAATCGGGACAGCCACATCACTGGGAAGAGATAACCGAAGGTGTCTGAACGGCGGCGTCACTCCAACGTGGTGTTGAATCTGACGCCACTGATAGACATTGTTTTTCTTCTCCTGGTCTTCTTCATGCTGACCGCCCATTTCATCGAGGAGGAGCGAGTCGATATCGACTTGCCAAAGGCCAGCAGTGGGGACCCGATCGAGGATGATCGGTATGTGACCGTAGTGTTGACTCCTGCCGGTGAGATTCTGGTGGATGGAGAAGCGGTGGTGCTTCCGGAACTGGCAGAGACTCTGCGGGGAGCCCTGCACGCACCTGACAAAAAGTTTGTTCGCCTGAAGGGTGACCGGGTGGCCCATTTCGGTAAGGCGGTCCAGATCATCGATGCCGCCCGGATTGCCGGCGCGGACGCACTGGACATTCAAACCGAAAAGCCGTGATAAGAGGTGATACAAGTTGGCGACTGCTGGCTGCGCTGGTCTCCCTGGCGCTGCATATCGGTTTCGTGGTGACGATCTGGCAGCGCACGGTAATCAGTGCTCCGCAGAAAGAGATCGATCTGGCCGCAACCCAGGTTCGGATAAACTTCAATATGCCACAACCCGTGGAGCCCGAGCCCGAGCCCGAGCCGGAGCCCGAGCCGGAGCCCGAGCCGGAGCCCGAGCCGGAGCCGGAGCCCGAGCCCGAGCCCGAGCCCGAGCCCGAGCCCGAGCC
>JAPHTA010000258.1 GCA_026196475.1 Sedimenticola sp.
GCCGGAGGAGGCGTACCAGCTCTACCGCTCATTGAGCGACAGCATTCGCAACCTCCCGACCCACAAGATCCGCGACTACCTGGCCAACATGGAGCTGATTATCCAGAGCCAGCTGGAGAAGATTCTCGGCTACTCCGGTATCGAGTGCAGTGACGGGGCCACGGTGGAAAGCGTGTTCATGGCCGGTGACGGGGTGGACGAAAACCCGCTCGACCTGCTGGAGGAGTTCAAGCGCACCGCCCAGACCGCGGTCTCCCTGAAAGTACTGCTGAAACAGAGAGGTGTCGGTACCGAGGGGCTGGTCTTGCCGGTACCGCAGGAGGCGATCCGGCAGCAGCTTCGGCATCTGGATGAACAGGAGCAGCAGCAGCGGGTGCGGGCCCGTGAGAAGATTACCGAGATGAAGCAGGATATTGACGGCATGCTGCAGAACCGGGCCTATCCGGAGGCGATGAAGGCAATGCTGAAGGATGTGCAGCGCAACCTGGACCGGGATCTGAAGCGGATCGACAGCGGTGGCTCGCTGGCCGGCCTGAGTTTCATCGCCGATGCCGAAAGCGTCACCGCCCTGGAGGCGCCGGAGGAGGTCGTACTGGAGGCGCCGTCCGCCGATGACGAAGCCGACACGCCGGGCTTCTCGGAGATGGCCAGTCGCTGGCTCAACACCCCCTGGGACACCACCTGGGAAGATATCAAGAAGGGGCGGTGACCTCGTTACAGTGGCGTCATGAAAACCGATTGGTCGGGTCAACCACAACACGCAGTTGATACACGGCGTCTACACTTTGGGCGATTCCGCCAATTCACCGGCACGGGAGGGGACGATGAGCGGGACCACACCGCTGGACAGCTATGCCGAAGCAATACCGTTCGAAGAGTTGCTGACGATCGCCCGCGGTCATATACATGCCTGCAACGCCCACGGGCGAAAAGCGGTGCAACGCTGCGCCCGGGAAGTGGTGCGGGAGAAACTGTGCCCCTGCGCCGGCTCCGAGGAGCAGATCGTCGAGGCCCTGGTGGAAGCGTTTCTCGCCACCGGCAAGACATAGGCAGGAACCCGAAGAAGGTCTGCACCCGGGCGATGGAGCCTCGCATGATTGCCGGATCGTGTCTCATCGCACCGTTCATTGCGGATTTGATACGGCCTGTAGGAGGCCCGCCTCGGGCCGAAGGAAATCCGCACAATCGCGAAGCGTGAACCATTCATCGCGGCGAGGGTGTCGCTCCTGCCTGGGGTTCGGGTGGTGCTGTTTGTACGAGTCGGCGGCAGGCCCGTCACCGGCCTGTAAAATCCCGTGTCAACACCTTCGGTCGCTCAGGTGCGAGGGAAACAATCCGTCTCAGGTGCCGCTATGCCATATCACGTCACACTTGTCCCTTTCGGCAGCCTTCAGCAGCTCGATCAGCGGCAGGGCGCGGTGGGAAAGTGACACCGCCGGCTCCTCGTCCTCACCGCGCTGCTCAGCCCGGGTGGTTGCGGTGCTCTCCGCCTCCGCCTTGATCGCGGCCTCCAGTGTTACCCGGTGGTCGTGGATCTCGTCTGCCAGCAGGGCGCTGGGTACGGTGCCGCTGTGGCCCATCATCTTCAGCAGGCGGACAGCGATATCGCCGAACAGGGTGATGTCGGCATAGGCGGGGCAGGAGAAGGTGACGAGCATGGCGGCGGTTCCCGAGTGGCTGGATAGCTTAGCCTAGGCCTGAGGTTGTCTGCCCGTCAACCTTGACGGGAACCCTGCCGCCTCTTCGATGGTGTGGGTTTCCGTCTAAACTTAAACCCACGCACCGGCTATACCAGTGGGAACTGAATGGACAGGACTGGATTTGGCCGCTGGTGACGCCACCATGGGCAAGGCCGTGACCAGCCTGATCCGGCCGATGATCAGCGGGTACGGGGATGTGGAAGAGTGAGCCCGAGACAAGGCCTGTCGGTTTATTGTGATTACGAGGCTGTCCGCAACGAGCGTTGGCAGTAGCTGCCTACCGGGTATGCTCCTCTATCTCTTCAAAGGCCTCCACGGAGATACGGGTACCCAGTTTCCCCATGCCCTGCATCTGCTCCGGATTCTTGTTGCCCCAGAAGTTTTTCCAGGCTTCCAGGGAATCCCACCTGGCAACGGTCAGTATCTCCGACTCGTCTTCAGACGCCCGCAGCATGAAACTGCCTAGCGTACCCGGAACCGACTCGTGTATCCGATTGGTGGTTTCGTGCCAGGTTTTTCTGAACGCCCAAAGTTTTCCGGATCGACCTGCCAGCGGTAGATGATTCTGATCACCAATTTCTCCTTGTGCCATTGTTTTTACTGCGCCAAGTACAGCATGTTGGACTGGGATAAGCTGCGAACCCTTTCCATGCCGATTTGGACTGATCTGGAGGATTGTATAGTTGATTGCGCATGGATTTGACCGCCTCGCGTGCAACGGAAAGAAAAATTTTATCCAGGGGCTGGGAAAACACGTCTGCCCGGACCTTTGCTGGCCACCCGGGAGTTGCGTAACGCACTGCTCGCTTCGGTACAGACAATTGCGCTGGCGCTCGATCAGCAGCCTGAGCGGGCATGGCGATTTTTGAAGCAGGTAACGTACAAGGCTGGAAAAAAGTATCCAGTAATCCACGTTCGTGGCACAGGGTCTTTCATCTCACCCTGTTGACCCCATAATCCATGACCCTGATGCGAATCATGTCAGGGCCACCACAACCTGAATCATTCAGTCGGCCAGATGATCACCTTCAAATGCCACTACCTTGTCCCTGAGTTGTTCGGGCACGGCGGTTGACTGGTGGCTGGCCTGGTCTGCATTAACCCACACCACCTCTCCGGTTGCTCGCAGATCCTCCTGACCCGCCGGGTGAATCTCAAACGCAAAGGTGATGGAGGAACGGCCCAGCCTGGAGACACGGACGTGCACCTGGATCTCCTCGTCAAAATAGACCGGCGCCTTGAACTCCACCAGGGCGCGAACGGTGTGAAAGTCCGTGCCGGTTTTCTCCACCTGCCCCATGTAATCATAGGGCAGGTTGCGAAAATACTCCGTAATGCTGGTATCAAAGAAGGTCAGGTAGTGGGCGTTGAAAAGAACACGCTGACCGTCTATCTCGGAGTAGCGCACCCGGAACGGAAAGGAGAATCTGAACTGGTCCCGTGCCATATCAGGCCGGCTTGGTGCAATGAATCAGACGGGTCAGGCCGGGGATGGTCTCCCCCTCCTCGATCTCATGGAAGCCCACCTCCTCCATCTTCGCCTTCAGCCAGCTCGGGGTGACGGATTTGGCGTCTGGCGTAAACGCCATGTGCTGCATCTGCCAGAGTGCCGCCATTGCCGGGCCGCTACGGTCGTTCGCAACCATGAAATCATGCACCATCAGGCGTCCGCCCGGGTTCAGGCAGTCAAAGGCTTTCTGTACCAGGTCGGGTAGCTTGTCCCCGGGTACGCCACTGAACAGGTAGGACATCAGAACCGCATCCTGGCCGCCGGGCCAGACCGCAGAGGTCGCATCCGAGGGGATGTAGCGCACCCGGTCGACCATGCCGGCCTCGGCGATGAACTCCCAGCCGATCTCGGCGACATTGGGAAACTCGATAATGGTG
The DNA here is from genome assembly GCA_026196475.1 of Sedimenticola sp. Taxonomy (GTDB): domain Bacteria; phylum Pseudomonadota; class Gammaproteobacteria; order Chromatiales; family Chromatiaceae; genus Sedimenticola. The sequence goes on from JAPHTA010000258.1 coordinate 3,588, forward strand.
GACTCCAGCTCCGGGTTGGCTTCCAGCAAGCGGATGGTCATGGCACCCGTGCCACCGCCCACGTCAAGCAGGTAACGGGCACCGGACAGATCAACCTGGCGCGCGATGGTGCGGCCGGGGCCGAGCGATCCGGCATGCTGAGCATTGCTGTACAGGCGTGCCTGCTCGGCGTCCGACATCCAGTGACGGTAGGAGTCCACCGCATCCTGGTCGAGGGAGCCGTCCAGCACACTGTTCAGCTGCTGCAGAAAGGGGTACATCTGCTTGTCGATCTGGTAGCGCAGGTAATCGCCGAACTCGTACTTGGCACCGCGGGCCAGGAAGGCCGAGGCACCGGGAGAGTTGCTGTAGGTCTCATCGTTTCGTTCCAGCAGTCCGATGCTGGTCAGGGCGGTCATCAGGGTGGTGATACGATTGAGCGGAATATCGGTCAGTTTCGAGATCTCTTCGGATTTCATCGGCCGTTCAGAGAGCAGGGTAAAAACATCGACATGGAGCCCTGCAAACAGCGCCTTGGAAGCCATGAAACCAAATGCAATCTGGGAAATATCTTCTGCGGATTCTGCCAGTGGTGCCAACATTACAGGCTGCCCTTCTGTTGCTGAGAAGCGGATAACCCTAGCATCTGGCGAGGCATTGTTCAAAAAAGCGTGTTTTTTCAATTGTCTAAAAGTGGGAAGAGCGATTTACAAAGTCATCTAACCGCTTGATGACTATAGGATGAATCGGTGTTCAGGGACTGCTGGCGAGAAATTATGTGCGGCGATCTATTGGTACCTTTAAATCAATTGGGTGTTTTTTTATTTGCTCTGGGCCCTATCCCGCGGAGAGAGAAACTCAGCATGCCGATATTGTGGAAGAAAGCTACAGCAGGTTCATGTCTACTTCGCTAGAGGGCTGAATACAGCCGTTTAATTTGCGTGCTTGGATATGAACCACATGATCAAGTTCCGGAATCAACTAACCACTTTTTAACTGATTTAAAGCGGGCAATATTTCCTTCAACTGGGAAGCTTGTTTTCAGGGTGAATTCAGCTGGTTATCTCATACTGCACACACGGTCTCTCGTTTGGCCGCCAGACAAGACTACTCAACAGGAGATTTAATCATGAAAAACTCACACGCCATTTTTGCGATCGTACTGACTGCTGCCACTTTGGGTGGGACCGCTATTGCCGCATCCTCTACCGCTGACAGAGCGGGCTCTGATGCCGACTGGCTGACAATCCCCGCCGTCCACGAAAAAGTGATCGCCGCTGGTTACAACGACATCCATGAGATTGAACGTGAGCGCAGCGGCTACGATGTCGAAGCTTATGACAGTTACGGTGGTCGGGTTGAACTTTTCGTCGATCCGATCAATGGCGAGGTACTCGATGTACGCGTGAAGAATGACAGATCCGACAAGTATCGTGATCAGCGTCTATCGGACAAGCGTGAGCGTAGCAATGATCGCTAAAGCAACGACGTCAAGTGCTCGGCGCTGAGGAGTCGTCCCGCCCCGTTAAGTGTGGGGTGGGACAGACTCCGGTTCTGACTTCCCTTTAGCCATGCGAAGAGGCTCATCATGAAGACTGTTCTTGCCAGTTTTATTGGCATCGTTGCCCTTGCCTGGGGCGTAGAGATGCTTTCGCCCGATCATACGGCGGCAGGTTCCCTGCCGTGGGCCATCTACCTTGAGAGTCTCTTCCTGACCGGCCTGTTTTCCATTGCTCTGATGTCGTTGACAATGGTGCTCTCCACCCGTCCCGCTTGGCTGGAACAACCGCTCGGTGGAATGGACCGCATCTATCGTTTGCACAAATGGAGCGGTATTTTGACCGTCTCTTTCGCTGCTCTGCACTGGCTGCTGGAGATGTCGGACGACCTGTTTAAGGCGTTGGCCGGCCGCGGCGGCCACATCAAGGAGGATGAGCTTTCGGCCTTCGCCGAACCGCTGCGTGACATGGGCGAAGCGCTGGGGGAATGGGCCTTTTATTTGCTGCTGGCCCTGCTCGCGCTAACCTTGTGGAAGCGATTCTCATACCGCTTGTGGCGGCCGTTGCATCGGGCAATGCCGGTGCTCTATATGGTGCTGGTATTTCATTCAGTGGTCCTAGCGCCCGCCGACTACTGGAGCCAACCCATTGGGCTGTTGCTGGCGTTGCTGTTTGCCGCGGGGAGTATCGCCAGCATGCATTCCTTGGCCGGTCGCATCGGACAAAGGCGTCAGGTAACCGGCAGTGTGGTTGCGTTGAACCATTCGGGTTCCGATATTATAGAGGTGAGCTGTCACCTTGACGGAAAGTGGCAAGGTCATCGTCCCGGTCAGTTTGCCTTCGTGACCTTTGATGCTGCCGAAGGCGCTCATCCCTTTACTATCGCCAGCGCCGATCATGGTGATCGTACTGTCACCTTCGCCATTAAGGCGCTCGGTGACTACACCCGTACACTGACACGCAAACTCAGCGTAGGCAACTCGGTGGAAGTCGAAGGTCCCTATGGCCGCTTCGATATTTCCCGGGTTAACAAACGTGCTCGTCAAGTCTGGGTCGCAGGCGGTATCGGTATCACCCCGTTTATTGCCTGGCTCGAAGCGCTACAGGTTGAACCTGCCTCCGGGGTTTGCGCCGATCTGCATTACAGCGTGCGTGACGCAGGGAGCGATCCCTTTGTGGGGCGCTTGCAATCACTGTGTGAGACGTTGCCCGATGTCCGTTTACATGTGTATGACAAGCATAGCGGACCGCTGACCGCCGAGGTATTAGCCGAACAACAGCATGACCGGAAGCGGTTGGAGGTATGGTTTTGCGGTCCGCGCGGATTTGCCGATACCCTGCGCGAGGGGTTGCGCGCTCTCTACGGTCGGATACGTTTTCATCAGGAAGCGTTCGAGATGCGTTGAGCAACTTGCTTCCATCCGCACATACTCGTCAATCGCTTGTGTTGGAGGGCGTTGTGAAGCAAACCTTATCGGGAGTTTGGGGGCAGATGAAAAATTACCCTTGAACCAATGTGTGTGGCGAGATGTTTTCTATATGGCACCAAACACTATTAGGATTCGTTCCTCACCCCAGCCTGGTATCCGGTGCGCCGAAGGAAACAGTATAGACGGGTCAGCCGTAGTCTTTCACTTGGTGGTTGATCGAGATTGCCGGTGTCTGTGACAGCGTCTGGTAGACCACGCAGTAACGCTCGGTCAGTTTCATCAGCGAATCCAGTTGCTCGGTGTCTGCATCGCAATCCAGCTCGAGATTCATCCGGATCTGCCGGAATCCGACCGGAGCCTCTTTCGCCACTCCCAGGGTTCCGCGAAAGTCCAGGTCGCCCTCGACGTTGACCGTGGCGTCCCGCAGCTCGATCCCGATAGCGGTGGCCACGGCCCTCAACGTTACCCCGGCACAGGCCGCCAGCGCCTCCAGCAGCATGTCGCCAGAGCAGGCGGAAAGACCGTCTCCGCCGGTGGCCGGATGCAGGCCGGCCTCCACCATCGCCTTGCCGGTCTCGATTTTGCAACTGATCCCTTCGCCTATCCGGGAGCGCGCCTTGAGCGTGATCTATGCCGTTTCCGGCTGCTCCCGGTACTTTTGCTTGAGTGGGGCCTGGAGGGCCCTGATGTCGTCTCTGTTCATCTGTGCCTCCCTTGGAAGGGCAGGGTGTCCGAACCGGTTGGGGAGAGAGGTCGGTCCACGGAGAACAGTGTAGTAGGGGTGGTGAAGGTGTGGCGCGCCGGGAACACTCCCGGGAAATATCGGATAGGGGATTCGTCCGGGCACCAAAAACGGGCCCACACTACCTGTCTGAGTTCCTATGTATTTCGCCTGATCGCCGAAATCAAAGATAGTGATTCTATCTACATTGAAGCCGCTTCATAGTTGATATATAGAAAACTTGGTGGCCTTTATTCCAAAAAGCATAGATAAGTACGCCTCACTATAAATAACTATTTAAAACAGGTAGTTATAATGCTACCGTTAGGAGAAGTTATCGCGTGAATATCGTATTTTTCAGTAATCTATTTAATGTTTGGACTTAAAAGGGTATAAATATCAATGTAGTGGTCAAGTAATTTTGGCCACGTCTTTTTGAGCATCCCAATATCGCTTTTCTGCAACATTGGGTGCCAATCCACCATTGTGAGTATGCGGCCTGAGCTGGCTGTAATACCCAATGATATAGTCCGTGATCTCCTGCTTCGCTTCCTGAAACGAGGTGTAACCGATCTCGGGAACCCATTCCGTTTTCAAGCTCCTGAAAAATCGCTCCATCGGACTGTTGTCCCAGCAATTGCCACGACGGCTCATGCTCTGATTGATCTGATACTTCCAGAGCAATTGTCTGAATGACAGGCTGGTGTATTGGCATCCCTGGTCCGAGTGAAACATCACCCCCTGTGGCTCCCCTCTGGATTCATATGCCATCATCAGTGCCTTTCTCGTCAGTCCACTGTCTGCGGAAAATGATATCGCCCACCCCACCGGCTTACGCGCAAATAGATCCAATACAACCGCCAGGTAGGCCCAGCGCCTCCCCGTCCAGACGTATGTAATA
>JAPHTA010000044.1 GCA_026196475.1 Sedimenticola sp.
ATTCGCGGTGGTCGCCGACGAGGTGCGGGGACTGGCGGTACGCACCCAGCAGAGCCTGGAGGAGATCCACAAGATCATTGCCGATATCACCCAGTCGGTCAGCAGTTCCACCAGCAAGATGGAGAGCCAGACCGGGTTACTGGAAGGGGTGATGAAGACCATGGAGGAGACCATCGGGCTGATCGATGCGGCCACCCATGACGCGGGCGAGGCCTCCCGGCAGATGGAACACACGGTGACCATCTCCAACCGGTCACAGGAGAAAAATGCGCAGATCGTGGAGCGGGTGGCACGGGTCAACGAGCACTCCCAGGCCAACCTGGACGCCATCAGCGAGATCGCCCGTCGTATCCAGGACCAGGAGTCGAAGGAGGAGACCATGCAGCTCAAGCTGGCGGAGTTCAAGCTGTAGCGTCGACGGCAATCAAAACTGCAAGAGGCCGGCGGCGATGCCGGCCTCTCTCTTTCCCGTCCTTCACACTACCTGCCTGGTCACCCCCGCATCAGATATAACGCTCCATCCCCTCTCGCGACATGAAATCGAGGCGCGGACCCCGGGGTATGATGCCGTTCGGATTGATGAAGGGATGGCTGGCGTAGTAGTGGGTCTTGATCTGTGCAAGGTCCACCGTCTCAGCGATTCCAGGCACCTGGTACAGCGCCCGCAGCCAGGCCCACAGGTTGGGGAAATCGACAATCCGGTTGCGGTTGCACTTGAAGTGGCCGTGGTAAACGGCATCGAAGCGCACCAGGGTGGGGAACAGTCGCCAGTCTGCCTCGGTGGGCCGCTCATCCACCAGCCAGGGACTGGCATCAAGACGCTGCTCGATCTCGTCCAGGGCCTGGAACAGTTGATCGAAAGCCCTTTCGTAGGCCGCCTGGGTTTTGGCAAAACCTGCCCTGTAGACGCCGTTGTTGATCCGCTCGTAGACGAACCCGTTGAGGGAGTCGATCTGCTCCCGAAGGGCCTCCGGGTAGAGGTCGACGCTGGCGTCCCCCCACTCGTCAAAAGCGCTGTTGAGCATGCGGATGATCTCCGACGACTCGTTGTTGACGATCCGGTCGCGCTGCCGGTCATACAGCACCGGAACCGTCACCACCCCGTCGAAGCCCGGTTCCACCCGATGGTAGAGCTGGGCCAGTTTGCGGTAGCCGTGAACATGATCCACCGTGGAGCCGGGGAACTCGCCGAATACCCAGCTCTCCTCCGGCATCACCGGGTGCACCACGGATACGTCGATCACCTTCTCCAGACCCTTCAGCTTGCGGAAGATCAGTGTCCGGTGGGCCCAGGGGCAGGCCAGGGAGACGTAGAGGTGGTAACGTCCGGGCTCCGCCCTGAACCCTCCCTCACCAGTGGGTCCGGCCTCGCCGGTTGCAGTGACCCAGTTTCGGAAGCTGGATTCCCAGCGTACGAATTCACCGGTCTCGTTGTTTCGCATCGGTAACTCTCCATTTTTTCGTGGTGCTGTTCAGGGCAGATCAAACAGCAGGATCTCGGCCTGGTCGATGCCGCGCATCCCGATTTGCGCCTCATCCGTCAGGGTGATGGCGTCGCCCTCGTTCAGGGATTCGCCGTTGATCTCCGCCTGGCCCCTGGCCAGGTGGATGTAGGCGGTACGGCCCGGCTCCAGGTCGTGGCTCAGGGTCTGGTCCTGTTCCAGCAGAGTGCCATAGAGCAGACCGTCCTGTTGCGCGCTGAGGGAGCCGTCACGACCGTCCGGTGACACCAGCAACTGTAACCGGCCGCGGCGCTGCTGCAGGGGGAAGTGCTGCTGGGCGTAACCGGGGGTTATCCCCTGGCGGTTGGGCATTAGCCAGATCTGCAGCAGGCGTGTCGGTTTGCTGTCCGAGGGGTTGAACTCGCTGTGCCGGATGCCACTGCCGGCACTCATGCGCTGGATATCGCCGGGCCGGATCAGCGACCCGTTGCCCATGCTGTCCCGGTGCTCCAGCGCCCCCTCCATCAGGTAGGTGACGATCTCCATGTCCCGGTGCGGGTGGGTCGGAAAACCGCCCGAGGGGGCGATATGGTCATCGTTGATCACCCGCAGGATCGAGACCCCCATGTGTTCCGGATCGTAGTAGTCGGCAAAGGAGAAGCTGTGGTGGCTCTGCAGCCAGCCATGATCGGCGTGTCCACGGCTCTCGGCAGCTCTGATCTGTTTCATCGATGGCTCCTTGGATACTTTTCGGGTTGATGGGTAGAGTGTAGTTTTCTACTATCATGTAATAAATACCCGATTAATAAATTCACTGTTGCAGTATATGAAACAATACGACCTGAGTGATCTGCGCAGCTTCGTGGCGGTGGTTAATACCGGCAGCTTCAACGGGGCCGCTCAGCAGTTGCAGAGCAGTACCGCGGCGATGAGTCGCCGGGTGGCCAGGCTGGAGCGGGAGCTGGGGGTCAGGCTGCTCAACCGCACCACCCGTCGGCTCGACCTCACCGAGTCGGGCAAGCAGTTCCACGCCGATGCGACCGCCATCCTGCAGGCCCTGGAGGAGGCGGAGGAGCGCATCAGCTGTTCCAGCGAACAGATCCGTGGCACCCTGCGTATCGCTGCGCCACTGACTTTCGGGACCCAGTGCCTGGGGCCCCTGCTGCCGGGGTTCCTGCAGCGGCACCCGGAGCTTCGTCTGCAGGTGCAGCTGGAAGACCGGCTGACCGACCTGATCGCCGACCAGGTCGACCTGGCGATCCGGATCGGTTCGCTGCCTGATTCAAGTTACGTGGCCACCCGGATCGCCGATGTCGAGCGGGTGGTGTGTGCCTCACCCGGCTACCTGGAGCAGCACGGTGCGCCCCGCACACCGGGTGACCTCAAGACCCACAACTGCCTGCACTACAACAACCTGAGCCTGCGGGAGGAGTGGAGTTTCCGCACCGAGCGCGGACCGTTTTCGGTGGCGGTGGGTGGCAGCTTCTGC
>JAPHTA010000335.1 GCA_026196475.1 Sedimenticola sp.
CAGGCAGAAGGAACCCTCCCCATGCGCTGGGGGCTGGTGCCGGCCTGGTCGAAGGAGGCAGCTCCCAAGTACGCCACTTTCAATGCCCGGTTGGAGTCGGTAGCCGACAAGCCGGCTTTCCGCAACGCCTGGCGCCGTTCCCAGACCTGCCTGGTGCCCGCCCTCGGCTACTACGAGTGGCGAACGGAATCGGGGGTGAAACAGCCCTACTTCATCCATTCACCAGAATCCGGCGGGCTGCTGGTGTTTGCGGGCCTATGGGAACAGCGCGAGGGGCGTTATTCCTGCACCATCCTGACCCGGCCGTCGGATGGGGAGCTGGCGCAACTTCACAGCCGGATGCCGGTGATGCTTTCACACGGAGATGCGACCAGCTGCCTCGACCAGGGTACGAATACAGCCGACATGCTCCTGGAGTCGAATGTTCATCGGGAGGTTCGCTTTCACCCGGTGGACCGCGCCGTGGGCAATCCCCGCAACCAGGGAGAGGCCCTGACTCATCCAATTCGGGCCTGAATGGGGCGATGTCCCTACAGAATACGCCCTCTCCTCTTCCATTTTTCCGTATACGGCTGCTTGATCCCAAAACGGGAACAATCTATTATTTATCTATGAGGGTGATCACAAAAAGGACTTTGCGAGAATTCTGGTCTCTCCCGGATTATGCCGATTCGGAACAACCACTTAAGGCATGGCACCGGGAGGCTGAGCAGGCCACGTGGTCTGACCCACACGAGATTAAGGCGCAATACCATACAGCCAGCATCCTTAAAAATAACCGGGTTGTATTTAATATTGCGGGTAACAAGTATCGTCTGGTGGTAAAAATCAACTACAAGTACAGGGTAGTATACGTCCGGTTTGTAGGAACCCATAAGCAATACGATGCGATTGACGTGGAGAGTGTGTAATGAACATTGCCCCGATCAAATCTGAAAAAGATTACGATGCCGCACTGAAACGCATCGAAACACTAATGGATGCTGAATTCGATACGTCGGAGGGTGACGAGCTGGATGTATGGGTAACGTTGGTTGAAGCTTATGAGGCGAAGCATCACCCTATCGCCCCCCCTGATCCTGTCGAGGCGATCCTCTTCAGAATGGAACAACTGGGCCTGGAGCGCAAAGATCTTGAACCTTACATCGGTCACAGGGGCCGGGTATCTGAAGTACTTACTCGGAAACGCCCGCTCTCGCTGACCATGATAAAAAAGTTATGGAAAGGTCTTCATATCCCCCTTGAGAGCTTGATACAAGACGACCACAACAATCATCAGCATGCCTGAGACCCCGTAGTACGCTGTACTCAGGTCCAGACCGGGAATAACTCAACGAAAATCCCGCGACGGGACATTCAGATCACCCAGCCAGTCACTGCGATCCTCCAGCCTGTGGGCGACCAGGTGCACCACCTCGCCTTCCCGCTGTACCTGGCCGTTGACCATCAGCAGCCGGGCGTTCAGAACCGCCTGTCGATACTGTTCCAGCACCCGGGGCCAGATCACCAGGTTGACCTGGCCGCTCTCGTCCTCCAGGGTGGCGAACAGCACGCCGCTGGCGGAGTGTGGCCGCTGGCGGTTGATGACCAGGCCGGCGGCACGCAGCCAGGAGCGATCCCGGGCCGCCTGCACCTCGGCCGCGGTGCGTACCCCGGCACGGCGCAGGCGGGTGCGCAGCAGCTGTAGTGGGTGGCGTCGCAGTGATAGGCCCAGGGCGTCGTAATCGGCACACACCGCCTCCCCCAGGGTTGGCTCCGGCAGTGCGGCGCCCTGCTCTTCCGCCACCCCATCAAACAGCGGTGTCGACGCCTCGATACCCAGTACCTGCCACTGGGCCTGGTAGCGGTGACCGCCCAGTCCGGCCAGGGCATCGGCGGCGGCCAGGGCCTGGAGATCCCGTTCATTGAGCCGGCTGCGCCGGGAGAGATCGGCGATATCGACAAAATCCCTCTCCCGCCGTGCCTCCACCAGCCGTTGTGCGCCGTTGCGCGACAGGTCGCTGACCAGGCGCAGTCCCAGTCGCAGCTCCGGGTGGCCGTTTCTGCCCCGCTCCAGGGTGCAGTCCCAGTCGCTGCGGCAGACATCCACCGGGTGCACCCTGACCCGGTGGCGTCGGGCATCCTGGATCAGTTGTGCCGGGGCGTAGAAACCCATTGGCTGGCTGTTGAGCAGGCCACAGAAAAAGGCCGCCGGGTGGTGGCACTTGAGCCAGGCGGAGGCGTAGGCCAGCAGGGCGAAGCTGGCGGCATGGGACTCCGGGAAACCGTACTCGCTGAAGCCCTTGATCTGCTCGAAAATGCGCCCGGCAAACGCCTCGCTGTAGCCGTTCCGGCGCATTCCTTCGAACAGCTTGCGCTGAAACACCTCGATCCCGCCGCGCCGCCGCCAGGCGGCCATGGCCCGGCGCAGGGCATCCGCCTCGCCGGCGGAGAACCCGGCCGCCACCATGGCCAGCTCAATCGCCTGTTCCTGGAACAGGGGCACCCCCAGGGTGCGCTCCAGTACGCCTCGCACCTCCGGGCTGGGATACTCCACCGTCTCCAGCCCCTGGCGCCGCCGCAGGTAGGGGTGCACCATCTCACCCTGGATCGGCCCCGGGCGCACGATCGCCACCTCGATCACCAGGTCGTAGAAGCAGACCGGGCGCAGCCGCGGCAGCATGCTCATCTGGGCCCGGGACTCGATCTGGAACACGCCGACGGTATCGGCCCGGCTGATCAGTTCGTAGGTGGCCGGGTCCTCGGCCGGGATGTCCTGCAGCCGGAAGCTCTCGCCCCGGTAGTCGGCGATCAGGGCCAGGCTGCGACGGATGGCACTGAGCATGCCCAGGGCCAGCACGTCGATCTTCAGCAGGCCCAGGGCCTGCAGGTCATCCTTGTCCCACTGGATCACGGTGCGCTCGGGCATGGCGGCGTTCTCGATCGGCACCAGCCAGTCGAGCCGCTTGCGAGCGATGACAAAGCCCCCCACGTGCTGGGACAGGTGGCGAGGAAAGCCGATCAGTTGCGTGGTCAGCGCCAGCAGCCGGCGCAGCGGCGGCTGCTCCGGGTCGAAGCCCAGCTCCCGGATGCGTTCGGTATTCAGCTTGCGACCGTCCCACCAGCTGTGGGTGGCGGCCAGGCGCTGCAGGGTGTCGCTGTCGAATCCCAGCGCCTTGCCGGTCTCGCGCAGGGCGCTGCGGGTCCGGTAGGTGATCACCGTGGCGGCCAGGGCGGCCCGCTGGCGGCCATACTTTTGATAGATGTACTGGATCACCTCCTCGCGCCGCTGATGCTCGAAATCGACGTCGATATCCGGCGGCTCGTTGCGCTCCCTGGAGATGAAGCGTTCGAACAGGGTGGACTGGCGCGCCGGGTCCACCTCGGTGATGCCGAGGGCGTAGCAGACCGCCGAGTTGGCGGCAGACCCCCTGCCCTGGCAGAGAATCCGGCGCTCCCGGGCAAAGCGCACGATGTCGTGCACGGTGAGGAAATAGGGCTCGTAGTTGAGTTCGCCGATCAGCTTCAGCTCGTGCTCGATCTGCCGGCGCACCCTGGGAATCGCCCCTTCGGGCCAGCGTACCCGCATGCCGGCCTCGGTCAGGGCGCGCAGGTGTGCCGCCGGGGTGAGGCCCTCCGGCACCAGTTCGTCGGGATACTCGTAGCGCAGCTCGTCCAGGCTGAAGTGGCAGCGCTCGGCGATGGCACAGCTCTGTTGCAGCCAGGCATCGGGGTGGATCCGGGCCAGGGTGGAGAGCGGTCGCAGATGGCGCTCCGCGTTGGGATGGAGTGCCCAGCCGGCCTGTTCCAGGGTGGTGCGGTGGCGGATGGCGGTCAGCAGGTCCTGCAGCGGCTGGCGCTGGCGCCGGTGCATGTGCACGTCGCCGGCGGCCACGATCGGCAGGCCGAAGTGATCCGATGCGCCACGCAGCGAGGCCAGGTAGCGCGCTTCATTGCCGAGCAGGAGACGGTTCGCCTCCAGCCAGAGGCGGTCGGCAAACCGCTCCACGTGGCAGGCCAGCCGCTCCCGGTCGTCCGGATCGCCAGGGTGCAGCAGGGCTAGGCAGCCCGGCAGATCATCCAGGTCCTCCGTGGCCAGCCGGTACTGCCCCTTCTCCGCACCGCGCCGGGCCCGGGTGATCAGGGCGCTCA
>JAPHTA010000255.1 GCA_026196475.1 Sedimenticola sp.
CACTACACCATCACCATGGCCGTCGCCGGGTTTACCACCGACGATCTGGAGATCGAGGTCAACCAGAATATGCTCCGGGTCTCCGGGCAGAAGAGAGAGGAAGAAGAGAGCGAGCGCACCTTCCTGCACCGCGGCATCGCCAACCGCAGTTTCGAACGCAGCTTCCAGCTGGCCGACCATATCCGGGTGGAGAGCGCCTCCATCCAGGATGGCATGCTCGAGGTGAAGCTGATCCGGGAGATCCCGGAGGCTATGAAGCCGAGACGCATCGAGATCCAGAAGCGTAGCAACGCTGTCCTCGACAACCAGGTGGAAGCCGCCTGATTGCCAGTCAACGGGCCCGGTCCAGAGACCGGGCCCGTTTTTCAGTTCCTGCCGAGCTGTTTCAGATAGACCGCGATCCTGGTCGCCTCCTGCTCCGGCATCCGGGCGAATACAGGCATCCTGCTCTCACTTTCACCCTCCTCCCCCTCCTTCACCTTGTGCATGATCTGCCAGGCCGACAGGTCGGTGTCCCGGTTCGCCGGCACCCCCTTGAGGAACAGGCCTGATCCATCCTCCCTGTGACAACCGGCACAGTGGTAGTCGTAGAGCTGTTTGCCGCTTACCAGCTCCGGGTGATCATGTTCATCCGCACTGCAACCGGCCAGTATCAGCGTCAGCAGAAGAAGTCCCGGAAACCGCTCTATCATCGTTCAGTACCCCTCATTGCCCGGATTCAACAAGCCTGTGCACCTGGCCTTGCCACGGCACAAGCAGCCATCCTGTCAGCGCTCCATCCTACAGCGTTTATTTCCCGTGAAAAGCCCCTGCATCGACAGGGAATAAAATCACAGAAAAACACTAAAGATTACCTCTTGCCGGCCGATCCTGATAAATGTCATGAGCAGTGGCAGTCACTTGACACAAGATGCCACTCTCCGGAGCAGTTCCCTGAGGAGAGAACCGGTTTCACCACGCCCGTTACCAGGACAGGCCACCGACAGGAGTCCGCATACCCCTCTCGCCGTTCAGAAGGAGGGTCGCAACGTGTGGATGAAGTAACCCTCGATCACAGAGAACCAACAATAAGCAATCGATGGGTGCCCACGCAGGCACCGGAGGCAAGTAACATGAAATTTCTGAACCGGATTTCCATCAAGGCGCGGCTGTTGTTCCTGGTTGCCTTCGCCGCCCTGCTGATGACGGTGATCGGCGTCCTGGGCGTGCGCGCCATGGGCAGCGCGGAGAGTGGCCTTAAGAGTGTATTCGAGGACCGACTGGTGCCCACCGGCCAGCTGAGCCGGATTATCGACCTGATGCGGACCAACCGTGGCGAACTGCTGCTGGCGCTGCAGCACGCACCCGACTCCCATACCGCCAGTATGCACAACCACCCGGTCAACGTGCACACCGATGCGGTCAATCGCAATATCGCCACCATTTCCGGTATCTGGAAAGAGTACATGGCCACCTACCTGACCGAGCAGGAGAAGGTACTGGCCAAGGACTTCGCCAGCAAGCGGGCCATCTTCGTGAAGGAGGGTCTGATAGAGGTCTCCGACCTGATCACTACAGGCCGTTACGAGGAAGCCGAGCAACAATTGCTGGATCGTACCGGCCCCACCTTCGAGACCGCCTACGCGGCGGTGGAGAAGCTGTGGCAACTGCAGCTGGACGTGGCACAGGCGCTCTACGACCAGACCGTGAGCCAGAACCAGCAGGTTATCAATATCTCGATCACCCTGATGGTGGCGGGTATCCTGCTGCTCGGACTGCTCGCCTTCTACACCATTCGCAGTATCAGCAGCGTGGTGGCACAGCTCAACGAGACCTCCCGGGAGATGGCCGCGGGCAACCTGACGGTGCGCAGCAACCACCAGTCCAGGGATGAACTGGGCCAGGTGGCCGACGCCTTCAACCAGGTCTGTGACAAGTTCCAGAGCGTGATCCAGGAGCTGAGCGGCACCACGGTGCAGCTTGCCTCGGCAGCCGAGGAGACCTCGGTCATCACCGGCGAGACCAGCGCCCGGATCAAGCAGCAGCAGTCGGATACCGAGCAGGTCGCCACTGCCATGACCGAGATGGCGGCCACGGTACAGGATGTGGCCCGAAACGCCTCCGAGGCGGAGCAGTCCGCGCTGCAGGCGGATACCCTGACCAACAATGGACGCGCGGTGGCCGAGCAGGCCCTGCGGGCCACCCAGGACCTGGCAAACGAGGTGGAGCAGGCGGCCCAGGTGATCCAGAGCCTGCAGGCGGACAGCAAGGCGATCGGAGGGGTACTCGACGTAATACGGGACATCGCCGAGCAGACCAACCTGCTGGCGTTGAACGCCGCCATCGAGGCGGCCCGGGCCGGAGAACAGGGCCGCGGCTTCGCCGTGGTGGCAGACGAGGTACGCACCCTGGCCGGGCGTACCCAGGAGTCCACCCAGGAGATCCAGAGCATGATCGAACGACTGCAGCAGGGTGCCCTCAACGCGGTATCCGCCATGGAGAAGGGTCAGCAGAAGGCGGAGCACAGCCTGGCCCAGGTGACGCAGGCGGATCATGCCCTGAGCGAGATCAACCAGGCGGTGGCGCGAATCAAGGAGATGAACGCGCAGATTGCCACCGCGGCGGAGCAGCAGGGATCGGTTGCGGACGAGATCAACCGCAACGTGGTATCGATCAACGACCTGTCGCTGCAGTCGGCCCAGGGCGCGGAGCAGACCGCGGTGGCCAGTACCCAGCAGGCACAGCTGGCAGCCGATCTTCAGGCCATGGCCAGTCGCTTCAAGACCTGATCAACGGCGGCACGGACCGGCTCAAGCTCCGGTCCGTGCCAATGACCTGATAAAATCGCCTACCCGCTCCAGGGTCTTCTCCGGCTGTTGCAGGTGCGGCGAGTGGCCACAGTCGCCCAGCACCGCCAGCTCCGTGCAGTCCGGCACTATCTCCCGGATCTGTTCAATCTGCTTCAGGGTGCCGTACTCATCGGCATCCCCCATGATCGCCAGCAGCGGCACCCGGATGCCCGGAACGCTCTCTTCGATATTCCACGTTTCAAAGCGCTCGTCCAGCCAGATATCACACCAGCACTTGAACGTGCTGTCAGTGTGGTCGCCGTGATAACGGGCCAGGCGTGGTCCCAGTTTACCCTGCTCGAACAGCGCCCGGGCCTGGCGGATTCCGTGCAGGGTCTCCGGCTCCACGAACAGGTGCGGTGCCAGCAGCACCAGGCCACGGACCCGGGGATCGCTCCGTTCTCCGGCATAGATCAACGCGATCGATGCGCCGTCGCTATGCCCCGCCAGAAACACCTGTTCGATACCGGCGCCATCCAGCACCTGGGGCAGCACGTCCAGCGCCTCCCGGTGCATGAAGTCCACATCCAGTGGTCCGTCGAAGGGATCGGAGCGACCGTAGCCGAGGCGACTGTAGACAAACACCGCCAGCCCGGTGGCAGCGGCAAGCCGCTGCGGGAAGTCGCGCCACATGTCGACGCAACCCAATCCCTCGTGCAACAGCATCAACACCGGTTCCCCGGGCTTGGGATATCCCCACCAGCGGTACTCCAGCCGGCTGCCGTCAGCCAGCGTCAGGAACCGGGCTTCTGTTTTCTGCCTTGCATCCATGGACTCCCCCTTCACTTGTGGCGCTCAGGCGACCCTGATTCGCACCACCCGCATCACCTCGAACTCGATACCGGCCACGCAATCGGTGGCTGGATAGTAGGTCAGGTTGACCTGCTGTCCCTGAAGAGAGCGGTAGCAGCGCTGTCGCTTGTAGACGAACGGCACCTCCTGGCCCACAATCATCAGCGTGTTGACGATCCACTCTCCCGCCTCCCTCTGGACGTGAGAAGCCACCTTCATACGGTCGGACTGCACCAGACCGGGGCGCTTCTTCAACAGCTTTTCCACCTTTGACGGCATGGTTTCAGCCTGCCTCACCACGCGGCGGCATGACGCAACTCTCGCCCGCACAGCCGTTCACCTCCACCGTCACGTGGCCCAGGGAGTGAATGTGACTGATCAGCGACTTGTAGTGTTCCGGATCCCGCGGCTGGTGGGTGACCAGTGAGACAATCACCCCGAAGGAGCCGGGGCCGAGCTGCCACACGTGCAGATCGACAATCCGGTTGTCCGCGTCCCGTTCGATCGCCTCGGTGATCTGCCGGCCCACCTCGTCCGACGGTACCGAGTCCAGCAGCACCGCGCCGGTCTCCTTGAGCAGGCCGACACTCCAGCGGGTGATCAGCAGCGCGCCGACAATACCCATCATGGCATCCATCCAGATCCAGCCGAAGAACTTGCCGGCAAACAGGGCCACGATGGCCAGCACCGAGGTCAGGGCATCGGCGATCACATGCAGGTAGGCGGCGCGCAGGTTCTGGTCATGATGATGGTGGTGGTGCTCACCGTGATGATGGGAATGGGCGTGGGATCCGCCATGCAGCAGCCAGGCGCTGACCAGGTTGACCAGCAGGCCCAGTACCGCGACCATGATCGCCTGGTTGAAGCGAATGGTCTCCGGCGCAACCAGGCGCTCGATCGACTCCACCCCCATCAGCAGCGCCACCATGGCCAGGGTCACGGCGCTGGTGAACCCACCCAGGGCGGTCACCTTGCCGGTACCAAAGCTGAAGCGCGGATTATCCGCATGACGGCGGGCGTAGCGATAGGCAAACAGGGAGATGGCCAGGGCCGCCACGTGGGTGCCCATGTGCCAGCCGTCCGCCAGCAGTGCCATGGAGCCGAACAGGTAACCGGCAACCACCTCCACCACCATGGTGACCGCGGTCAGCAGCACCACCAGGCGGGTGCGCCGCTCCCCTTCCGAGGTATCGAGATTGAAATCGTGGTCGTGTCGCCACCGCTCCAGGGTGTGGATATGCATACCGTATTCCGGGTGCCTTTGTGTACCAATACCCGATTATACGGTTTCAACAGCGGGGCCTGCACCCTTCCCGAAGTGCGGGTTTATCAGTGCGAATCAGAGTGAACGGTTGGTGGCATCATGAAACGCCTTCAACTGCCGTCGCTCATCCGCCTCCCGCTGCTTGCGCACCTTCAACTCCTCCTTGTGCTGACGAAGCATCTGCAGCGCCTGCACCACGTAGTCGACCGAGGCCAGTTCATCCCTGGCGTAGCGGCGCAACAGCGCTTGCCACTGGTGGTGCACCGGGCAGTGGACCTCCTGGGCCAGGGTGTTCATCGGGCAGTCCACGCAGCGACTCTGGGCCGCCTGCTGCGACACCACCCGGCGCTGCCACTGGTTGCGGTACTCCTCGGCGTAGCGGGCAACCCA
>JAPHTA010000148.1 GCA_026196475.1 Sedimenticola sp.
GCCACAATCGACGGGGTGGTGCGATCGCCCTCGCTGTTCTCGATGACTCGAGCACCATCACCATCCATCACTGCGACGCAGGAGTTGGTCGTGCCCAGATCGATTCCGATGATCTTTCCCATGGTAAGGTATCTCCGGTTAACTGTTTCAAATTACTAAAGTTGTTTTGGATGTTATCCCAGATGGGGATAACCCCTCACTTTTCAAGGTCAGGCCTGTTCATCCACCTGGCCGGCTTCTGCCTGGGAGACCATGACCATCGCCGGCCGCACCAGTCGGCCATTAAGGGTGTATCCCTTCTGAACGACCACCACCACGGTATTGGGTGGCACATCGCTACGGGGCTGCATCCCCATCGCCTGGTGCAGTTCGGGGTTAAAGGGTTCACCCTCGGGATCGATCTGCACCACGTTGAACTTCTCCATCACGTCAGAGAAGAGCTTCAGGGTAAGTTCCGTACCTTCACGCAGCTGCTCAACGCTGGAGGACTCCTCGTTGGCCGCGACCAGCCCCATCTCCATACTGTCTCGCACCGGCAGGAGTTCATTGACGAATCGTTCCAGGGCGTATTTGTGGGCATTCTCCACTTCCCGTTCATGCCGCTTGCGCAGATTGTCCATCTGCGCCTGGATGCGAACCAGTTGATCCCAGTGCTCGTCCGCCTTGCTGCGGGCATCTTCAAGCAGCAGGGTCAACTCTTCAGGCGTGGGCTGATCGGCGCCGGACTCTGTCCCCGCCGCCTCTACCTCGGCGCCGGTCGCTTCAGTTTCATCGTCAGCGACCTGCTGTCCGACCTGTTCCTGATCTTTGCTCATCCTGGCTCCTCTATTACTTAGCTGGCTGTAGTATGTCGACGACCCGCAAGAGCCTGCGGACCGTCAAATCGAAGTCTGCTCAATCTCCACAATCTGGGGATGGTTGATACTGTTTCAAGGCACACGGGGGAACTAATTGAACCGAACCGCGCGGTACCGCTTCCGGATTGGACGCCACAACCCGGAAATCCGTCACCCTACACCTTAATTACTTATTATTTATCAATAAATTATCATTACTTTTCGCAACAACGGAGCAGGTAAGAACTACGACTCCTTGTCTGACTGCATCGCCATACTGAGAAGCTTGGCGGTAATATCGACAATAGGAATCACCTGGTCGTAGGCCATCCGGGTCGGCCCAACCACCCCGAGCACGCCCGCCACCTGGCTGTCCACCTGGTAGGAGGAGGTAACCAGGCTGCACTGGTCAAACGGGCGGTATCCCGACTCCTCACCGATGAAGATCTGCACCCCTTCCGCCAACATGGACTCGTCGAGAAGATGAAGAATTTCATTCTTCTGAGTAAAGGAGTCAAACAGTTCCCGTAGCTTGTTCATCTGGGAGAAGTCATTGAACTCCATCAGGTTGGTCTGCCCGGCAACGACATAGTCGTCACTCCCGATATCGCCATCGATCGCCTGCTCCGCTATCTCCAGCGCCTGGGCCATGATCTGGTTCATGTCGGCCCTGGCCTGCTCCATCTCCCTCACCAGGCGCCGGTGCATCTCCTCCATCGAGGCCCCGCTGTAGTTTTCAGTCAACATGTTCGCAAACTGGACCAGTTGGGAAGGCGTATAGGCCTTGCGCAGCTCGATGACCCGGTTGTGTACCTCCCCCTCGGTGGTAACCAGGATAGTCAGCACCCGCTTAGCGGACAGGGGCAGAAACTCTATCTGGCGGAAGGTGAGCTGCTTTCGCCGGGGGATCATGACCAGGCCGGCCATGTGAGTCAGGCTGGAGAGCAGGCTGGAGGCGGATTCCACCAGAATCTTGGGATCCGCCTTGGTATAGAGCCCCGATTCAAGCTGTTGCAGTTTCTCCCTCTCCAGCGGCTTCAGCGTGACCAGGCTGTCGACGAACATGCGATAGCCGGATACGGTGGGGATCCTGCCCGCGGAGGTATGCGGCGAGGCTACCAGGCCCAGGTCCTCCAGGTCCGCCATGACGTTGCGAATAGTGGCGGGGCTCAGATCCAGTCCGGAATCCCGTGACAGTGTACGCGAACCGACCGGCTCGCCATCCTGAATATAGCGCTCTATGAGTACCTTCAGCAGATGCTGGGCACGCTCGTTTACCGCTATCTCAGCAGACGCCTTTTTTTCTGCCACGTAGATCCCTCACTACCGCTTATGCGATCAGAAATGCTGATAAAAACAGCCTTTTAGCACTCTCCATAGCGGAGTGCTAAACACCCCGATTATCATTTTGCCCCCGGTGGGTGTCAAGATAAGGATCCACGCCTCGCGTGAACCGGTTTTCTGTTGGCGCCTTCGGGGCACCATGTTAAGTTTCTTTCCTGGGAGCGAACCACTGACACAGAAGGTGCCATGCCGGAGAAATTCAAAACGATCGGACTGATCGGGAAACACGGGGCGGTTTCACCCCGTGAGACCCTTCTTGATCTGGGGCGCTTCCTGCTTGAGCGTGGTCACAGGGTCCTGCTGGAGGAGAACACCGCCAACCGGGTACCCAATCACAACATGATCGCCGCTTCCCTGGATGACCTGGGCGTGGAGTCGGACCTGGCCATCGTGGTGGGTGGTGATGGTACCCTGCTGCATACCGCCCGCAGCCTGGCGGACTACGAAGTGCCACTGCTGGGCATAAACCTGGGCCGGTTGGGTTTTTTGGCCGATGTCCTGCCGGACGAGATGCTGACGACCCTGGAACAGATCTTCTCCGGCGAGTACCGGGAGGAGTGCCGCTTCCTGCTCAGCGCAGAGATCGACGGTGTACACCACACCGCGTTCAATGACGTGGTGGTGCACAAGTGGAATATCGCCCGTATGATCGAGTTCGAGACCTATATCAACGGCAGTTTCGTCAACGTGCAGCGCTCCGACGGCATCATTGTCTCGACCCCGACCGGTTCCACCGCCTATGCCCTCTCCGGCGGAGGCCCGCTTGTACATACCGACCTCAACGCCACGCTCCTGGTACCGATCTGTCCGCATACGCTCAGCAACCGGCCGATCGTGGTCAATGGCGACAGCGAGATCGAGATCGTGGTCTGTGATCCGGCCGAGAATATTCATCTGAGAGTCACCTGTGACGGCCAGACCAGCCTGCCGCTACAGGGTGACCGGGTAACAATACGCAAGCACAGCCACCCGGTACGCCTGATCCATCCATTGAATCACGACTACTTCTACATCCTGAGAACCAAGCTTGGCTGGAGCGAGCACAACAGCATCCCCAAGGACAAGTAACACCCGATGTTGCAGCAGATAGAGATCAAAGACCTGGCCATCGTCAGTACACTCTCGGTCGAACTCAGCGCCGGTATGAGCGTCCTCACGGGTGAAACCGGTGCCGGAAAATCGATCCTGATTGACGCTCTCGGACTGGTACTCGGCGATCGCGCCGACAACGGCATGATACGGGATGGTTGCGAACGGGCCGAGGTGAGCGCACTGTTTGACACACGCGAGCTGCCGGCGGTCGAAAACTGGCTGGAGGAGAATGCCCTGGACAACGATGGCCAGTGCATCCTGCGCCGGGTTCTGCTGAAAAACGGCAGCTCCCGTGCCTTCATCAACGGCACCCCCGCCAACCTCAAGTCGTTGCAACAACTTGGAGACCAGCTGGTCAATATCCACGGCCAGCACGCCCACCAGTCCCTGCTGAAACAGGACCACCAGCGCCAGTTGCTGGACGAGTATGCCGGTCATCTCGCGCTCTGCAACCAGACCGCGGACAGCTTCCGGCAATGGCGGACGGCCAGCCAGCGGTTGAGCAGCCTGCGGCAAGAGGCGGGGCAACGCCAGGACCGACTGGACATGCTGCGCTACCAGATCAACGAGCTGGAAAGTCTGCAACTGGAGGCCGGCGAGCTGGAGGAGCTGCTGCGCGAGCAGGCGCTTTTAAACAACGCCGGGAATATCGTGCAGCACTGTGACGGTGCCCTGAACAGTCTCGACCAGGAGGATGACGGCGCCCTCACCCGGGTCAACCGGGCCTGCAACGAACTGGCAACCCTGCTGGAACTGGACCCGACCCTGAAGGAGTGTGCGGAGCTGCTCGACAGCGCCTCGATTCAGATTGGCGAAGCGCTCTCGACACTGCGCCACTATGCCGACAACCTGGAGCTGGATCCGGCACGACTGGAGCACCTGAACCGCAGGCTGCAGGAGATCCATGACCTGGCCAGAAAATACCGCTGCAAGCCGGATGAGCTTGACTCTCTGCTGCAACAGCGACAGGACGAACTGTCTGCCCTGGATGACGCCGACAGCCAGCTTGCCGGGCTGGAAAATCAGGTCACGGAGTTCTGGAGCGGTTACCTGGAACAGGCGGAGCGGCTGGGACGGTCCCGTCGTGAAGCGGCAGGCCGGTTGCGGGAGCAGGTTACCGACGGCATGCAGTCGCTTGGCATGCCGAGCGGGATACTCGACGTGGAGGTGGAACGCCTGGGCGAAGAGCGTGCCTCGGCACATGGCCTGGACCGGGTTGAGTTACGGGTCAGCACCAATCCCGGCCAGTCCCCAAAACCCCTCGTCAAGGTCGCTTCGGGTGGCGAATTGTCCCGCATCAGCCTCGCTATTCAGGTCGCCACGGCCGCCTGTACCCGGGTGCCAACCCTGATTTTTGACGAAGTGGATGTAGGTATAGGCGGGGGTACCGCCGAAATAGTCGGACGCCTTTTGCGCCAGTTGGGAGAACGGCAGCAGGTCCTCTGTGTCACCCATCTGCCCCAGGTCGCCTCCCAGGGCCACCAGCACCTGCAGGTGGAAAAACAGAGCAATAGCGAGCGCACCGGAACCCGCCTGTCAGTGCTCGAAGGCAAGCAGCGAATTGAAGAGATCGCCCGGATGCTGGGAGGGGTTGAGATCACCAGCCAGACCCTGGCTCACGCCGAGGAGATGCTGATGCGAACGGGTACGCCCTGAACGCCACCCCTAACGGCTGGATCAGGGTTTCAGATCACAATCGTCGTCCACGCACTTGCCGTAGATCACCAGTTCGTGTTCGCTGATCTGGAACCCCATCTCGTCGGCGATCTTCTGTTGTCGGGTCTCGATGGTCTCATCAACGAACTCCTTGACCCGCCCGCAAGTGACGCAGACGATATGATCGTGGTGCTTACCCTTGTTCAGTTCGTAAACCGAGTAGCCATCCTCGAAGTGATGTTTTTCCACCAGGCCCGCCTCTTCGAACTGGGTCAACACCCGGTAGACCGTGGCCAGACCGATATCCTCGTTGGCTGCCAGGAGCATCTTGTAGACATCCTCGGCGCTGACATGCTGCTGCTCGCTGTTCTCCAGCAACTCGAGAATCTTAACCCGGGGAGCCGTGACCTTCAGGCCTGCGTTACGAATATCCTGATCTTCCAAAACGGGTTACCTCGGATGTTTTCACGCCATGAATCAGGTATCATTCCGGCCCATCAGAAACTCAGTTCCAAGCAACCGGAAAGCGTTAATGCAAAAGCTTCTCATCTATTGGGTATGTGGCGCAAGTCTGCTGGTAAGTGGCTGTTCCAGCATCAAGGAGGCAGGTAATGCCATCCCGGATGCGTTGAACCGGCTGCCACTGATCCACCGCCCCGACATCCAGCAGGGCAACGTGGTCTCCCAGGAGTCCATCGACCGGCTCAGGCCCGGCATGTCAAAGAACCAGGTACGCTACATTCTGGGCACACCGATGCTGGTTGACGCCTTCCACCAGGACCGATGGGACTACTACTACAGCATGCAGAAGGGGCGCGAGGAGCCGGTTCAGGAACGGGTCGCGCTGTTTTTCTCGGATGACCGGCTGATTCGCATCGAGGGCGACTACCGGCCACGCCCGTTCTCCGAAACCGAACAGACGAATACCGCCGAAGAAGAGGCCATAATCACGGTCCCCGACTATACCGGAGATCGCAAGGGACTGTTCACCCGGACCCTGGAGGCGGTCGGCATCGAAAGCGACGAGTAGTTACAGCATTCTGTGGTGACCGCGACTCAGCCGCCCTTCTTCAGCTTCTTGCCCTCAGCGGCGCGCTTCTTGCGCGCCTCCTTGGGATCGGCAATCAGGGGGCGATAGATCTCAACCCTGTCACCCGGCTGCAACTCCGCATCCCCCTTCGCCGCCTTGCCGAAAATTCCGAATCTGGACGTCTCCGGGTCGATCTCGGAAAACTGCTCCAGGATACCGGAACGCTCGATCGCCTGCAGCAGCGTCATCCCCTTCTCCGCAGTAACGATCAGAACAGTCTGCTCATCGGGTTTGGCGTAGGCGACTTCCACCTCGAATTGTTCATTTGTCACGGGCTACCTCATCTGCACGCTTGCAGAATGCATCAACTAATGTATTGGCAATCTGACCAAATACCGCACCAAATGCAGAATTGATCAACTTGCCGGAAAATTCAAACTCCAGCTCCAGCTCAACCTTGCACGCATCTTCACGCAGGGCAGTAAAGCGCCACTCTCCGTGCAGTCGCCTGAACGGCCCCTCCTGCAGGTGGATCTCGATACGTTCGTAGGGATAAAGCTCATTGCAGGTCGCAAAGGTCTGGCTGATGCCGACCCTGGAGACCTCCAGCTGTCCACACAGCCGGTGCTCATCCCGGGAAAGCAGCTTGGTAGATTTGCACCAGGGCAAAAATCGGGGATAGGCCTCCACGTCGTTGATCAACTCGAACATCTCTTCTGCGGAATGGCCCACCAGGGCACTTTTGTGAACTACAGGCAACTACACAACCCCCACCGCCTGCAGAAATATCAGCACGATGGCTGCAGGCACAATATAACGAATCAGAAAATACCAGGACCTGAAAAGAGCTCCGTCCCCCCGGCCCAGTGCATCGGCAGCCGAATCCCTGTTCATAACCCAACCGGCAAACAGCGCCAGAAGAAGCCCCCCGAGCGGCAACATGATACTGGATGTCAGGATCTCCAGCACATCGAACAACCCGTGACGACGCAACTCCCCTGCAAACTCGAAACTGAACGACCAGTGACTGAAAGATAGAATGCTGATGATACCCAACAGCCAGGCGACTATGCCGGTCCAGATGGCCGCATGAACCCGCTTCACCTCGTGACTCTCCACCAGCCAGGCAACCGCCGGTTCAATCATGGCAATAGCCGAGGTCCAGGCGGCGAACAGAAGCAGCAGAAAAAACAGGGTACCGAAAAAAGCGCCCCCCGGCATCTGGCCGAACGCTATCGGCAGGGTCTGAAATATCAGGCCAGGTCCCTCACCGGGGCTCAGATCCGCGGAGAAAAGCAGGGAAAATACAGCGATGCCCGCAACCAGGCCAACCAGGGTATCAAGGAGCACGACAAGCATCGATGTCCGACCGATCGAGATACCCGCCGGCAGGTAGGCCCCGTAGATCAGGATTGCTCCCAGGCCCAGCCCCAGGGTAAAAAACGCATGTCCCAGGGCCGACAGCCACCCTGTGGCGGAGAGCTGGCTGAAATCACTATTGAACAGGAACAGGTAAGCGGAACCAAAATCGCCCACACGCACAGCGTAGACCATCAGAACCAGCAACAGACCCAGGAGCAGCGGCACAAGAATTCTATTCGCCTTCTCGAGGCCGTTTACCACCCCGCGGGAGACCACCTTTATAGTGAGGACCATGAAAATGGTATGCCACGCCAGCAGCCTCTCAGGATCCCCCACCAGCTGCGCGAAGAGTGTATTCGCACCTTCGGATGTCACCCGAAAGAAAACACCGCTTGCGAAGCGGACACCGTAGGCAAGGGTCCAGCCCGCCACAACACTGTAGTAGGAGAGAATAACCAGGCCGGTCAGGATGCCCAGCCAGCCGACAGCTTTCCAGGCTGCGTTTCCACCCGCTTCGACTGACAGTGTCTGCAGCGTGAAAGGCGGACTCTGCCGCCCCCGTTTTCCCAGGGCGAGTTCCAACATCAGGAGCGGGGCACCAACCAGAAGCAGGCAGAGAAGGTAGGCCAGGATGAACGCCCCCCCGCCATTATCGCCAACAAGGTAGGGAAAACGCCAGATATTGCCCAGGCCGACAACCGCACCCGTTGCCGCCAGAAGGAACATCGGGCGGGAAGACCACTGACCGTGTATTGAGATACGTCTGGACAACATCGATCCTCCGCAGCTGCGTCAGTTTACCGGCAGTCCCCCCCACTGCCCCGGCGGACACATAAGCTCCGCATTCTTACGGAATTCTCCGCCAAGCACAAGCTGGCCCTGCCGCCTGCGGATCAGAGTGACACCTCACAACCTCCATTACCATTGGTACTGGCATCCACCCTGTCCCGTCACATACAATCCGCAGCATGGCAAAGAAATCGAAAAAACAGTCGGGACCAGGTGCCTCGACCATCGCCCTGAACAAGAAGGCGCGCCACGAGTACTTCATTCAGGACCGGTACGAAGCGGGTCTTTCTCTGCAGGGCTGGGAAGTCAAAAGCCTGCGTGAGGGACGGGTTCAGCTGACAGACAGCTACGTTTTCATAAGGAACGGCGAGGCCTTTCTGGTCGGGGTCAACATCACCCCGCTGCTGAGCGCATCCACCCACATCAACCCGGAGCCGATGCGCACCCGCAAGCTGCTGCTGCACCGGGAGGAGCTGGACAAGCTGGTTGGACTGGTGGACCGAAAAGGCTTCACCGTAGTACCCATAGCGCTCTACTGGAAAAAGGGCAAGGTCAAGCTGGAGATCGGCGTAGCCAAGGGCAAACAGCTGCACGACAAACGGCAAACCGAGAAAAACAGGGATTGGGACCGGGACAAGCAGCGGATACTGAAGGCGCATTGAGCAGTGCAACGGTACCGGCTCCCGTGGTTGAATTCCGGGCGCGGGACCCTTATTTACTGGTAACGGAACCAACGGCAGCTGTATACTGTCCTATATTGCAGCTGACAGGAAGTGAGCAATCCAGGCGCCGGTGAGATACACCTGCCGGTACAGAATGGAAAGCAACGGCCAGGGAGATCCGGGCAAATACGGACACCCAAAGGGATGTTACACACGATTTTCGGGGGCGACATGGCTTCGACGTGGGTGATGAAACCCGAGGTGCATGCCGAGGATACAGACAGCCTCGTAAATAAGTCTGTAACACTATAGTTGCCAACGACGACAACTACGCTCTCGCCGCTTAATAACCGGTAGAAGCCGTCTGACTGGAGCCGTGCTTGTGCGTCCAGAGTCCCTCGGGACATTTCAGGCGTCATAGCTCACAAGATCGCGATAATGTACGTCCGGGACGGCATCGCTAAAACTTAACCGGAATCGCTGTCTACACGCCCTGTTTGCCGGGCAGTAGACCAGTTAAAAATAATCGGCAGAACTAAGCATGTAGAGCCAAAGGCGGAGTGCTTGCGGACGCGGGTTCGATTCCCGCCGCCTCCACCAAATACA
>JAPHTA010000037.1 GCA_026196475.1 Sedimenticola sp.
GCCCTGAAGGAGTTCATGGACCTGCTGCTGGAGCGCGGCGTGGAGGTGAAGTTCGCCATCCACCCGGTGGCCGGGCGCATGCCGGGGCACATGAACGTGCTGCTGGCGGAGGCGGACATCCCCTACGACCATGTGCTGGAGATGGACGAGATCAATCCGGAGTTTCCGAGCGCCGATGTTGCACTGGTGGTGGGCGCCAACGACGTGACCAACCCGGCGGCCAAGACCGACCCCTCCAGCCCGATCCATGGCATGCCGATCCTGGACGTGTCCAAGGCGAAACAGATCTACGTGATCAAGCGCTCCATGAACCCGGGCTACGCCGGGGTCGACAACCTGCTCTACTACCAGGACAACTGCTCGCTTATCTTCGGTGACGCCAAGGCCGTATGCGAGGGACTGGCTGGCGCCCTGAAGGGGGGCGGCCACTGACTGGTTGCCATGTGTAACCAATCGCGAGGGCTGGAATACGGGGTGATCTTCACCCCGTTTTCTTTTGCCTGATGCTTTCCGGTCCAGCCCCGATGCACCACCACGTGCCGGCAAGGGGCGCGTGCAGCAGGCCTCTGTTCAGGCGCCGTTGTCGGTTTAATTCACTCCTCCCGGCCGGGTGTCAGCCGACGCCTCAGCTTCTATACTCAGGTAAACCGAATATGAACGAGGTCCGAAATCGCGATGAGCACCCGATACCGAAAGCCCGAAACCCTGGCCGTGGAAGACAAGACTTACACCCTGTTTCCGTATGACACACTCCGGAATTCGTATGATATTGACCGCTTGCCTTTCTCCCTGCGCATCCTGCTGGAGAACCTGCTGCGGAATGGAGACCAGGCCTACGTAACCGACGACGATATCGAGTTCCTGGCCGGCTGGGACCCACAGGCGGAGCCGTCACAGGAGATCGCCTTCGTTCCTTCCCGGGTCCTGCTGCAGGACTTTACCGGGGTGCCGGCGATCGTTGACCTGGCGGCGATGCGGGATGCCATGGTGGAGCTGGGCGGTGCCCCGAAGCGGATCAATCCGCTGTCGCCGGTGGAGCTGGTGATCGACCACTCCGTGATGGTGGACAACTACGGCAGCGACCAGGCGCTGGATCTCAACACCCGGATCGAGATCAGCCGCAACATGGAGCGCTACCGTTTTCTGCGCTGGGGGCAGGAGGCATTCGAGAACTTCAAAGTCGTGCCGCCAGGAACCGGTATTGTTCACCAGGTCAACCTGGAGTACCTGGCCAGGGGGGTATTCACCCGGCAGCAGGACGGGGAGACCCTGGCCTACCCCGACACCCTGGTCGGTACCGACTCTCACACCACCATGATCAACGGCCTCGGTGTTCTGGGCTGGGGTGTGGGCGGCATCGAGGCGGAGGCGGCCATGCTCGGTCAGCCGATCACCATGCTGGTGCCCCAGGTAGTAGGTTTTCGCCTGGAGGGGCGCCTTGCCGAGGGGGCAACGGCCACCGATCTGGTGCTTACCATCACCCAGCAGTTGCGTGAACACGGGGTGGTGGGCAAGTTTGTCGAGTTCTTTGGGCCGGGGCTGGAGAGTCTCAGCCTGGCCGATCGCGCCACCATTGCCAACATGGCACCGGAGTACGGCGCCACCTGTGGAATCTTCCCGGTGGACAACGAAACCCTGCGCTACCTGCGCCTGACCGGTCGTGACGAGCATACCCTGAAACTGGTGGAGGCCTACATGCGGCGCATGGGGCTGTGGCACGATGTCGATACTCCGGCCGCGGAATACAGCACCCGGGTGAACCTGGATCTGGGCTCGGTGGTGCCCTCCATTGCCGGCCCCAAGCGCCCCCAGGACCGGATCGCCCTGACCGATGCCAAGCCGGCGTTCATGCAACTGCTGTCCGACTTCCGCCGCCAGTCGGCCGCGTCAAACGATGCCAGCGACTTCGCCGAGGAGGGGGGGCACATACCGGAAGAGAGCGGCGCGGTTCAGGTGACCTACAGGGGTGAGACCTTCGATCTGAAGCATGGTGCGGTGGTTATCGCCGCCATTACCAGCTGTACCAACACCTCGAACCCGGCGGTGCTGGTGGCGGCCGGCCTGCTGGCACGGCGTGCCCGGGAACTGGGGCTGAAGAGCAAGCCCTGGGTCAAGACCAGCCTGGCCCCCGGCTCGAAGGTGGTGACCGACTACCTGCAACGCAGCGGCCTGCTGGAGGACCTGGAGGCTCTTGGTTTCTACCTGGTCGGTTACGGCTGTACCACCTGTATCGGCAACTCCGGACCGCTGCCGGAGGAGATCAGCGAGGCGATCAATCACGGTCATCTGCTGGCCACCTCGGTGCTTTCCGGTAACCGCAACTTCGAGGGGCGTATCCACCAGGACGTGCGGGCCAACTACCTGGCTTCGCCACCACTGGTGGTCGCCTATGCCCTGGCCGGAAACATGAATATCGATCTTTACAATGACCCCATCGGCTACGACCGGGAGAACAGGCCGGTTACCCTGGCCCAACTCTGGCCTGACCCGAAGCAGGTGCAGGAGGTGATTGAGCAGACCATTGATGCGGAGATGTTCAAGAGCAAGTACCGGGATGTCTACAGCGGTAACGAGACCTGGAACAGCCTGCCGGTCGAGCAGAGCGAGCTCTACGCCTGGCCAGAGTCCTCCTACGTACGCCGGCCGACCTTTTTCGAGGCAATCGCCAGCCGCAAGATCAGTGTGTCACCCGTGGAAGACGCGCGCTGCCTGGTCAAGGTGGGAGACTCCACCACCACCGACCATATCTCCCCCGCGGGAGCGATTGCAGCCGAGAGCCCGGCCGGTGTCTACCTGGAGGCGCAGGGCGTGGCGCCACAGGACTTCAACTCGTACGGCTCCCGGCGTGGGAACCACGAGGTGATGATGCGCGGCACTTTTGCCAACATCCGTCTCAGGAACCAGCTGGCGCCCGGTACCGAGGGGAGCTGGACCCTGCATTTTCCGAGTAACCGGCAGCTCTCGATCTTCGATGCGGCGGAACTGTATCGCCAGGAACAGACGTCCCTGATCGTCCTGGCCGGCAAGGAGTATGGCACCGGATCATCGCGCGATTGGGCAGCCAAGGGCCCGGCCCTGCTCGGTGTGCGAGCGGTGATTGCCGAGAGCTACGAAAGAATCCACCGATCGAACCTGATCGGCATGGGGATTCTGCCGCTCCAGTTCGCCACGGGCGAGTCAGCGGAGTCGCTGGGTCTGGACGGAAGCGAGATCTACTCGATACCGGCGGTTCAAGCCGGACAGCGCAATACGCAGGTCGTGGCACGGCGCGCTGATGGGGAGAGCGTGCAGTTCCAGGCGATCGTGCGGATCGATACACCCAACGAGTTCAGCTACTACGAAAACGGCGGAATACTGCACTACGTGTTACGGCGACTGGCACAGGACTCGTAGTATTGACCCGCACCGTCCTAACGCGCCCCGACTGTGCTGCAGCCGGGGCTGTTTTCTTGCCAGTCTCGCTCCAAGTGTGGACTCTCCGTGGACAGGCTCTCGCACCGGCAATAAACCCTTCTTTTAGTGCAGTAGTATCCAGGTTGACAAAGGTTGCATGTGCAACTAAGTTGAAATGACAACAAAACCCTGGAGGAGGGAGTCCCCATGATGAAAGCTGGCCTGTTTTTCCTGTCCCTGGTCTGCGCGCTGCCCGCCAGTGCGGCTGAGACGATAGAGTTGAAGCTGAGTTCGTTCCTGCCATCCACCCACCCGACACAGACCGATTTCCTGGAGCCCTGGGCCAGGGAGCTGGAGAAACGCACAAACGGGCGGGTCAAGGTACAGATCTTCCCCGCCGGATCGGCCTTCGGCCACGTCGCCAAGCAGATGGACCAGGTGCGTGCCGGGGTGGTGGATATTGCACACGGGCTGACCGGTATACCCCGGGGCCGCCTGCCGCGCACCTCTATTATCGATCTGCCTTTCCTGGTGCAGAGCGCTGATGCTGCTTCCCGGACCCTGTGGAAGCTCTATCCGGACTACCTGAAGGAGGAGTACAAGGGGCTCAAGGTGTTGGCCCTGCATGCCCATAACGCGGGGCTGATCCACACCCGGGACAGGCCGGTGAACGGCATGCAGGATCTGCAGGGGTTGCGCCTGCGTACCCCCTCACTGGCGATCTCCATGATGCTGGAAGAGCTGGGCGCCTCGCCGGTGGGCATGCCGCCGACCCAGGTTTACGAGAACCTGGAGAAGGGTGTGATAGACGGTAGCGTGTTTCCGTGGGATGCGGTCAACGGCTTCAAGCTTTACGAGCCACTCAACTACCACCTGGACGCCAGGGCCTATACTACCTCCTTCTTTTTTGTGATGAACGAGCGCAAGTACCGGTCCCTGCCAGAGGATGTGCGCAAGGTGATCGACGAGATATCCGGCGACACCCTGGTGGCAAAATTTGGTGACTGGTGGAACCGCTGGGACGAGCCCGGCCTGGCCCGGTCGAAGGAGAAGGGTAACCGGATTACCCAACTGTCCGATGAGCAGCGACAGGCCTGGCGCGAACGGTTGGCGCCGATGATCGATCGTTACCTGGAGCAGATCGAGCAGCAGGGCGTGACCGATGCGCGGGAGATCTACGAAAAGGCGAAGAGCCATGTTGCCGAATTCGAAGGCAACTGATGCCAGGCCCCGGCAGCAGTCTGGAGTGGCTGCCGGGGTCAGGACCGGCTAGGAGCTAATCGTGTTCTCCCGACTCAACCGCTGGTTGCTGACGCTGTGCAAGTGGTCTGCCTGGTTCGGCATGCTACTGTTGCTGGGAGCGGTATTCGCGACCACTATCGATATCCTGTCGCGAAAGCTTCTGGGAGTGACCTACCAGGGGACCATCGACCTGGTGCAACTCTGTGTGCTTGGCGCCGCCTTCCTCTCCATACCCTACGCTTTCATCAGTCGAAGCCACGTGGCGGTAGCGATTTTTACCGACAAGCTGAACGGCAGGTGGCGGGAGGCGATTTCAACCCTGTCTGCGCTACTTGGATGCGCGATCATGGCCGCCTTCAGCTGGTTCGGGATTGGCCATGCAGGCATGCAGATCGAGTATGGGGACGTATCACAGACAATAGGTATACCGATAGCCTGGTACTGGGCGCCGGTTCTCTACGGCACCCTGCTGTCGACCCTGGTGACGCTGATGATGACGATCGAGTCTCTGTGGCGGGTATTACAGGGAGAGCGAAAAATCTCATGAACCCCGGCTATCGGATCAAGGTGTGTCGATATGTCTGAATCGGGTATCGGGCTGGTCGCCTTTGCATCACTTTTTCTGTTGATCGGGTTGCGGGTGCCGATTGCCATTGCCATGGCCACCGTCGGCGCGATCGGTGGCCTGGTTCTGAATGGCGCTTCCAGCGTCGGTTTCATCATGGGGTCACTCCATTTCGAGACCGTGTTTCCCTACAGTCTTTCGGTGGTGCCCCTGTTTATCATGATGGGGGTGTTCGCGGCGCGGGCCGGTTTGTCCAAGAGCCTCTATTCAGCGGTGAACGCCTTTATCGGCCACTACCGGGGTGGACTCGGCATGGCGACGGTGGGCGCCTGTGCCGCGTTTGGCTCGATCTGCGGCAGCAGCCTGGCGACGGCGGCCACCATGAGCAAGGTAGCGATGCCCGAGATGCGCAAGCGGAACTACCGGGACGGGTTGGCGGCAGCCAGTATTGCCGCTGGTGGGACGCTGGGTGTGCTGATCCCTCCCAGCGTCATCATGGTGATCTACGCCCTGTTGACCGAGCAGTCGATCGGACAGATGTTCGCGGCGGCGATCATACCGGGCATCGTGGCCACGCTGCTCTACATGTTCGCGGTGTGGGGACAAACCTGGGTTGATCCCTCGGCAGGACCGGCCGGCCAGCGGGCCGGGTATCGGGACCGCATGAAGTCTCTGTTCAACGTGTGGCCGGTTCTGCTGCTGTTTCTTGTCGTGATTGGCGGTATCTACCTGGGCTGGTTTTCGCCCACTGAGGCAGCGGCTATCGGTGCTTTCGGTGCGTTGTTGCTGGCCTGGCTGAAACGCAAGCTGAGCCGGGAGGTTTTTCTTGACTGCCTGGGTGAGACGGCTACCACCAGCGGCATGATATTCATGATTCTTATCGGTACAGCGTTGTTCAACTACTTCGTCGAGACCACGGGGTTGCCGCACAAACTGGTTGGCGTGGTGCAGGAGCTGGGCTGGACGCCCTACGCCGTATTGCTGCTGCTAATCCTGTTCTATATCCTGCTCGGCTGTGTGATGGATGCGCTCTCGATGCTGTTGCTGACCCTGCCGTTCGTATTTCCGCTGGTTCTGTCGCTGGGTTTCGATCCGATCTGGTTCGGCATCATCATGGTTTCGGTAGTGGAGGTGGGTCTGATCACGCCGCCGGTGGGTATGAACCTTTTCGTGATCATGGCGACCACGCCGGGTCTCAAGCTGGGTACGGTGAGTCGCGGCGTGATTCCGTTTCTGATGGCCGATGTGCTCCGGGTGGCGCTGCTGATCCTGTTTCCCCCGCTGGTACTCTGGCTACCGTCGTTGATGCAGTGACAGGGAGTTGACTATGGCGAGACTGGAGTGGAGCGAGAGCTACAGCGTCGGTGTGGAGAAACTGGATGCCCAGCACAAGGTGCTGATCCGGATTATCAACCAGCTGGAGGAGGAGCGGCGAACCGGTGGCCTGATTGTGAGCGTATTCGCCGAGTTGCGGCGTTACGTACGCGAACATTTCCGTGACGAGGAGAAGATGATGGCGGATGCCGGTTACCCCGGACTGGAAGCGCACAAGGCGGGACACCGGCAGTTCGAGGAGTGGCTCACTTCGATCGAGATGGCCTACAACAGTGGCGGTGCATCCGCCTACTACATTGCCGAAAGTGTCCACGAGTTTCTCAAGGACTGGCTGATCACTCACATACTGGCCGCGGACATGGCCTATAAGAAGACGCTGGGCAAGAAGAATTCCTGATCGACTGAGCGGAGTGTTCTATAAATGGAGCTGGCCCGATTCCTTCCCTACCGCCTTGCCGTGCTGTCTCACGCGGTCTCCCGGAGTATTGCGATGATCTACTCGAACCGGTTCGATATCTCGATCCAGGAGTGGCGCATCATCGCAAATCTGGGAGAGCGTGAACCCCTGTCGGCCAGGGAGATCGGGGAGCATGTTGACCTGGACAAGGTACAGATGAGCCGGGCCCTGGGCAAGTTGACCGACAAGCGGCTGGTGCTGCGCGGTATCGACAGCCGGGACAAGCGAAGAGCTTCACTTCGCCTGAGTGCGCGGGGCAGGGCGGTGTACGAGCGGATCATCCCGATTGCGCTCCAGCGTGAGGAGCAGCTGTTGTCGGTATTGAGTGAGGAGGAGCGGTCCCAGCTACAGCAGATTCTGGACAAGCTCGAACTCAAGGCGGCCTTGTTGCGGCGTGAAACAGTGGACTGAGCCAGGTTCCGGCCGTGCCACCCCGCGGCAGTGATGATTTGCATTGGGCGTCGGCTTTCATGCATTGTAGTTCCAAGGTGTCCTGATTATTCACACACGGGCGATGGGGGTTTCCAGGCTCTGCGCCTCGTCACTGCCGGGAAAATAGACGTGCATGCCGAACAGCTGGAAATTGCAGGTTTTCTGCTCAACCACCCGCCTTTCGATGAACTTCCCGAGGAAGTGCTCAACGAACTGGCGCAACAGGTGGAGGTTTCCTACTACCGATCGGGTAGCGATATCCTGACCCTTTCAGAGCCGATACAGGAGCTCTACGTGATTCGAAAGGGGGCCGTAGAGACCTACCGCAGAACCGGGGAACTGTACAACCGACTGGCAGACGGCGACGTCTTCGGTCAGGTCAGCCTGATGATGAATCAGCGGGTCCGCTTTCCGGTCAAGGCGATCGAGGACACGTTGGTCTACTGCATTCCGTTCGAGCTGTTCCAGGACTACTGCGATCGTTTCGAGACCTTTGCCGACTACTTCGAGAGCGAGAACAACTCGCTCTTGCGCAAGGCGGTCTCCGATTACCAGGACAACAACGACCTGACCTCGGTCAAGGTGAAGGAGCTGATCACCCGGGACCTGGTCACGGTGCCGGATTCGGCCAGCATAAGGCAGGCGGCGGAGATCATGACCGAGCAGCATATCTCCTCCCTGCTGGTGATCAACCCGAACCCGGACGACTCTGACACCCCGGGTCCGGACGGTATCGTTACCGACCGGGACCTGCGTGAGCGGGTGCTGGCGACCGGTCTTTCACCGGACAGCTCTGTGGCACAGGTGATGTCCCGGGTGATGGTCACCCTGGATGACAACGCCTACGTGTTCGAGGCGATGCTACTGATGCTGCGCAACAACATACATCATCTTCCAATCATGCACCGCCAGCAACCGGTCGGCGTGCTGGCGCTCTCCGACCTGGTGCGGCACGAGTCCCAGAGCAGCATTCTCCTGGTGCGCAGCATCTTCAACATGACCAGCGTGGA
>JAPHTA010000266.1 GCA_026196475.1 Sedimenticola sp.
CGCTCCCCCGCTACACCGGCATCCTAACAGCAATTGGCGGGATTCTCCTGCACGCCTACCTGTTGTACCAGGGCATGGATATCGAAGGGGGCCTCAATCTCAGTTTCTTCGGCGCCTCCTCCCTTATCGCCTGGACCGTGGTCCTGCTGCTGATGCTCTCCGCCCTGAGCAAACCGGTGGAGAACCTCGGCATCACGCTACTGCCGCTGGCCGCGCTGACCATCGCCCTGGAGATGCACTTCCCTCCCGACCACATTATGGCCGGCAACGCCCCCTGGGGCCTGCGAATCCATGTGCTGATTTCGCTGCTCGCCTACAGCATGCTGACCATGGCCAGTGTGCAGGCGATCCTGCTGGCGATTCAGGATCACCACCTCAGGCATCAACATCCGGGCGGGTTCATCCGCGCCCTGCCTCCCCTGCAGACCATGGAGGCACTGCTGTTCGAGATGATCGGATTCGGCTTCGCCCTGCTGACCGTGGCCCTGCTCAGCGGATTCCTGTTCCTGGAGGATCTTTTCGCGCAACACCTGGTCCACAAGACGCTGCTGTCGATTGTCGCCTGGCTGGTCTTCGGCACCCTGCTATGGGGCCGCCACCGCTTCGGCTGGCGCGGACAGAAGGCCCTGACCTGGACCCTGGCCGGTTTCTTGGTGCTGATGCTGGCCTATTTCGGCAGCAAGTTTGTGCTGGAAATCATTATCAGCACCTGATCCCTGTTGGGACCTCAGATGGGTTACGGCGCACCAGGCCGCAGAGTATCTCCAACAAAGAGAGGGGGCGTCTCCACCATCCTGCAAGTTGATGAGCGTGATCGCAGCTTAAAGATGCTTCTGCTCCTATGCAGCCTCTTTCTCTGAACCAGAGGGTAGGATGGGTGAAGGAGGAACGACGTAACCCATCAATCAGTCCATCGGCAGCTTCCAGGCATATCAGCCATCGTTTGGCCTCACCCAAAGAGGGGTCGCGGCGCATCTGACTGCGGAGATTATCCAGGAAAGGGTGGTTCGCGCCTCCACCCATCCTACAGGTTGAAGTGGTGATCACAGCTTAGGCTGCCCCGCTCCGTGTACGGCCTTTTCCTCTGAACCAGGACGCAGGGTGGGTGGCGGAAGCACGACGCAACCCATCGGTCGGTCCAGGAGCGGTGGACGGCTAGCCTCGTGAAGTATCCCGGTAAGCCCGGGTGGCCTGACGGCCCTGGCTGATTTTGCCCAGGGCCCGGCCGATCTCCTTGCGCCGACTCTCCGCCAACCTTCTCAATTGCCCGTCTAGGGAGAGAATCTGTTTCAGAAGGGTTGCTGTCTGCGCAGAGTGTGCGGTTTCATCGTCCAGCGGGAAGGTCTTTTCGATCAGTTCCTGGCGCTGGCGCTGAAGCGCTTCCGCCTGCTCCCACTCATCCTGTTCGGCGAGCGCCAGCATTTTGCGACTGGTCTCAAGGATCTGTTCAAGCATCTGACCGTCCGCTCACAGGGCGGACTGGCGGTTCTGGGCATCCAGCTCGGATGGAATCACATCCCAGGCCGACTTCACCTCCAGCAGCAGTGAGGAGACCTCGTCCAGGATTGCCGGGTCGTTGTTCGCCCCGGCCTCACCCAGGCGTCGAACCATGTAGTCGTAAAGGTCATCCAGGTTGCGGGAAAGCTCCCCCCCCGCTTCCATATCCAGGCTGCTCTGCAGACCACTGATGATGGAGATGGCCCAGCTGATAAAGCGCCCTTTCTCCGCCGGCTCGTTACGCACCATGTGCCCCTTGGCGGCGGCAATCTTGTCCAGCGCACCCTCCATCAGCATCTGCACCAGACGATGGGGGGTTGCGTCCTCTATGCCAGAGTTGACACTGACACTGTTGTACTGTGTCAGCGCACTCTTCAATCTCGATTTCACCATGGGTACTCCACGTCAATTCAGGCGGCGGCCGGGCGATGGTTCCATACTAGCCGCTAGTTGTTGTTTCTTCCACCACCGGCCAGGTTGGAGAGGATATCCAGCTGGCTGGTCAGGTATTCACTGGTGGTCGACATGTTGGCGATAAGACCGTCCAGAACACCGAACTCCCTGAGATAGCGCGCCTCAATGTCCTCCAGGCGGCGCTCCAGGGATTCGCGACTTCTTTCAATACTGTCGATCCGGTTGTTGCCACCCTCGATAATACTGTCAATCGTACCACCCGACTGGACAAAACCCTCCAGCAGGGTACCGAAGCCGACGGCAAAACCACTATCCTCATCACTAAAGAAGCCCGTGACGCTGTCGGCCGCATCTTCCAGGGCGGTTACCAGCGTCTCACTATCAAACTCCAGCTTCCCGGTATCCGAGTTAGTGGTAACGCCCAGCTCCGAGATATAGCTGTAGTCGCCCAGCCCGGTTATCTTTGTATTCAATACACCCCGAATCTGGTTCTCGATATTGCGCAACACACTGCCACTGGCACCGCTGGCATCCAGGGTCGAGAGTTGATCCTTCAGGCTATTATAGGCTTGCACGAAGCCTGAAACTGCGCTCTTCGCCACGCCGGTGTCGGCGGCGATGGATACACTGGCTTGGCCAGCCGACTGCAGGTTCAACGTCAATCCCTCAATCGCATCACTGATACTGTTGCTGGAACGGGTGACCGAAACGCCATCCACCGTAAGGGAGGCGTCCAGTTCCGTCTCGTCGGCCAGCAACTGGTCGTTAGCATCCCGGTTTAGCATGGAGAAGTTGAAGGTACTGGAATCCAGGCTGCCGCCAAAGGAGAGCTGGACCCGGTTGTCGTAGCCGGAGGAGCCGGAGGTCAGCACCAGGGTCTGGTTACCGCTGTCTCCGGTGATCAATCCCGCGGTCACACCGGTTTCGTTGCTCTCTGCGTTGATCGCGGACTGGATCTCCTGCAGGGTATTGGCGCTGGAGAGATCCAGGGTAAAACTGTCAGACCCCACGGTCAGGGTCAGCTCGTCCCCCGCTGTTCCACCAAAGGTGGCCGTCGACGCAAACTCGGTCGATCCCAGTTTGTGCTGCTGAGCAAGCCGGTTTACCGTGACGTTGTAAGAGGATGTCACCGCATCGGTATCGGAAGAGACCGTGAATACATCGGCGTCAGAAGAGGTCGCCTTGGTCGCCCGGAAGGTTTCAGGGTCGGCCAGTTTATCCATCGCCGTCTGCAGCGATGAGAGGCCACTCTTGAGGGTTCCGTAGGCAGAAATCTCGGCCTGGACCCGGGCCTCTTTCTGATTCAGGCGGATCAGGGGCTGTTGCTCAACCGACATCAACTGGGAGACGATTCCGTTGACATCAAGGCCCGAACCGAGCCCTGGAGATGAGATAGCCATTCCGGCCTCCTAAACTAGTGGGATGGAACCCGGCCTCCGTTGACAGTTCGTCCCGTGCAGTACGGGGAGGACCAGAATCCCTTCCACGAAATAAAGCTAAATTCGGCCAGCAACCTCCCTGTCGCCGGTCCGGTTGGTTATGCCTTGCCCTGAAACAGCAACGAAACGCTCGACTCTTCGCGATGAAACATCTGGTCGCTGGTCTCTTTCAGTTTCTTCTGCATATTCAGGACCTCCTCGGGGGGAATATCCCGGATCGTTTCACCAGTTTCCGCGTCAATAACCTTAATAATGGTCTTTCCGCTCTCTTCATCCACAGAAAACTCCAGCTGTCGCTGGACTGACTGGGCGTACTGGTTGAGGCTTTCCACCGCCTCGCCAACCTGCCCCTGGTCAACCGGGGCAGTTGCTGCCCCATGCTCACCGGCCGGTTCCTGTATCGAAGATCGTGCTTCTGCTGGTGCGTCCACTGCAGACTGCTCCCGCACTCTGCCGACAGACTCCGAGTTCCCCTTCGACTGCAGAGGCTGAGCCCCCGCAACATTGTGAGAGATCTCGTTAATCATAGTGGCACCTATTCAGTCAGGCCGGGGGTCATGGTAGCGCCCCCGGCCATTCAGTCCCTTACTGAAGCAGTGACAGCACATTCTGCGGCAGTGCATTGGCCTGGGACACCATCGCCACGCCTGCCTGCTGCAGGATCTGTGAACGGGTCATTTCCGCTGTTTCGGCGGCAAAATCCGCGTCACGGATACGGGAACGGGCGGCAGAAAGGTTCTCTGAAGATACGCTCAAGTTGGCAATCGTTGATTCAAAACGAACCTGCACAGCACCTAGCTCAGCACGCAGGCCATTCACTTGCTCAAGAGCAAAATCGATCGTCTGCAATGCGTCAGTTGCCGTGGAACTCGTCAAAACATCAACATCGTTCAAGATATTCCTGTTATAGGTAATGGAATCCAGACCTGTATCTGCTAAACCAGTACCTGCCCCTGAAATAGTGTATGAAGCGCTTGCGGCTGAATCACCAACATCAGTTGCCAAAACAAGGGACGCTTGATAGGTCTCACTACCGCCTACCGCCGGTCCATCAGCACCCGCAAAGAGCGCATTAGTACCTGATTGCGCCAGCGTGATATCGGCGCCATTTGCACTTGAGAAAGTAATGTCAGTGCCATCGTTATCTGCTGTTACACCTGTTTGTCCCGACACAGCATTGATTGCGTCAGTCCAAGCATCGATGTTATCATTAGCCGCGCCAGCTATTGCAACGCCATTAACAGTCAGTGTCTCGGCAGCTGCACTCGCAGTAAACGTAAGTGCCACATCAAGCTCGGACGCCTTTTGTACGGTCACACCAGAGTCTGATGCAACCGCATTGATAGCAGAGACCAAATCGTTGATATCACCAGTAGTTGCATCTACCGTGGCACCAACATCAATGGTTTGCCCGTTAATTGTAATCGTATCTGTCGTAGCCGTTGCGCCTCTGAGATCGGATAACACAACATACTCACCTGTCCCCGTGTCCGCGCCTAATTTTGAACCGCGCGCGTCAACTCCATCCACCGAGATAGTTTGATTCTGATTCGATCCTACCTGGAAAGTAAGAGTACTCAACGAACCATCCAGAATATTCTGCCCATTAAACTGCGTTGAATTAGCAATTCGATTAACTTCAGCAATAAGCTGAGAAACCTCGTTGTTCAGGGCCTGCCGGTCTGAGGATGAATTGGTATCGTTCACCGACTGCACGGCCAGCTCACGAATACGCTGAACCGCATCACCCATGGTCGAGAGGGCACCCTCACCCGTCTGAGCAAACGAGATACCGTCATTGGCATTTCGAATCGCCTGGTTCAATCCCCGGATCTGGGAGGTCATACGCTCGGAGATAGCCAGACCGGCCGCATCGTCCTTGGCGCTGTTGATGCGCAGACCGGACGACAAGCGCTCCATGGCGGTCGCCATGGAGGACTGGGACTGATTCAGGTTCCGCTGGGCAGTCAGGGACTGGATGTTGGTGTTGATAATCTGAGGCATTTTCTAGCTCCTTATTCCCCTTTAGCTACCGTCTGGGTGCCCTCGGGGTCAGGTTGATAATTGGCGGATATATCGGAACAGTTTTCTGATATTTACCGCCTCCGGTACCTGTAACGGCCATCACGTTGAATTCTTTAAGGGAAAAATCAAAAAAATCCGGGGATGTCATTACAAAAATTCTTGTCCATTTTTTCGTTTAAAATCAGTCTTATACCTGTAGGAGCGGCGCCCTCGCCGCGATTCGGACCCACGGCAGGCCTCCTACAGATCTTGCGCCTGCCGCCATTCGGCCCGAGGGCAGGCCTCCTACAGCTCTTATCCCCTCCATAATTCGGCCCGGGGCGGGCCTCCTACAGCGCTTACCCCCTCCATAATTCGGCCCGGGGGCGGGCCTCCTACAGTCATATTTCGGTCCGGGAGTGGGCCTCCTACAGGTAGTTGAACAGGGACAGCCCCTTAACCTTCACGTAGGCCTGCTGGGCTGCCTGCAGCGCGGTCATCTGGCTCTCGAAGCGGCTTATCGCCTCGGTATAGTCCAGGTCCCGCTCCTCGGCACGATGGATCTCCAGGTTCAGCTTCAGGTCCGCATTCACGGTCTGCTGCTCCTCGATCGCGTTAAGGCGGCCACCTACCGTGGTTCGGATATCGATAATGTTACCCAGCGCCAGATCCACGTCGGCGATATAGCGATCCACCGGGTTTCCAGCCTCCAGATCGGCTGCCAGGTTATCAAGGGTCTCGAAAACGCTTCTTTTCGTGGTCGTAGGCGCCGTGGTGGCGGAACTGAGACCGGTATTGGCAGTAGTGGCGCTTCCGGCAATGTTCACCGTTACTCCTGTCCCGCCAACGGCAGTCAGGGTAAGGGTGGTGGCCGTGGCAGACTCCGCGGATACACCGGTCTGGCCACTGACGGCATTTATCGCATCCCTGAGCTGGGTCGCCCGCTCGGTCGGATCGGCCGCTGCCGGCAGGGCGCCGATACTGATAGCTCCGCTGCCGTTGCCGCCGTCGATGGTGATGTCACCGTCCGCGATGGCACCGGGTACCGGATCGGTGGCTGCCGCGACGTTTACGGTTGCCACCGGTCCTGTGGCGATGTTCATGAAGGCATCAAATCCGTTGTCACCATCCGCCACAGTGCGATCCGGGGCGATCTGCAGCTCCCGTTGTCCACTATCGCCATTGTAACTATAGGTACCCAGGTTGAACGAAAAGGGGCGGGTGCCGGTCTGGTAACCGGCAAATACATACTCTCCCCCGCTGTCCTTGGAATTGGCCATGGAGAAAAGCTGGGCGTTCAGCTGCCTGATCTCGCTTGCAATGGCGGTCTTGTCCGCCGTTGTCTGTACGTCGTTGTTACCCTGAACCGTCAACTCCCGAACCCGCTGCAGGAGGTTGGTGATCCCTTCCAGGGCCCCCTCCTCGGTCTCCAGCCGGGCGGTGAGGCGATCGATGTTGCCTTGGTACTGGGTCAGGGTATCCACCGCCCGGTTCAGGCCCAGGATCCGCGAAGCACTGGCCGGATCGTCAGAGGGAGTCAGTACCCTACGACCTGTGGAGAGCTGCTGCTGGGTATCGTTCAGCTCACTCTGCTGGCGCAGCATGGCGCTGAGACTTCGCTCGCTGATCATCTGGGTTGATATACGTAACATTTGTTGCCTCCGCGCCTTTCCGCAGCGGTTCAGTAGGTTGGGGTGAGCCTGCGAACCCCAACAAACGCTTAATTCATTGTTCTGTTGGGGTTCGTTCCTCACCCCAACCTACGAATCCGTCTGTGTCCACATTTTTGCCCCGTGCCACGTATTCCCGCAGGGGGTTCTGGTAGGTTGGGGTGAGCCCGCGAACCCCAACAAACGATACCGTCCTTGCCCACCGTTTTGTCCCGTGCCGTGTCTTCCGCGTGGGCACAAAAGACGTGCCCACCCTACCCTTTGTTGGGGTTCGTTCCTCACCCCAACCTACGATCCGTCTACGATCTGACGGCACCGATCAGTGTATCAAACAGGGTATTGGCCACGGTGATTACCTGGGCCGCCGCCTGGTAGGCCTGCTGAAACTTGATCAGGTTGGCCGCCTCTTCGTCCAGATTAACACCACTGACGGAGAGCAGGGAGTTCTTGTGCCGTTCCCGCAGGCCATCGGTGGCGCTGAAGTTGACCTCGGCCTGATGGGTCTTGGAGCCAACGTCCGAGACCAGCTGGCTGTAGGTCTCCTGGAAC
This sequence comes from Sedimenticola sp., assembly GCA_026196475.1. Taxonomy (GTDB): domain Bacteria; phylum Pseudomonadota; class Gammaproteobacteria; order Chromatiales; family Chromatiaceae; genus Sedimenticola. The sequence continues at coordinate 7,574 of JAPHTA010000266.1, forward strand.
GTGGCCGTCTCCAGGCCGCCACCGGTCTGTCCGAGCAGGGTGTTGGCCGATTGCAGGTCGGCCAGCTTGAGGGCGTTCCGGTTGTCGCCCACACCGCCGCTATTGTTTTCGATGACAAAGCGATCCCCCGCAACCGGCGTGCCGGTAACGGTGAAGCTCATGCCACCATAGGCGGGGAAGCTGAAGTTGGCCCCGTTCGGCTGGGTGGCCGGATCATAGGCCAGGGTGCCACCCGGACCGCCGGTCACGGCAAACCCGGGACCGCCCAGGTGAGCGGTGGCGCTCCACTCCAGGGTGATGGTTGCCGGTCCAGCCAGTGGGAGATTGCTGGTGTTGCTGTAATCCGGCTGGGAAATAACGCCGTTGCCCTGGTTCGGTCCACCACCGGAATTGGTAGACTCCCCCGCCCTGACCGGACCCGACGCGGCGATCTTGCGGGGATCGCTGACCAGCATCTGAAGATCATGGGCAGCGTTTCGCGTCGGCTGGATCAGGAAGCTGTCCCCGGCCGCGGCGGCCGCCGAGATGCTGATCGAGATACCGTCGATCTCCGCCGTGGTGTAGGGGTAGGCGCCGCCGGTGTTGATTGTGGTGACCTGGCCATCCGACAGCCGGGTCAGGGTGAACTGGTCCGCCACCGTGGTGGCCCGCAGCTCATAGTCACTGGCGGTCAGGTTGCCGGTGTCTACGTAGGCCGCGGTAACAGCCGCTCCGCCGGTGTTGTTGGCATCCCCCAGTACCCCAACGCTATGGGAGGCAAAGAACTGGGTGCCGAAATTGCCGTCCAGGTCCAGGCCTTGCTGATGCTGGGTGTTGATCCGGTCGGTCATACCGATCGCCACCAGGCCCAGTTGGTTGATTGCCGGCTTGAGGATCTGATCACGATAGTTGAGCAAGCCGCTCAACTCGCCCCCGGAAAGCTGATCAGTCACCACCTGGCTACCCGAGACATTGGTGAAAGCAATATCCCGCTGACTCGGATCACTGCTGCTGTTAACCGCGGTCAGCTCTGCACTTGTGCCATTAATGACCAGGGTCAGACCCTTGCCGATAAATACATTCCAGGCCCCGTTATCCTGTGGCACCACGCTTATATTGACCAGCTTGGAGAGATCGTTCAGCAGCACCTCACGCTGATCAAGGAGATCATTCGGCGCGCTGCCACCGGCTCCCGACGCCTCGATAATTCCTTGGTTGACCCGGGCAATTCCCTCGGCCAGACCGGAAATCTCGGTAGCCACATCCGCCAGTTCCTGGTTAAGCTGGTTATTGGAATCGATAAACTGCCGGCTAAGGTCGTGGTAGCGATTCACCATCGCCCCCGCTTCCGAGAGCATGGCCTGACGGGTGGAGATGGAGGAGGGATCGTCCGCCAACACCTGTACCGCGTCAAAAAAATCCTGGATTGCCGGATCCAGGCCGATATTCGGGTCGGCCAGAACGTTGTCGATGCGCGCCGCGTGGCTGTAGTAGATCTCCATCTCGGAAGCGGCAGACTGGGACGCCCGCATCTGTCCGGCCAGGAAGTCGTCATACATCCGCTGGATCTCGGTCACCTGGACACCGGACCCCAGGTAACCAACCCCCGTTGGCTGCGGTATGCGGGTTGCAAATGTGACCCGCTGGCGGCTGTACCCCTCAGTATCCGAATTGGCTATGTTGTGCCCGGTGGTAGTCAGGGAGCGCTGGAACGCAAGCAGTCCCGAGGTGCCGATATTGAGTATGTCTGCCATCTCTATTTCCTCGACTCGGGAAACGAACCCAAACCCGTCCCGCCATGGCACAGCCGGATTCCACGATCAAGACCGATCCCGTTGCAGCTTGTCACAACAGCCACAGTCTGCTGATTTCGTGATCCCACATGGCCAGCTCGCTTGTCCCGTCGATACTTGTTCATAGCGGCCGCAACTCCTCGGACTTGAGCCGCTCCAGCGCCCGGCTCATCTCGGGCCCATTCATTACTGCATTGATTTTGCTGGCATATTCCGGATCTGTCGCGTAGCCGGCCTGCTGCAGTGCCTGGAAGTAGGCACTGCTGTCAGCGGTTGATTGCAGCGCCTTCTGGTAACGCGGATTGGCCTGCAGAAAACCGACATAGTCATGAAAGCTGTCCCGGGGTGTCTCGTATGAGCGGAAATAGGCACGCTTCTTTACCGCGGTCCCCTGCTCGTACTCCAGGGTGCTCACGCTGACCCGGTCTCCCTCCCAGCGACGATCCGCCTTGATACCGAACAGGTTGTTGGCCGGTGCGCCATCGGCACCGCGGATCTGGTGCCTGCCCCAGCCGGTCTCCAGTGCCGCCTGGGCCAGCAGCGCCTGCGGCTTCAGGCCCAGCATGCCGGCCGCCTCCACTGCCCAGGGCCACAACTCCTCGACGAAGCGCTCAGTACTCCAGTCCTCGGTACTATCCAGACTGTTGGCGACTGCAGCCGTCTCGCTGTCGGTGGTAACGACATCCGGCACCGAAGTTTCCTGAGGCCTGCCGGTCAGGGACTGTTGCAGCCGTATCGCCATCTGCCGGTAAGCCTCGATTCCCTTGCCCTCGACATCGACAGTCGACTCGCCGTCTCCCATCTGTCGCTTGATCACCTCGGCCAGTCCGATGCCGCCATGCTCCGCCAGATGCAGTGACAGCTGCTGGTCGTACATATCGCGGTAGAAGAGACTCTGCTCACTGTCCATCAGCCCCTCGCCCAGCCCGGCCTGGCGCATGCTCTTGAGCATCTGCTGCACGAACAGGGATTCGAACTGGCGTGCCACTGCATCCAGGCTACCCTCGGCATCCTCGACCGCGCGCGCCTTCAGCGCGGTCAGCCCCTGCATGTCGGTGTAGATGGAGGCGTTGGCCAGCTGGTTCATCAGATCACCACCAGCTCTGCCTTCAGTGAGCCGGCCTGCTTCAGGGCCTCGAGTATCGCCACCAGGTCGGAAGGCGCCGCGCCTACCTGGTTGACCGCGCGCACCACCTCGTCCAGGGATACGCCGGGATTGAACAGGAACATGCGGCTGCCGCCCTCGGCAACACTGACATCGGTGCGTGGAACCACCGTGGTCTGCCCGCCTGAGAGTGCCTCCGGCTGGGAGACCTCCGGCTGCTCGCTGATGGTCACCGTGAGGCTGCCGTGAGAGACCGCCGCCGGGGAGACCTTGACCTGGTTGCTGATCACCACGGTACCGGTCCGGGAGTTGACGATCACCCGGGCCGCCACCTCACCCGGATCCACCGGCAGGTTTTCAATCAGCGAGACGAAGCTGACCCGCTGGCCTGCATCGGCCGGGGTGTTGACCCGTATCGAGGTGGCGTCCAGGGCCCGGGCCATGCCGGGACCTACCGCGTCATTGATCGAGTCCACCACCCGTTTGGCGGTGGTGAAGTCGCCCTCGTGCAGGTTCAGCGTCAGGAAGTTGCCCTGGTTGAAGGAAGAGTTGACGGTACGCTCCACCGTGGCGCCGTTGGGAATCCGCCCGACACTGGGAATATTGATGGTGATGCTGGAGCCGTCGGCACCGGAGGCGCTGAGTCCCCCCACCACCAGGTTGCCCTGGGCGATGGCATAGACCCGTCCGTCGGCGCCCTTCAGCGGTGACATCAGCAGGGTACCGCCGCGCAGGCTCTTGGCGTCGCCGATCGAGGAGACCGTGATGTCGATCTTCTGCCCCGGC